>JAWLEO010000009.1:0-104140 GCA_041686075.1 Bacteroidales bacterium | reverse complement strand
CTGCCCCCTGCTCCCTGCCCCCTGCCCCCACCCACACTTCCTTGTCTATACAGCCGGTTTCATAAGAAACAATACACCCAACCTGGGTTTTGTGGCTTCCTCTGATACCAATGACCTGGTGAAAGCAGTTAAGCAATTCAATATTATACGTAGGTTGTAGAGGTCCCCTTTGAAGAACTTGAAAATTCAGCAGCCATGTATCTCGGGATGAAGCAGGTTATGAAGCAGCATGACGCCAACGCAATAAGCATCAACTGCCTGGGGGTTTTTACGGGGGCCATAGAAAATGACGATCTCAAAGATCAGGCCTATGCACTGGCCGACCAAATGGGATGGACTATTGTTGAAGAAGCCTAGAGATACCTTTATTAATAATTAATAAGAGGTAAAAATTACCACTTTGGCAGATTACACCAATTATTTGTAGATTTAGGAAAAAATAAGTCTAACCTTCCTGTCTGAAAGGAATAAAATGAAATAGTAAAATGAATGAAAACTTCTCCATCAGTCCAAGCGGTGAAAAATTTTCTTTGCCACAGCCCGGTGATTATAAAAATGAATTTGAAAAATTAAAAGAACGTGTTGAGAAAGAACGTGACAGGGGTCGTGAAATAGTGGTTGTTATGGGAATCGGTTTCGTGGGTGCCGTCATGGCTGCCATTGTTGCCGATACTGAAAACGAAAAAGGGGAACCATCTAAATTTGTCATTGGTATGCAGCGTCCCAGCGTGCGAAGCTACTGGAAGATACCACTGCTCAACCGCGGCATTTCTCCCGTTAAGGCGGAGGATCCGGAGGTGGACCCGATGATAGCCCGTTGTGTCAATGAGAAAAAGACACTTATCGCAACCTATACCTATGATGTACTGAAACTGGCAGATGTGGTGGTGGTGGATGTGCAGTGTGACTATATAAAGAAAGACCTGGGCAATGTCCGTTCGGGCCATACCGATATGGCTGCACTGGAATCATCTTTGGGTGTGATAGCGGAACATATTCCTCCCACAGCACTGGTATTGATAGAAACAACAGTGGCACCCGGCACAACAGAGCAGGTGGCCTATCCCATAATGAAAAAGATATTCAAAAGAAGGGGTATATCATCCGATCCCCTCCTGGCCCACAGCTATGAGAGGGTAATGCCGGGACGCAATTATGTAGCCAGCATACGTGATTTCTGGAGGGTGTGCAGCGGTATAAATGACACAGCGAGGGAGAAGGTGGTGAAGTTCCTAAATGAAGTGCTGAACACCGATGAATATCCCCTAACGGTCATGGACAGGCCTATCGAATCTGAAACGGCAAAAATAGTTGAGAACAGCTACAGGGCTACCATACTGGCCTTCCTCGATGAATGGAGCCTGTTTGCTGAACGTAACGGCGTGGATCTTATCAAGGTGATAGAAGCAATAAAGGTCAGGCCCACACACAGCAATATAATCTTCCCGGGACCCGGAATAGGCGGCTATTGCCTGCCTAAGGACGGGGGACTTGGTATATGGGCTTATAAACATATCCTTGGTTTTGAAGATGATATATTCAAAATCACACCCATTGCTATTGATATTAACGACACACGCGGACTGCACGTAGCACAGCTTACCCGTGATGCACTGCGTAATATGGGCCAGGCTATAGCAGGAGCCGACGTCCTGGTACTGGGGGCTGCATACCGCCAGGATGTAGGTGATACGAGGTACAGTGGCTCTGAGATAGTGATTCGGAAACTGGCTGAAATGGGTGCTGAAATAAAGGTTCATGATCCTTACGTCGAGCACTGGTGGGAATTTGAAAAACAGGACACATATCCCGGGGAGGGTCAGAGCAAGGCACAGTTTTTCCGGAGCCAGGAGAAACTGAAGGACCTGCATGTGGAACAGGACCTGGAGAAGGCGCTTAATGATGCTGAAGCAGTTATCTTTGCCGTGCCTCATGAAGCATACCTTGACCTTGATCCGGATGAGGTGATCAAACTAATAGGGCAACCTGCTGCTATAATCGACTGCTTTGGAATGCTGCCGGATGAGAAAATAAAGCGTTATTTTGAACTGGCTTGTGAGGTTAAAGGCCTGGGCAGGGGACACATTCAGCGATTGAAAGAAGCGACAAAAAAAGGCTAGAATAAATGGCTCATAACTTTTCCTTGGGATTGAGCATATTCTTCTTTTTTGTTTCCTCGAAGGCTTTTTTAGATGAATACCTGAACCTGTAATTGTACCTTTTGATGATCCGTGAAGGATCAATGACTACAGGATAAACACTGTATGAAAGACATGCAGGTTGAAGGTTAAGTAACTTAAGATTCCACAGAATAGTGAAAATGCTTTTCAGAAGCCATAAGGGGATGTGAACATATTTCTTGCCCGGTACCAGGTTCTTTACAATCACAGCAGTGTCAGAAGCAAGGTTGAAAACGCCCTCTGCCTCGCCGTCATTGATAACATGGTACATTATCTCCACGAAGTCTTCTTCGTGCAGGAACTGTACCATATTGCTCTTGCACATCTTCAACATATAAGGGAATTTGATAAGAATGGAAACGACACTCCGGTCCTTATCATATCCCGGGCCTACAACAGTGCATATCCGCAATATCACCGTCTTTAAGCCGGGTCGGAGCTTTGCTTTTAGAAGTTTTTCTTCAATACATTTCTTATTCAAACCATACCTGTACTTTCCCGGCCTGAGTGGAGTGTCTTCGCTCAGCCACGGCTTATTTTTCTTGACACCACCGTAGGCTGCGCCAGAGCTGAAATAAATAAACTGTTTCACAGAAGGTGTTGCGTTAGTTACTTCTATCACCTTCTTAGATCCCACTACATCATTTTCATATTCGAGATCACGGTCCCTGATGGTGTTATAAGAGCAGGCGAGATGCAGTACATGTGTTGGCTTTTCCTTTTTGAAGATGGCAGCCATGGAACCCCGGTCGGTTATACTGCAGTTATAGTATTTAATGGACCCACTGTTGATGACCGGATTGTTTTGTTTTATGTCCAGACCAACCACGGGAATGCCTCTGGTGGCGAATGCTTTCAAAAGTACCCTGCCAAGTGTACCTGAACTACCTGTTATTAGTAATTTGGTTCTCATCGGGCAAGTTTTATTGAATAGGGGATCTTTTAAGTCGCATATACTCAAATATAACAAATAGTCTTAACATAATAAAAAGAAATACAGATAACTAAATGCGGTATTGATAGCCAGGCAGAAAAATATTTTGTAACTTGGTTATAATCATAAATACTGACCTTATGAATATTACTGATAATTACCTAAGGATTCTTCAGTGTCCTAAATGCGGCTCGAAACTTGATATTAAAATGCTTCGAGATGATGGTCCAAAGTCCTTAACTCAATTGAACTGTGGTGCATGTGGTACTGTTTACGGATCATTTCTTGACTATCCTGATTTCCTTGTGGGTGAGGAGCTGCAACATCCGGGTAAATGGATTAAGTTCGTGCGGTCAGTATATGCAAAAGTGTATACACCGGCAACCAATCTTATGTTTGCTATATGTGGAGGTGCGGATAAGGCCAGGCGTGAAGTTTTGAGCAGACTAGATATAAAACGTGGTGACAAAGTGCTGGAAACGGGGATAGGCGCGGGTGAAAATTTTGAATACCTGAAGGAAATGTTTGAAGCCGGTGAATATTACGGACTTGACATACAGAAGCAGATGCTTAAATTATGCAGGAAGAACCTGGCGAAATGGGAGATCGAAGCTATGATATGCCTTGCCGATGCTGAAGCCTTACCTTACAGGGATGAATCATTCGATTCTGTTTTTCACCTGGGTGCAATTAACCTTTTCGGAGACAAGAAGAAGGCAATTGACGAAATGATACGTGTTGCCAGGCCCGGTACAAAGATTGTAATTGCCGATGAAACACAGAAAGCAAACAAGCTGTTGAGATTTATTATGGGTAAGCAGGAAGAAGTGGTGCCGCCTGTTGACCTTGTGCCATCTGACATGGAGGATATACGCTTGGATTATATATGGAATGACTACGGCTACCTCATCGAGTTCCGGAAACCTGCTTAGGCGACTGACAAATAAACTTGCATATTTTCAGGAAATGCTGTAATATTGCAATCCGCAAAATCAATGATTTTCGAGGGGCCCATAGCTCAGCAGGTCAGAGCACCTGACTCATAATCAGGGGGTCGCTGGTTCGAGCCCAGCTGGGCCCACAAAACAAAAAGCCGCCACTGCGCGGCTTTTTGTTTTGTACCCATGGCGGGCGAGAAGTTTATCCTGAGCGAGCCCCGAATACGGGGCGAGTCGAAGGGAGCCCAGCTGGGCCCACCTCCGCCCTCCGAAGCTTTAACGAAGGAGGGCTTTTCTTTTACTCGCTGGTCTCGAAGCCACCACGGCAGTCTGGCTCCTTCACTAAAATAGCCCACCGGGCTATTTTTTAACGCTCTGCCCGGTGCCAGTTTTGTTGCCAGGATATCGAGGTATTTTGTCAATTTGTTTAAATTTAGACTGTCTTAATTTCAGGGAAGGCTACACATCATGCAGACCGAATACATACACCATGGTATAATTTCAGATAATGCTGTTGTGGAGGATCGCAGCATTCACCTCGACCCCGCCCCGTTTATTCCTGATGAATTTTACCATCCACCTGACCAACTGGGAAACATGGAGATATGGTATGCCGATGTTTATGATACGTTAAATGATTCGGTATTTGTTGTCCAGTTCACGTACGGTCCAGATCCATTGAAAAAAGAAACCCGGGTATTTATAAGCTTTCATGCATACACACCTGATCAGGGAGTAAGCTCTATGACACGCCGGATCTCTCTTGAACAATTGAATATCAATGAAGAACCTTACCATATCACGTTGGGAGAAAGCACGATCAGGGGACATAAAAATCCTTACTCTCGCAAAACAGAATATCATATTCAGGTGAACCTGGAACATATCCTTATGGATGTATATATTGAACCTATTGCCAATTCCTGGCTACCCTTTGGAGAAAAGGTTACTTTCTATGACCAGGAACGAAAAGGGGTCTTTTCCTGGATTCCTTCGATCCCTAAAGGCAAGGTGAACGGTTCTGTGACCATCGGGCAGTCAACTACGAAGCTTTCAAATGCCCACGGATACTATGACCATACATTCTGGGAAACAGGTACAAAACAACCGTTCCATGCAAATCTGCTGTTCTGGGACGATGTATTGGTTCGCTGGGCATGGCTGAAGATCATTCACTAAGACATAAAGATTGCCATTAATGAATTCCGTTTCCGCCCCTGGCTGAACAGTCGTAATATCAGTACATTTATGGTGTGCAAAGGTGATTCGATAATGCTGAGCTACAACCATATGGATCAGATAAAGCGAACACAGTTAAAACCTGACCAAAAAAACGTAAAAGCTGGTGAATTCAGCCTGTCCTGTTCACTCAACGATATGAATCTTCAGATGGTGGTAACTCCTACCACCCTGCTGAGATATCAGGATATGCTGGAATATATCAATCCTTTATCGCGTCCCCTGGTTAGGATGATTTTTGGCAGCCCCCTTGCATTTTATACCCTGGCCCTTGTCAATGTGAATATGACCTTCGGAACAGAAAACCTTGTACTTACCAACGCAATGGCATTGTATGAACCTATGGTACTTACTACCCGTCCATCCCGTTTTGAAGACAGGATGAGGAAATTTATTTCGCGCAAAATCAGTCGACTAATATAAGTAATTACATTACATAAAAAGAGGATAACTTCTGATAAAGCAGTTATTAGTATCTTGAAGATTTAAATTCATTAACAATGATTAACTCAGGAAATATTATGAAATTACCGGTTAAGAAAAACAAAATGCAGGCCATTTTATGAGAGGGTTCCGGATTACCTGTGATTAAATCCTTTTATTAGAAAGCAGGATAAAAGCTAACAGAATTACACTGGTGGGAATTAACAGCTACGGGGAAGTATTTGCCATTTTGTAGAAATATTTCACATAACTATGTCACGTGAGTTGACAATTATTTCTGAAAAGATTCATGTTAATGTCAGTTAATCAGCTGTTTAAAGAATTTGCTTAAAACTGTGGCATGATTATGCATAGCTATTGTCAGGAATATAAAAACAAAAAACAAGCTTACACAGGTGTATAGTGCAAGTAATTATATGAATTTATTTAACTAAAACTAAAGATTATGTTAAGATTGGTAATTTTATTCCTGATCCTGGCCATTATAGCCGCTATATTCGGATTCACAGGTATAGCTGCCGGGGCGGCAGCAATTGCAAAAATCCTGTTCTGGATCTTTGTGGTGTTATTTGTGATAAGCCTGTTGGCAAATATCCTGGGGGTAAGAAGATAACAGGCTGATAGATGCTGAGGGTGAATCAAAACCAGGAGATCTTTTATTGACAAATGAAGACCGTAGTACCACTACTTCGAACTGCATTATACTTGTTGATACCGATACTTTTTATATATGGTATCATTGAAGCCAAGACTTTTCTATTTCCCCTGGTTCTTGCCCTCCTGTTCGCATATCTTCTCTATCCTGTTGTACACTTCCTTGAGAAAAAGGGTCTTCCAAAAGCTCTGTCAATTCTCCTTTCCATTCTCGCTGCCATTATTATCATAGGAGGAATTATGCTTTTATTTTACAGTCAGTTAAATAAAATGTTCGCTGATTTTGAAAAAATAAAGGCACAGGCTTTAAGTAATATCGAAACCCTTCAGTACAGTCTTGAGGATTTATTTGGGATGGAGGATGACGGGATGAAGAATATTCTTCTGGAAAGGGTAATGCTTTTCTTTTCAACCGAGGGAAGCGGCCTGGGGAGGGTGTTCACCGCCACCACCGGCACTCTTGTTAAGCTGTTTCTTATGCCAGTATATGTCTTCCTCTTCCTCTATTTCCGCACCAAGCTGGCATATTTTATCCTGCATGTTGTAAAGGAAAGTCAAAAAGCTGTTGCTATGAACATCTTAAGAGATATAGCTACAGTCGCCGAAAGGTATATGGGTGGTATGACATTAGTTGTATTGATACTCTGTGTGATTAATTCAACAGGGTTGTTGCTAATCGGGATTGATTATGCTATCTTGCTGGGCATCATATCTGCTTTCGTTAATTTTATCCCTTATTTCGGCACTCTCATGGGCGGGTCAATACCCTTTTTGTTTGTTCTTCTCACAACAGATGATCCGATAACAAACGGGGTAAAGGTCCTTATTCTTTTCATCCTGGTTCAGTTTACAGAGAATAATATTCTAACCCCCAATATTGTAGGTGGCAATGTAAATGTCAATCCTCTCTTTGTGATCGTCGGGCTGGTGGCAGGTGCAACGATATGGGGGATTGCAGGCATGGTAGTAATTGTGCCAGTGCTGGCAATGGCCAGGATAGCATTTATCAATACCGAACGCCTTAAGCCTTTTGGATATTTGATCGGTCCCAGCAGGCCTGACAGACCACCTTTAATAAAACGCTTATTAACATTCCTCAGGAAGAAAATTAATGGCCAGTAACCTGAGACAATTTTCCACAATTATTGAATTTCGGGTAGAAAATTCCCCACATTATGCCTCTCAAACATGCAAAAGAGTACTGGCAGGATATTTGACTTTAAATAGGCAGTTAATCTTTAAAAACAATTAATTATGTCAGACAACTCAAGTAACTCCGGTTTTTCAGTTATTGTAAGCTTTCTTGCAGGGGCAGCCGCAGGTGCCATAACAGGGATACTGTTTGCACCCGATAAAGGATCGAAAACACGCGAAAGAATTGTGGAAAAGACCAAACAGATGGGCTCAGAAATGAATGAAGATGTGAACAAGAAGATGGATAATCTGAAATCTTACATCAATGATTTTATGGACGAGGTTAAAGGCAAGTTTAGTGAACTGGAAAAGGACATGAAGCAAAGAGCAGAAGATGCAAAAAACGAGGCAGCCAAAACAGTGGAGAAAAAGGCAAAACAGGCTCAGAGTTAAGAATCCTTTTATGTGAACTAAGCTAAATAAACCTACATGTCAAACAAATCATTACAGGACAATTTCTCCGAACTGCAGGAAGCAGTGCAGGGCTATGTAGAAGCCAGAATAAACTACTGGAAGATTACAATCATTGAAAAAATGGCAAGGGTGGGAACTTATATCTTTTCCTCCATGCTAATGCTTTTTTCTGCCCTCTTTATCTTCCTTCTCCTGGCACTTGCATTCAGCTTCTGGTTTGCGGCAAATCACGGAACCATTACAGAAGGATTGCTTATATCGGCAGGTGTGTTTGCGCTTATAAGCATCATTGCCTACTTGTTCAGAAGAAAGATATTTGCTAACAGTATAGTGAAGAATATCGCAGCAGTTATTTACGATGATGAAGATAAAACGGGCAAATAGCAGCAGAAGATTATGAAACATATTAAAATCAGATCCATGCAGGATATTAGAGTAGCCAGGGAAGTATACAGCTATGAGACTAAAATACATAGCCGGTCAATGTCATCAGGTATGCTCCGGTTCAAAAATCATTTCAGAACTGCACTGGAGAATACCTTACGTGATGCTGCAGCAAAAGCAATGATATTCGGAATAAAAACACTCACAGGTAAAAGAAGATAAAGAATAAATATTTTAATAATTAAAACTTGATATTATGAACAAATTGGAAATTAAAGGAAACTGGAATGAACTGAAAGGTAAAATTAAGCAGAAATATGGTCAGCTCACTGACGACGACCTGCAATATGCTGAAGGTAAAGAAGATGAATTGCTGGGCAGACTCCAGAAAAAAACCGGCCAAACGAAAGAAAAGCTTATAGAAGAGATAAATAAGCTTTAAAGGCAAGGAAGCCAAAAATTTAACTGTCAGGATGACAAAAAAAAAGGGGCTGTGCAGCCCCTTTTCTACGTTGAAACAACTTATCTATTTACAAAGCAGAAATGTCTATCGGCATATTAGTCGTTTTTCTGCTTTCAACCACAACATCTTCAATTATTCCCAGAACTTCCCCGAACTCGCCGTCAACCGATGTTGTGACAACAAGGTCGTATGTTCCGGGTGCAAGGTATGCAAGATGATAACTGTCAGTGTCCCCGACAATACTACTGGTCACAGCATTCGGGAAACGTGGGTCTCCTTCAGCAGGATCATCAGCTTCATCTTCTGTGTAAGTGCCGTCTTCATATGCATATATCACGATGTCCGTATCTTCGGGTATGTTTGTTACCCCTCCGGCAATCTGTCCGGCCTGGTTGTCAACAATCAACCTTATGGTGGGTTTCAATATGTACATTCCTGTAATACCCGCTTTCACAACTGATTTCCTTGCGTCAAAGTCAGCGGTAACCGATACATCGCCGTTTGAGGGCACCGTAAACTGGCCAACAGCTTTCCAGCCTGTTTCATGTCCGCTCGGAACAAACAGGGGCTTTGTGCTTTCATCGGCAAACTCGATATAGCATCCTGGATTTGCCGGATTTGGAATGCCGTAGTCGGGTGCGTCAAGCATAAACCTTAATTGGGTGTATTTACCTGCTGTCATTTCAAAACTTCCCAGCAATTCAGACTCCCCGTTGGTTAACTCCAGTATGTTAAACTCCTGGGGACCCTCGAAATTTTCGAAAGTCATCCATTCATTGTCGTTCATGTGGTACTGGACCTCTGAAATCGTAAGCCAGATTCCAACAACATCTGAATTGTCAACAGGTGCATCTGTTATTGACAGGTGAAGGGTTCCTGTATTGCCATCTTTTTCGCAGCCTGTGAAAATGAAGGCTGCAACAAAGGTCAGGATAATTAAGCTGAATAATTTTTTCATGATTATTAAAATTTATGTTTATTCAAAATTTCCTTTCTGTAAAAAAGACGATAAGCCCTTTAAAAGGGTTGGAAGGCCAGGTTATTTTATTAAGTATTTGAGGGATAAAGTGATATTTACCGAGGCATTATTTGTTATATTCAGGTAATACGGTATATTTTCATCGCCGGCATAAATGTTACTCAAACCATAATATGCCCTGAAGCCTGTGCCGAGACCGAGTTGTCCGTAAAGAGGGAAAATATATTCATAGCCAAGGAGGAGGCCGTAATCCATGTTGTTATAATTATCGGAAAGATAAAAGGTTTCACCCTCAATATTTTGATAAGCATTATGCAGGTAGGCCATATAGGCACCGAGGTTTACACCGTGTTCTCCCTCCAGAAATCTATCTGACATGATATAATAGCGAAATGATAACGCCAGCTGGGAGTAGTCAAGCTTCAGTTTATTTGTTACATACTGCCCGTTTAAATACTCATTGTAATCCTGCTTGTTCTGTGCCAGGATATTAAAATCCATCTGAAGATCAAGCCTGTTAATGAGGTTGGTCCCGGCGTAAAAGCCGAAATTTGATCCGAAGGTGGCATTTGTAGATACAAGACTTGTACTTTTGAAGCCGCTGATGGTTTTCTGGTTCACCAGCCAGGTGTTGGCCAGCTGGCCCCTTGTGCCAATGTAGAATTTACTGAAAGTCTTTCTGCCTTTTTTCTGTTTATCATAATTGACAACTTCAGGGTCGACAGTGATATCCATGTAATCAATATACTGCTGGCCAGTTATGTCTGGATTACTAACATTCAACCTTTCAATATTGCCTTCCTGTCTTCCGGGTGAGTGGTCTTCAAAGCTTACATTCTCGAGCGCCATCTCTTTTAATTCATTGTCAAGGCCAGCCATTAATACTTTAATTACGGGAGTATCATTAACAGGAATTTCAGGCGGGGCATCATTTTTCCGTATGAACTTTTCAGCATCTTCACCGGTTCCGGTTCCAGTGTCTTCAGCCGGTATAATTTCCGCTGTTTCCTCTTGTTTACCTGTATTGATCGTGGAAAAATATATCCAGCCTGCTCCTGCCAGGGTAAGTACCAGGAGACTGGCAGCAACGGAAATCCTCAGTCGGGCAATAAATCTTCTCCTACCGGTCAGATAACTGTCAATAAGCTGCCATGAATTATCGATATCAAGCTCATCCCGGATATTATCCCAGGTGTTAACCGGGGGCTCCAGCTCACTTGATTCGATTTTATTTCTATACCATTTCAAAAAATCCATGATCAGGCACTGTGTTTATTTATCAGTTGCATCAACATTTTCCTTGCTCTGCTGAATTGGGATTTTGATGTTCCTACACTGATATCCATTTTTGCTGCTATCTCTTTATGTGTAAATCCTTCCACCGCATATAAATTAAAGATCATCCTGGCTCCATCAGGCAGTTGTGCAACAAGGTCCAGGACGTCCTGGGCCTTCAGTTTTTCAAGTACATCGGGCTCATATGTCTCCTCTTCAATAATTTCTTCCTGTTCAGTAATGTAATTATGTTTAAGTGTTTCCTTTCTTAGATGGTCAATTGCCGTATTTACTATTATCCTTCTGATCCATCCCTCAAGCGAACCCTCTCTTTTATAAAGCTTTATTTTCTTAAACACTTTTATGAACGCATCCTGCAATATGTCCTGTGCCAGGTCTCTGTTACCGGCATAGCTCATACATATCCCGTACATTTTACGGGCATACCTTCGGTAGAGGATCTCCTGGTACTGCCTGTTATTCTTTCTACAACCCTCCAGTATCTCTTCTTCACTGTATAGGTCAACCTGCATTGTTTATTCAAAAATCACCTGTAAAGACTTGTCAAGCCTGGTAGCCAGTATATTAAATATATCTATATTTTTTTCGTTATTTATTACTATTGTTTCCTCACCTTCAATTACAAAATGCTCGGCATTTTTGAGGATACCCATATTTATCAGTTGAAACATAAATGGGGCATCCAGTATTACGGTGGCTGTAGCCGGGGTATCCTTTTTTAATATTACCTGCCTGTTTCCTTCCTTGTTCATTGCACGTACCCTTATCTCTTCACTGAAAGCATATTCAAAGAGAACGGGGACATCAACAAAAGGTCCTAATTGAAATCTTCCGCGGAGCTGTAAAGCGGGGCCTTCCCCATCTCCCAGGGCCAGGTTCAATTCAATCACATTATAAATACCCTGGGGGACATCAAATGATATATTTTGATTAGTAAGACCTGTATGCATTTCTGCCCTTACAGGTTCATCGAAGGGACTGGTGAAAAAGTAATCCTCACCCTGTTCCCTTTTACCGTCAAACTCAAGAGAGCTCAATATTAGATAAGCCTCATCGACAGTAAATTTTTGTCCTGCTTTGGTATTTCCTTCCAGGTTAAAGAAGTTCATGTCAAACTCCAGTTTAACTTCAGCAGGAAGTTTTAACTCATCTTTTTCGCAAGCGCTTATGACTGCAATGCAGAATATCCAGAATAAAAGAAATATCTTTTTCATTTATTAAAGCGTTTTCCTCTATTCCTCAGACGAAATAAAACCCTAAAAGGTTGTATTATTCAATCTCTATCTTACGTACATCCCTCGAAACCTCGATGACGGGCCTGCGGTCGATGTTAAGATAATCTGCCAGGGGATCAGGCATCCGTCGATATTTAAGGACTGCAGTAAGCCTGTATTCGCCGTCGGGTATATCCTCTGGTGGTATAAATGAATAGTTTTCAATTCTTTCCTCCAGGGGTTCAAGACGGTTTTCAATAATTTCAACAGCCAACCACTGGGCATAGGTAAATTCCCCTTCGGAATCAATAAAGGCACTGTGATATAGCCTGTCGCCTTCCGTAAGACCGTCCCTTTCTATAGGATCGGAAAGAGTGCTGTGTGAGGGGTGTGCAATTTTCGCATTGCTGGTAATGAAATATTTATCATTGGGATCCTCCGGATTCTCTGGCACGGGTATATGAAGCACCTCTTCGCCCTCCAGGTTATTGAGGCTTACGTGCAGCCATACATCACGCTCTTCCACTGAGCCCGTAGGGAAATTATGACCCGTGGCAAGTGCCTTAACCATGATTGAAAAATCGATTTGTTCACCTTTTAATACGGTACCGAAATCTTCCTGGAAATAAACACCTGCTGCACCTTCGACGAACTCTGCAAATCCACCTCCCCACCAGTGGTCAGTATTATGGTCCCTGATAAGCCCCATTTTAGCCGGTTTACCCTGCATTGGTTGCATATGGCATGACTGGCATGGTATTCCCCTGTCAGGGTAAACACTTTCAGCATATTCGCGTTCTGTTTCCTTAACCCAGACACCATATGGATTCAGTTCATTATGACATGTGGCGCATATCTGTTCGGCTTCGTAAATTTCAGACATCTGTGTTTCGTGATGTGGTGACCAGGGGAAGGGAAGATCGGCACGCTTGGGATCCACCTCTGCCGTAGCATGGGATATATAGTCATGGTTGAATGGAGGATCGTGCTCAAAGCGGTCGAGGGTATGGCAGAAATCACAGAAAATGCCCCTGTCAGCCCTTGTCTTTGTGTAGTCTGCAGGTTTCCAGTGATTATCAGGCTCTTCTGTCCGGGGAGGGATCAGGTCATCTGAGAGAAAAGCTGAGGGTGAATGACATCCTATACATCCTTCGTGAGCATTTGCCACCGTATCGTTAAGTTCGAGAGACGGCAGGACAAGATCGAAATACTGAGCCTGGAAGAAATCACCTGTATAACCCTTGGAATGCTGAGATACACTGAACCGCTCGTAGCGGTCCCAGTGACAGCCCGAGCAATCAATGGGGTCTTCGAAATAATAATATTGTTTATTCTGGTTTTCCCTGTTATTAAGGATAACCATACTGGAGAGAATTATGACAACGGAGACAGCTATTAGCGGAAATATAAATTTTTTAGTCTTCATATACTGATGATTTATTTTCTGTTAAAAGAATTCAAATGAAAATATGCTCTTTATGATGATATTGTCAGCAGGATCGGTTAATCCGAAACCCACACCTGCATGCCACCTGAACTGGTAGTATTTTCCAAAGAAGAAATCAAAGGAAGGGAATAGGTAATTCTTCTGGTCACCATAAATGTCCATATCATATAGCTCGCCCATTTTTGAATAATATTCAATCCTTGGCTGGAACCGGAGACTCCTTATAAAAGTGTATGCCCCGTTAAGTGCAAATTCCACTCCTTCATCAATATCCGGCCCGCTTATCTTTTTTTCAAAGGTCGGATTGAGTATGAAGCGGTGTGAGCCAAAATCCTTTTCCATTATTAGCTTAAATTCCAGCTCTTCTGATATTTCATAGTCTTTTCTGGGCAATTTGTATTCCCCGTATAATGCGAGGTCGATAGGTAATTGTCCTTTCTCAAAAAGAGAATAATGAAGCATAACGGCTTTTGTCCTTACCCATTTCAGGCTTTCACCCGCAGGTTGCTCAAAATCCATATAGAAAGCAACAGTCCATACAGGGCTTAAGCCATACTCAAATTCAATTGAATGGGCAAGTAGACCCTTTCGACTTACATCATTTCCAAAAAAGGAATAAGTATGGTCAGAGGAGGGAATATAAGATGTCCAGTACACCAGCTCTTTTTCGCTGGGGTCAAGTGTGGTATACCCGTATACCTGGTAAAACTGTGACCGGGCGGTCCCGGCAATGAGCAGGAATAATAAGCAAAATAGAAATGTTTTCTTGAAGTTTTTCATGTTATCCGAATGGCTTAGCTAAGGTTCTTTTCCTACAAAATACGAATAATTTTGGAAATGAAAGCCATGTTCAGATTTGCAGGCACGATCCTATGGAATATTGGAATAATGGAATACTGGAATAGTGGAATAATGGGTTAATTATTCTAAGTGATTGGATAAAGGGTACTAGACTTTTATACTATTCAGTTGTTTTACCAGGTAGCACTATATTTCTTTATCCTTGCATTCTACAAGGCTATAATCTTCATATAAGCTCACCCCTTCATTCCAGTATTCCAGAGGCAATACATCTCCCCTGACCCACTCGGAAGGTGGATCCATTATAGTTTTATCCATAAAGAGTCTAGGAAATAGTTTCGGCTGTCAGTGAAATTTTTGAGTATTTTGAAGCCAAATGAAGCAGCCATATGATTTACCTGTTCCATATCGAACTTACGGGATAATTCCATGAATATTGACTCCCCCTTTCTGAATCTGACTTTAGTACCCAGCCCCGCAATATTCACTTCCTGGTCCTCCAGGGATACCAGGTAACTTTTCATTTCCCCGCTGTGCGCTTCATATACCTGTTTGTGTTTAAACAACTGCAGATCAAAATCGGCATCCAGCTCCCTGTTTAACCTCACAAGCTGGTTAAGATTAAAGTCACGTGTAAGACCATGTGGATCGTCATATGCATCCATTATTACGGATGGTGATTTCTTGAGATCGAAACCAATTAATACCCGGTCATTGGTCCTTGTCAGTGCAGACAGCTTTGAGAGAAAGTCATTCAGCTCATCATCAGATAAATTACCTATGCTTGAACCCAGGAAAAGGATGCTCCTGCCCGTGCTCTCCTGCCGGATCATTTCTTTCATCAGTTTGAAAAAATCACCCGTTTCGGGTTTAATATTAATACCGGGGATTACTGAAACCAACCTTTTAACCAGGTCATTATTTGCCTTACTGCTTATATCCACAGGTATATACTTGAATGGGACATGATTGTCGGTAAGTTGTTTAAGCAAATGTTCGGTTTTTATCCCGTCGCCAGGCCCCAGTTCGATAATCTCCTGAGTTTTTTCTTTATCGGTAAGCAAATGTACTATTTGTTCTTTCTGCTCCCTGAATATTTCCATCTCGCAGTCAGTGAGGTAGTATTCAGGCATCTGCATGATCTCAGCAAATATCCTGCTTCCCCTGTCGTCATAGAAGTATTTTGGCAGAAGGTATTTAGGTTCAGCGGATAAACCCTTAAGCGTGTCTCTGGCCAGGCCGGTAAGTGCAATAGTATTTTCTCTCATAATTCAGGCGTAAACTGTGGATCAATTTTTCTAGTCTGACTGTTCTCCCCTTTCGTATGGATTATCAGGGTCATTGCTCCATTCGTACCATCCACCGTCATATACTGATACGCGGGGCCATCCCATCAGCCATGCATTAAACCAGGCCTCACTTCCCCTCCACCCTGTGCCACAATAGAAAGCAAGATGTTTATTTTTAGTTATTCCGCTTGCATTCCATATATCAGCTATTTCATGAAATTCCCTGGTGGTATGGTCAACATTCCTGTAGTTCTCCATGTGGTATGCATCGGAGCCACAGTCGGCAAAAACGGCACCCGGTATTCTTCCTTTCGCTTCAATATAATTATAGCCGCTTACTTCACCCAGGTATTCAGGTCTGCTGCGTACGCATACCAGTTCACTGTCAGGTGATTGTATAAGTTTTTTTGCCTCCGGGGTATCAACGGCCAGCCGCGGCTCTGCGGGTATTTTGCAGCCAAATTCATTCACAGTTCTTTTTGGCTCGTCATTATAGGTTACTTCATATCCCTCATCAGTCCATGCTCTGAAGCCACCGTTAAGCACCCTGACATCCCTCACACCGGCATACATCATTATAAAGGCGCAACGTATTGCTCCTATGTCTCCGGCGGCGCTTCCCGGAAAAGGATCATTATTGTCGGGGAACATAAATTTACCATATACCACAACAGTGGTATCGGCTGTTATACCGTGGCTTTCAAGTGCTTCTTTAAGTTCAGACGGCGAACGCCTGTTCCATGTCTCGGGTGCTTCAAGGGCCAGGGTGTCCATATCAATAGCCCCGGGGATATGTCCGCTCAGGTAGGCATCACGGTTACGGTAATGGGCATGCACGAGTATATACTTATCATTTTCATAATGCAGGGGCCTATTCCCCTTTATCAAACTGTTTACCCATTCAGGCGATACTAGATGCCGGTATCTTTCTAGCCTCTGCATCGGCAGTTTGTCCATTGCTGACCATTCATCAATGAAGGAGGTGTAGATCCTGGGTTTATCGTAGCCGGCTTTTGCAAAGCGTTCTGCTACTTTAATGCTTTCATCTATAGCATAACCATAAATGATTATATCATGTTCGGGCTTTATGCCCTTGTGTCTTACTATTTCTATCCAGTCAATGTAATCGGCCCATTTGGAGGGCAGGCTCTTTGCGTTTTTGATATGTCCGCCACGTTTTTCATTCATCAATGGCCAGCCATTGTATGCTCCGGGTGATCGTACATCAATTATCCTTATGTTTTCCCCGTCAATAAGATGTGCAAGACTCTGAGTGGAGACTTTTTCAAAGGGCCCTGTTGATTTCATATTCTTTAAGATACAAAAAATATTCAACAGTTAAGACAAAAAAGGGGGGACATATGTTCATTAGAACTTAGCTGGCGCAGGTCTCCAGACCTGTGCCTGTTTGACTCTGAGCTTGATGAAATGAGCTGGCACGAGTCTGGAGACTCGCGCCAGCGTGGTGAGTCAATATTCCAAAAAAAAATGCCCCGCGGCACGGGGCATTTTTTCTTATAGCGTGTTTTAGTTTCTATTCATATCCGTTGTTCTGTAACATATTGGGATTGCAATCCATTTCACCAAGCGGGATCGGGAATGCAAATTTCCATGTTCCGTAAGCAGGTCCTAGGTGTGTCTGGTTAAAGGTATCAACATACGGAATATCCCTGCCGGTACGTGCCAGGTCGTGGAACCTCATGCCTTCGAAGCAGAATTCCCTCCTTCTTTCAAGGAGGATATTGTCTTCGTTAACTTCGGTGTATGCCAGGGCACCCCTCTCTGCAGGAACAAGGTTAAGCTGGGTCAATGCATTGGCATCTGCAGGATTGATTCTCCAGAGTGCTTCAGCATAGCTCAGTATAATCTCTTCATAACGCAGTACGGGCACATTGTCCGAATAGTCGTATGAAGGATATTTACCAAGGTTACAGTAATCCCTGGTCGGAACATCGGGGTCGGGTCCTATCATATCGGGAGCGGCCCTTACGTCACCCGCATCAAAAGCCAGGTAGAGGTCTTCAAGAGCCTGGACATCACCGTAGGATGTTCCCCTGTAGATATACTGCAGTCCGTTGATATTGGCGTTGTCCACAGGGCTGAAAGCAAGTTCAAAGATTGAGTTCACAGCGCCGTCGACAAGGAACGAATTTGCAAAGTCAGCACCGGGAACAATATCATAGTTGCCCGAGTTGATAATTGTTTGAGCGGCACTTACGACATCAGACCAGTCGCCGAAGTATGTTGCCACCCTTACTTTCAATGCATGGGCACCGTAATAGGTGAAAAACTCTTTTGAACCGTCATCCAGCGAGGGATCCATCATTGAGATAGCCATGTCGATATCGGCATAGATATCTGTGAGGTTATTCTGCCATGTATCCCTTGGCGGGTAAAGTTCTTCACTCTTATACTCCTTGATATAAGGTACACCGAGGTCGTCAACATCACCATTGTGCATCTGTCCGTAATAGATCAGAAGGTCATAATGGCAAAGTGCCCTTAGTGCATATGCCTGCCCGATGTAATGATCGAGCTGATCTGCATCCCCTTCTATGGTGGAGGGATCGGTGTTGATGATAATATTGGCAATGGCTATTACACCATATGCATTTGACCAGTGGCCGCCGAAGCTATTGGTATAATCCATCCTGGCGTCAACAACGAATCTACCCGAGTTACCGTTTGAGAAACAGTTGTCACTTCTTACTTCGCCCCAGATGATAAAATCCCTTCCATAGTAGCCGCTTGAGGTCATCCTGTTGTAAGCACCGTATACGAGGCCTTTAATATCCTCAACGGTGTTTATGCTTCCCTCAACCGCTTTGGCCTGCGCAAGTTTAGGATCCAGGGCTTCCTTACTGCAGGAGGATAGTACACCCACCAGCAGTGCGATTGTGAATAATGTATATATAAATTTTTTCATTGTACTAGAAATTTAAGTTTATACCGAATACGAGTGATTTGATAGGCGGCGTTTCAAGTCCGGTATATCCGTTGGCCGCTGTTTCCGGGTCAAATCCTTCTCTTGTGTCAGGATCAAATGCATAGGTGAACATGTTTGTTCCCCTTGCATATATTGAGGCGCCGTTTAGTTTAAGCCTTGACAGGAGTGATGCAGGAAGCTGGTAGCCCAGCACAATGTCCTTAAGTCTCATGTAGTCACCCTTGAAAAGAACACGTGTTGAGGTGCTTACAGCATTCTGTGGCCTGAAAGCAAACTGGAACTTGGGGATGTCGGTTATATCACCCGGTTCCTGCCACCTTTCAAGCAGTTTTGTAACACCGTTGAAATAACCAACGGAGTAAAGACCGTTATCCCATGTGTAGTGGTCCCATTCCTCGTTTATCATGTGTCCACCGCAAACATAGACATTGGCATCAAGGTATACACCTTTGAAGTCAACATGTATACCTCCACCACCCGACCAGGTTGGTATGGCACTCTTGCCTAACCAGGTACGGTTAGCTTCATTGTAGTTTCCGGTAAGTGCTTCGGGGTCAATTATATTACCCTCGTCGTCAGTTTCGTTGACATACCACTGTGGCAGTCCTGTTTCAGGATCAACCCCGGCCCATTCTCTCATGTACCACTCGTAGTAGGTGTGTCCCACTGCTACCCTCTTATAGCTGTTCGATATAACTATATCGTTACCTTCAGCATCTTTTGCCAGCTCCGTAACTTCGTTATTGAGGGTGGCAAAGTTGGCATTGAAGCTCAGGTTGAAGTCCGTGCTACGGATAACCTCAAGATCCATAATTGTCTCGATACCCTTGTTAACCATTGCACCAACATTCCTGGTAATACTGCTAAAACCGGAGGTTCTGGTCAGCGGTACGTTCTGCAGCAGGTCGAAGGTTTCTTTGTTAAAGTAGGAGAAAGAACCGCTTATCCTGTTATTCAATATGGCATAGTCGAAGCCAACATCATAGTTCTTGTTTTTCTCCCATGTCAACATGTTGTTACCGTAACCCGATGGATATACGGCACCTGCCCCAGCATAGTCAGCACCATAGCCAAGCAATGACTGGAAGGCATTCAAACCTACACCCGAGTTACCACTAACACCATATGATGCCCTGAACCTCAGGTTGTCAACGAATGCTGCTCCTGCCATGAAATTTTCCTGGCTCATATTCCATGCAACACCTACAGCCCAGAAATTACCGAACCTGCGGTCTTCGGCAAACCTCGATGATCCTTCCCTTCTGAAGGTGAAGTCAGCAATGTACTTGCCCATGTAGTTATAATTCACCATACCAAGGTACGACAGGTTGGCCCAGTCACTGAATGAGGATGAACCGTCAAAGTTGGATCCTGCTGATGCAACGTTGGTAAGACCGTCGGTTACGAAGTTCTCACCGTAGGCATCAACGAACCATGACTTAAATTTCTGGAACTCGATAAGGGCTTTCAGATCAACCCTGTGATTGTCAAGGAAGTTCAAAGTATAGTCAAGTGAGTTCTGGAACACCATGTTGAAATCCTGGTCGATACTGGCATAGGCAGTACCATTCTCATCCTTGGAGTCACCATGATACCTGTTACGGTAAAGCTTGTAATGACCAAGGATATAGTCGAATGCATAAAGCGACTTGAATTTCAGGTTGTCAATGATCTCATACTCTACGAAGCTGTTCGACAGCAGCCTGAGCATGTGGTTCCACCTGATATTGTTTTCCTGGAGGTAGAGGATGTTGAATATCGATGCGCTGTAATCGATATTATATGAACCGTCCTCATTGTAAGCAGGAATTGTTGGATCCATGAAGTACTTCAGGATATGGGGGTTGCCAAAATAGGCTGAAGTCTCCAGGAAAATCTTATCCTGGTTGGTATATGAAACAGTGTTTGTTGTGGAGAAGTTCCACTTATCACTGAACTTTCTCTGGTAATTCAGCTGCCCGGTGATCCTTTCGAAAAGGTTGCCGATAACCACGGCTTCCTGATTATGATAACCCAGTGAAGTGTAGAATGATGATACATCATCACCACCTGAAGCAGAGAGATTCACCTTGTAGACAGGAGCATTCTTGTTGAGGACAACTTCGCCCCAGTCCTCCATAGGTTCGCCTGCTGCATGCCATGTGATGTATGAATTAATACCAAACAGGCTGTTATCAACCGCGAAGTCATATGCCTGTTCCGGGGTTGAAAGGCCATAATCTTCACCATAGGAGTTAAGAATGGCTTCAAGGTATAGTTCTTCCCTCTCTGGAGCACTGAGCGACCCACGTCCGTCAACGGCTTTGTTCTGGAAACCGTAGCTGGTTGAAAGGTTGAACCTTGTTTTACCTACTTTACCTTTGTTTGTGGTAATAACGATAACACCGTTTGACCCCCTGGCACCGTAAGCCGAGGTGGCAGAAGCATCTTTCAGCACGGTTATTGACTCGATGTCGTCGGGGTTAAGTGCAGCAAGTGAGGTTAGTGATGACATGGCACCCGAACCGGATATGTTACCCTGGATTACGGGAACACCATCAATAACGATCAGAGGATCATTGGTGGCTGTAAGGGAGCTTACGCCCCTGATCCTGATCTGCTGTACCGACCCCGGAGTACCCGAAGTAGTGTTGATCGTCAGACCGGCCACCTTACCCTGGAGGGTCTGGTCAACCGAACTGACTGGAGTCTCTCTCAATTTGTCAGCACCAACCTGGACTGTTGATCCGGTTAGCTGATTCTTACCACGGGCACTATAACCGGTAACGATTATTTCCCCAATGGCCTGGAGATCCTCTTCCATTACTACATCAATTTCAGATCTGCCTTCGATGTCGATTGTTTGAGTTGTCAGTCCCACGAAAGTGAACTGTAATTGTTCGGCATCCTCAGGTACATTAATGGCGTAATTACCGTCAACGTCAGTAATAGCACCAATGGTTGTGCCAACAACAACAATCTGTACACCAGGTAAGGGTGACCCGTCTTCTGCACTGGTCACGGTACCCGTGATCTGTCTGACCTGCGCCTGTGCTAACTGTAAGCCCAGGACGGCCAGGAACATGATTAAAACAGAAATTTTCTTCATAAGTTATTGTTTTAGGTTTATAGAAGTGGAATTAGATTTTAAGTTATTTTGTTTTTTTTCTGCTTCTTTTCTGCATCAGGAAGCCAAATATATTAAAATATTAATAAAATGTTCATTTTTTCAGGGTTTTTCTTCAGCATCATGATATATTTTCCATTGGCTTACCAAAACAAAAAATTAAATATATAAAGCAAATCAAATGACATACTTAATATTTTATTCAAATTCTTCTCTTTGACTTACGTCATGTAATGTGACAATGATTTTTTAGACTTTTTATATCTGCCCTATCTTTTGTATAGATGGTTAAGGGGCTTTTAAGGTTGCGTCAGTGACTGCAGGGATTTTCATTCGAAGAATTTCTGGATGAGATTCACCACCTTGGTCACATTCTCATTAAATATCCTGATAACCTCCTGCCATGATACGGGTTCTTCATCCTCATGCCATGAATCATAATCGGTGCTCATGGCAATGGTTACATAGGGTATACCCAGCTCATTGGCGAGTATGGCTTCCGGGGCTATGGACATATTCACGAGATCGGCACCCCACATTCTGAACATTTTTGATTCGGCACGTGTCGAAAACCTTGGTCCCTCGATAGTAATAATGGTTCCTGCTTCATGCAGGGGAAAATCCAGTTTGCGGCCTGCCTTAATAAGCAGCTTGCGCATTTCCCTGTCAAAGGGATCGGCCATGGGAGTGTGCTTCATATCACCGGGATCAAAAATATCGTAAAAGCTAAGCTCC
Source organism: Bacteroidales bacterium (assembly GCA_041686075.1). Classification (GTDB taxonomy): domain Bacteria; phylum Bacteroidota; class Bacteroidia; order Bacteroidales; family VadinHA17; genus UBA9300. The sequence continues at coordinate 81,482 of JAWLEO010000009.1, read as the reverse complement.
CTCCTGCGGGTAAAGTCAATGAACTGATCGGGGATAATTATATGGCCCCTCCCGATCTCTTCACGAAGGCTTCCGCAGGCAGTGGTTGATATTATCTTGCTGCATCCGTTTTCTTGCAGTGCCCATATGTTAGCCCTGTTGTTAACCTGGGTGGGAGGGATGGTATGTTCCCTGCCATGCCGCGCAAGGAGTATTACCTCCTTATTATGTATTTTACCGCTGAGTAGGGGAGATGAAGGCTCTCCCCAGCAGGTGGTGCATTCTACCTCTTTCTGGTCTTTAAGTATGTATGGGTCTTCCAGTCCTGAACCTCCTATTATGCCTATTTTTTCCATTAGTCTTCTCCTATATATGACATCAGGACATTAATAGCTTCATCCATTTCGTTACCGAAAGTGATCAGGCCGGAAGGATCTCCACCCATTACAATTATTCTTTTTTCTATTACATCGGTTTCCTCGAACAACCTGAATATATCAAGTGCCAGACCTGCAGTGCCATATTCAAATTCATCTTTTGTTGTTGGCACTTTGCCCTTCAGTTTTTTCCATAGTTCAAGACTGTGCACATGTATTATGGCGTTAGTTCCGGGGTCTGCCTGATAAATAGCTGCATGTGTCAGCGACTCTGAAGAGGCTTTGAGGGGCCCGGTGCACTTTACGGCATTATCCTCGAAATTATAACCTTCCACCCTAACATAGTGACCGGGCTCCAGTACGGGTATCTCACCGGTTGCAGATGCTGTAATAAAAAACTTATTGCTATCACCCTGGCGGCAACTCATGTTACCGAATCCAACACCATTTTCATAGGCACCGATCAGGTCCATATTAAATAATACTTCTCTCCAGTAGTTCAGAATGTGATATGGCTCATCAGGAATAACTGGTCCGGACTGGGTCCAGTAACAATTAAATTTAATAACTCCTTCCATATTTAATCCTTTTTTTCTGATAACAATTTTCTGATATCTTCTTCTCTTGCCCTGCATATGCCTTTTTCCGTTATCAAACCGGTAATAAGTTCAGCAGGCGTTATATCAAAACCATAATTTACAGCCCTGGTATTTTCCGGACTTATCCTCGCATTTATAATTTTATCGTTATACAATCCTTCAACATATAATACCTCCCTAGCGTCCCTTTCTTCCACAGGGATCTCTTTCAAAGCGTTTTTAATATCAGCGTCAATGGAGGATGTTGGGAGTGCTGCATAAAAAGGTATATTGTTATGTTTGGCAGCCAGTGCTTTTAGGTAGGTTCCCGTCTTATTGGCCGTGTCGCCGCCCAGGCTGGTACGGTCGCTGCCGGTAATAACAATATCGACCTTGCCTTTCTGCATGAGGTAACCGCCTGCATTGTCAGTTACCAGCGTACATGGCACACCGTGGTTTTGAAGCTCCCAGGTTGTGAGCCTGGCTCCCTGGTTGCGGGGCCTTGTTTCATCGACCCAGACGTGTACCTTGATGCCCCGGTCATGGGCAAGATATATTGGGGCAGTTGCTGTGCCATAATCAACACATGCCAGCCACCCGGCATTGCAGTGTGTTAGTATATTGACGTCTTCACCTTTTTTTCTTTCGCTTATCTTTTTGATAATTTCAAGTCCCGATTCACCTATCTTCCTGCATTTATCTTTTTCTTCCTTCGCAATGTCCCGGGCAATCTTGAGTGATGTTTTGACAAGCCTGTCACGCCTGCAATTTTTTGCCAGTTGATCCATCTGCTTCTGTACCGCCCATTCCAGGTTTACCGCGGTGGGGCGTGCCGAAACAAGGTATTTTGCAGCATTCCTGAGATGGTCCCTGGTCTTTGTATATATTGTTATCTCCAGGCAGGCAAGGTACATACCGTAGGCGGCCGCTGCTCCTATTAAGGGAGCGCCCCTGAGGCTCATACTCCTGATGGCATTGAAGACATCATCGACCGATCTTAGGTCTAAGATCTCAAACTTGAAAGGTAATTTATTTTGATCGATGATATTTACAATAGTATCATCGTCTTTGTTAAGCCATATAGATTCGTAATGTTTTTCCCCGATCAGCATTCCTTGCTTTATTTCAGTGGCTATGAGTAGTCAAAAGTAATAAAAAATAATAATATTAGGCTAAGGCTGAGGCTCCACCTTCGCTGGCGCGGATCTCCCGATCCGTGCCTAGCTTCGGCGGACACAGTGAGGAGAAGGAGAAATTAAGTATTAATTATTAATTATGATTTGGCAGCTGGTAGCAGTTCCATTTTGACCACCCTGCCCCCTGCCCCCTGCTCCCTGCTCCCTGCTCCCTGCCCCCTGCTCCCTGCTCCCTGCTCTCTGCTCCCTGCTCCCTGCCCCCTGCCTTCCCCTTAGCCTTAGCCTTAGCCTCAGCCTAAATTCTATATTGCGTACATAACAACCAGGGCTATTATGCTCAAAATGTTCACGACTGTGAAGAAGTAGTAATAATTTTCCCTGTTTTTTCTGAACTGTCCGAGTTTACGGGCAAAGACACCTATGGTGGGTACAAAGAGCACCAGCAGGAAGGCATAGAATTCCACCCCCAGGAATACTGCCCCCAGTCCTTCTTTTACGAGACTTGCAAGATAGACTATCACCAGCAGCACCAGCAGGTAAAGCAGGTAGCTTATCTTGAGAAGGAGTGTTGAATAAGGATATCTCTTATGAATCCTGTGGGGCTTCAGGTAGGCATAGCCCAGTGAAAATACTATCAGGATAAATAATGCGCCCAGAATATAATTCAGGATTTCGGGGAAGTTGGTCATCAGAGTATTCATTATAATTCTTTAATAGTCCATACCAGTGAGCTGGCGCCCAGCACTGCAGCATTCTGAGTGCTTAGTTGTGAAGGGAGCAACTCCACCTTGCCTTTGTAAATGCTCAACAGGTGTTCTTCCATATATTCACGGGCCGGTTCAAAGATAAGATCTTTTGCCAGTGCCAGTCCTCCAAACAAAAAGATAGCCTCGGGATTGGTATGTGCAACCACATCGGCCAGTTTGAAGCCCAGCATTCTTCCCGTATGTTCAAAAGCCTCCAGTGCAATGGGATCGCCCCTCAGTGCAGCATCATGGATAATTTTTGAATTGAGCTCATTGAAACTCAATTCCCTCAGTTCACTATCGACTATGCTGTCGGCCATTATTTTAAGCACCGTTCTCTTAATGCCCGATGCTGAAACATAGGTCTCAAGGCATCCCTTCCTGCCACAGGCGCACATCCTGTTTGAGGCTCCCGGCCTGATCGCGGTATGTCCTATTTCACCTGCGAAGCCATTGGCACCGTAAACCAGTTTGCCATCAACCACCAGGCCACTTCCCAGGCCCGAGCCCAATGTTATCACCACAAAATTCTTCATACCCCTGGCACCTCCATATATCATTTCGCCAACAGCAGCCGCATTGGCATCATTGGTAACGGTTACCGGCAGTGAAGTGTGCTTTCCAAATAAATCAGCCAGTGGAATGATACCTTTCCATGGGAGGTTGGAGGGATGTTCTATTGTACCCTTATTAATATTACCCATGGGTGCACCAATGCCGTAACCCAGCAGTTCAGCTGAATTACCCAGTTTCCTCACGGTAACATTAATCTTTTCATACAAGGCAGCAACGAAGACTTCCACATCCTCAAATTCGCTTGTCTTTACTCTTCCCTCCGAGAGTATTTTACCTTCCCTGTCGACAAGTCCGAATACAGTGTTGGTGCCACCAATGTCTATCCCGACAGCAATTTGTCTTTTAGCCATTTGCAGTATGATATGTTAATAACGGATTCATTGTTAGACTAACAAATATAGCACAATGATTCAAGCCGGGAAAGGCTTGCCATAAATTTAGCCGCGAGCCGGTGCTCAGGAACCGGTGTATACATTACCCACCTTGCGTGCCCGCTCGGGTTTGTCCAGGTCGATGCCGAGCCTGATGCCTGTTTCAACCAGTATATTCCATCCTGCTGCCAGCTCAACATATTCCCTGTATTTACCACCGTCAGGAATTACCAGGGTGGGAAACCGTGTGTCATGATCAGCTATCGCAACAATATTTACACCAACACCCTTGATCAAACATTCGTCAAACTTTTCCATCTCGTCAGGGAAGGGGCTGATCCATATAAGCACTTCGTCCTTATTCATCACCTCTTCTATGCCGTGCACGGCGTATGTGCCTTCAAGAAATTCAGATTTCTTCCTTGTTATCTCATTTGTTTTGAGGGTTAGTTCTTCGGCAACACCTGTATTTCTTCCGGCAAAGTAAATAACACCGGCCTTGCTGATGATATCGGTGACTTTGTCATCAATTTTAACCGTCATGGCCTCAAGGACATGGTCTGCGAGTTCATTAAGGCCTCCCATATCGTCACCGTCAAGGTAATGAAGAAGTGCATCATAGAAGAGGGCCTGTTCAAAAACTGATTTTGTTGCTGCCACGGCATCTTCCTTACCACATTTGAGGATGTGTGTTTCGACTGCCAGTTCTTCAAGCCATGTATCAATATTAGCGGTGAGGCCAAAGCGTGCCTCATGCCCTTCCTCCTTGAGTTTCTTAAAAAGCCTTATCACTTCCTTGGTCTTGCCCGAGTTCGATGCCCCGAAGACAGCGAGCTCATTCAAATTATATTCCAGTGCCTGGGTTGAGCCATCGGTGAATGCTTTAAGGTCAGTTCCCCTGCGCAGGAGATCATAAATCACTCTTTTGGCGGGGAATATTCTGCTGCTTCCCTCTCCTGTCAGGAACATCCCTTTCTTAGTTTTAACCAGCTTACCGATTTTGTGTGCTTCCTCCTGGTCAAATGTTTTAATAATTTCGGGTGTCTCCATCATTTCCCGGACCAGTGCAAATTTACTGTAACGCTCTTCTTTTAAGTTCATAATGTCAATAGTTGTTATTTATGATAAATTCTTTAAGATCTCTCTGTACCTGCTTTTCTTTCTGAAAGCCTCCGCCCATATGTTGCCAGTATACCTCTGCATACTCGACATTAACGTCTTTGCCGTAATTTTTATTTCCTTCAACCACATATCCAAAAAAATCCTCCATCTTATGCATGTGTCTCATCAGCTCCTGCTGGGAGACATGATGCTCCAGCATCTGGCGTTTGCTGTCGATTACACTGCTCACATCAACATAAAAATGAGGATCTGCAATTTCTGAACCCAGGGGATCACTGAGGGTAAGTGGTGAGGTATGGTATAATAAGGGAACCACCTCCAGGGGTGGCTCTTCAACGGGTACGGGGTCGAGGGATGAGATCATGGCGGCTGATTCCACTATATTGGCCGTTATCCTGTGGTCGGAATGATAGTCATAGGGCAGGTGTGTAAATACGATACCTGCCTTTACCTTTCGCATGAGAGATATTACTTTCAGGCGCATATCCTTTGTATCCAAAAGGAAGCCGTCGGGGCCGCCGAGGCAGTAATAATCGGCATCCAGCACCGCGGCTGCTTTTTTTGCTTCCTGCTCTCGTATTTCCGCCGTTTCTTCCATGGTCATATTGCAGCCACCCATCTGACCGGCCGTTAAGGTTGCTATTACTATTTTATATCCTTTGTCTCTCAGCAACTTAAGAGTGCCGGCATTCCATGCCTCTGCATCATCAGGGTGAGCATGCAATGAAAGGGCAATTTTATTGAATTCCGTAGGCATAGGCTTTATTTTATATTTTTGGTTTTATTTTTTCCAGCTCTGTAAATTCAGGTAATTCCCCCGCCAGTGGCAACATATACTCAATAAATTTACGGGAGGCGTAATTACCTTCCTCGTTGTAATAATCCTCGGGCACAGGTTTGGCTTTCACAGCCACATCGCCAAGGAGCACTTTCCCGTAGTCAATCCTGTAAGGTTGATTTTTCAGCCTTATCATGCTCACCATATAACCTGACTCACCTGATTCAGCAATTTCAACTGCCTTTGTTCCGCACAGGTATGCTTCCTGGAGATCTAGTTTTGAAGCCCTGACGATATCACTCATTATAAGTGATTCCGTGATCTGAAATTCTCCCCTGAAACCAAATTCCTTGTGTATCATGCCATGCAGGTTCAGGCCAACGCTAGCGCCTCCCATAGCCCCAAATTCAATATTGCTGAATTTATCTTTTGTTGCTGATTGACTAACAGGCGTGCCGTCAGCATATTTCAGTCCTTCACCGCATACAACTGAAACATAACCGTACAAGTTGATATATTTTTCCACGTCACTGAGGAACTTATCCCTGTCAAAAGGAAATTCAGGACCATATATCAGGTGGGGTGCATCTGCTTCCTTTTTTGCCGCAAGGGCAGTAGCCAGTGCCAGCCACCCGGAATCACGTCCTATGGTCTGGTAAACAACAAACTTATCAACCTTTTGCATATCCCTGGCCAGCACTCCTGCCTGCATAACATTGAGGATATTTGACCTTGCGGCTGAAGCGAAACCCGGGGTGTGGTCGGTGCCGAAGAGGTCGTTATCCACCGTTTTGGGAATACCTGTTCCGATGAGTTCGTAATCCTTTCCCCGGCAGTATTTTTCCACCCTGTTAATAGTATCCATTGTATCATTGCCGCCAATGAGAAAGAAATACCTGATATTGTATTTCTTCAGTACTTCCAGGATCACCGGGAAATCTTTTTCCACCAGCTTATGCCTTGATGATCCCAGGGCTGAAGAAGGAGTGCTTCGCAATCCTTTAATTACCTTTTCGGACTGACGGCCCAGGTCAATAAGCAACTCATTCATAAAGCCTTCAATGCCAAATTGCATCCCGTATATCCCGGTAATACCCGGAGAATCCTTGGCAGCGTGTATCACCCCTGCCAGGCTGGAATTGATTACCGCTGTCGGCCCTCCTGATTGTCCTATTATTACATTTCCCCTGATCATTGCATGTATGAATTTAGTTTATTATTCAAAATATATTTCTCCAAAATATTCCGGCCGGTGAAAATCAGGTTCTTCAGAAAGAACCGGATTCCAGCTAAGATAATGAGGCTCGGTGAGATCATCCCCGCATTTATAAAAATTAGCTTTAAACCAGGAACCCCGGAGGCTCTCAAGTGCATGCCTCACAAAAACCGTTAAAGGGATGGCCACGGTGAGAGACCACTCCTGGTAGCCCTGCTTTTCGGGGAAGGGTTCTCTTCCCAGGCTGGGCAGGCATCGTATCTTTCCTGCTGGTGCAGGGTCTATTCTGCTCCTGTCATGCCTTCCCGTTCCATGACCAATGAGAAAGGCCCCGATAGCGTTAAATTCCAGGTTGTAGTATATCCCGTCACCAGCGGGTGCAAAAAAGAATTCAACACAGGAATCCTCATACACTTCCTGGTTTATGCCTGTTTTCTCCGCCTTTACATATTCCTCCCCCACGTAATATTTCAGGTATATCTCCTTATTGCCATATGCTATTTTAAAATTTACTTCAGGCTTATATTCTGTAATAGCCCAATTAACTGTATTGATGGGATGTTTCTCAGACAGCCTATCCAGCATGTCTGATACATCAGACAGGTCAGGATAATCTTTCTCAAACCTGGTATTAATTACTGTAATCCTGTTCAAAGCATGCCAGATTTTAGTTCTGAACTAACCGAACCTTTTATTTTAATAAAGTTATGACTAAACAATGATAATTCCAAATAAACTCTTATAGTTCTTTCCACGCCAGGGCTGCTGCTCCCAGGACTGCGGCATTTGTCTCGGGGATAGACGAGGGCAAGACCTCAAAGGTATTCCTGAACACGGGCATCACCAGTTTATCAACATATTTCCTGAGTGGATCAAAGAGGAGGTCACCAGCTTTTGCCAGTCCTCCGAAGAGGAAGACAGCTTCAGGGCTTGTAACAACGACGGCGTTCACTATTGCCAGTGCGAGTATTTCAGCTGTATAATCAAAAGCATCGAGTGCCAGCTTATCTCCTTTTGCCGCTGCTTCTGCCACCATTTTGGAATCGATCACAGCAGGGTTTATTTCCCTCAGCAGGCTGGCTTCTTTTCTTTCTTCCATGAATATTTTTACAGTTCGCACAATGCCTGTAGCTGAAACGTAGGTTTCCAGGCAACCCTTTCTTCCACAGCCACATTCCCTACCCCCGGGTATTACTGTGACATGGCCGTATTCACCTGCAAATCCCGAATTGCCGTATACCACTTCATTATTCACCACGAAGCCGCTTCCAAGCCCTGTCCCAAGGGTAAGTATCAGAAAGTCGGTCATTCCCCTGGCGCCCCCGAAGAGCATCTCGCCAACTGCTGCCGCATTGGCGTCATTGGTGAGAACAACGGCTTTCTTTAGTTCTTTCTCCATTTTATCGGCAAAGGGAACAATGCCCTTCCATGCAAGGTTGGGTGCCAGTTCGATTGTTCCTTTATTGTGATTTCCGTTGGGTGCGCCTATGCCGACTCCTTTAAGATCCATGCCTTTAACATCAGCGGCAAGCTTATTGATTTCCGCGGCGAGTTTTTTTATAAAGCCATCGGGCCGGGGTGACCGGTCGGTTGTCAGGCTGCCTTCAGATATTATCTTGCCTTCTTTATTTACAAGTCCATAAGCAGTATTTGTACCCCCTATATCAATGCCTGCTACTATTTCTTTTTCATTCATTATTCCATAATTATATTGAGACGATTATTTTTCTTCAACTTTACCCCTGGTGCTGCTGATAGTTTCATTCTTTTGCCTGAGATCTGTTAAGGCCCAGTCTTCTATCATTTCCCATCCTGCCTTAACATTTATTTTTTTCGGGTAGTAGGATACAGGTTCGGGTTGACGTTTAAGGTCATAATCCCCTGTTGTCCATTTCCCGTTTCCGTCAATATCGCAAATAACTTTTATGATATACTCCTTGCTGTCCAGGTATTGAAATACAAGGCTTTTTTCATCCGGGAGGGTCATTTTTTCCTCCCTTACAAGCTTTTCCCCCGAGTCCATAAGCTGAACAATAATATCTCCTTCATAAGCTGTTATATTCATTGTGAGTTTACCAAACTGTTCGGGATGCCTGGCCTTGAAAGTGTAAGAGCTGGAGTCATTTGTATGACCGTAGATATTGCTGAACGCACCTTGATCCATAACAAGCACGTAGGAGCTGTCGGCCACCAGGTCTGTTTCAAGCTTGAATTTTTTTGGGTTAAGGCTGTCACGCTGAACCGTATATTCCTTTTTCTCCAACAGTGTATCGCTCTTCAGATAAAGTCTTATGAGTGAAGTGTCAGGGTCGAGCATAGGGGTTTGGAAGACAAACTCGGGTTTTTGTCCCGGTTTCAGTCCGGCCGGTTGTGACAGGTTTGTGGTGAAGGGCAGGCTCACTGCCGTTATAGCTCTTGCTTCCCTGCCACGCACCGGGGTCCTGTACCTTAGCTTTATTGTATCAAGCACCATTTGAAGTTGTCCCAGTGTGTCGGTTGCAGGATGTTCCAGGTAAACAGTGATCAATTCACGGGAATAAAATGCGCTGTCGGTGAGCCATATCCGGAAAGTATCCTTTTCTGCTGACACTTCCCGGATGTATTGAACCTCTCTTTCAGTGTCAGCAAACTGTAACTTAAACGAAGAGGTATCAACGGGCAGGGCAAAAGTGAATTGCAAATGGTAAGGAGCTGGACGGTCTGTTCCGCTAAGGTATTGTTGTTTGTTAGGGGCAACAAAATAGAAAAGTTCATACTCTTTACCCGGGATACGTTCATATATCATGGAGTCAGCAAGATTTTCGGAATCAATTTGTGCTGTATCCTGTACGCTTACAAGCGTTGAATCGGATTCAGCAGGTATGGTGTCGGGCCGGTGAGGTATATAGTTATTGGCTGGACTTATATATATTGAAGAGTCCAAAAAAGCAAAGGCTTCATTTGGGGGGTCATATTTCTTGTTGTTATTACCATCTTTAAGCCCGTATATTTTGTATTCCCCGGCAGCGATATTGTCTATTCGGAACTTCCCGTTTTCCAGGGCCCTGGTAATATAGGAGGGTAATACTGTCCGTGGTACGCTGTCGGCCATTTGTGAATGAAGCAAAACCAGTATTTCTTCTCCTGCTTCAAGATCAAAGGCATCATAAATATACCCGGTCACCGATAGTGAATCAATGTGATCACCTGTTGAGAATACATATTTGAAATTTGTAATCGGATTATTCTCATTCAGGTCTTTTATGGAGTTAAGGAAATTGAAGGAATAAGTGACATTATCATTGAGCTCCTCATCTTCATCCATTTCCACTATAAGTGATTTTCCCCTGGTCTTTATTTCGGGCTTTTCCTTAAGCGGTGGCGAAATCATCAAGGCCTGGTCTACGTTATCGAGAACAAAATATTCGTCGAAAGTGATTTCAAATGATTTACTCTCGAAGTTAACCGAAGCATTTTCAGGCTCACTGCTCACCACCTGTGGTGGCTCTTCATCCCTTGGTCCGCCCGAGGGAGAGCTTACCTTTGCACAGGACGCAATAAGCAGAGACGATATGATCAATATGCTGATTTTTCGCCTTTCTGTTCCCATGAGAAAAATATAATAAAGGATTACAAACCTACATGAAATTTTTCATTTTTCATTCCTGCGCCTCCTTCAAAAATTGAAGCGCTTACCTGATTTAATTCATTCAATAAAACAAATTTCTTAATTTAGCACCCTGTATCAAAAAGAATCGTCATGGAACTTGCTATTATAACCTGGGATGTTAATCCCGAAATATTCAGGATCGGAAATTTTGCACCCAGGTGGTACGGTGTTCTATTTGCCCTGGGCTTTCTTTTAGGCTACCTTATTTTCAAGAAGATCTTCAGGAATGAAGGATTAAGGGATGAAGTGCTTGACAGGTTAACCATATATGTAGCTATTGGTACCATAGTAGGTGCCCGCCTCGGTCATTGCCTTTTTTACGAACCATCTTATTACCTGAGTAACCCTCTTGAGATACTTAAAGTATGGAGGGGTGGACTGGCCAGCCATGGAGCAGCCATTGGTATCCTCTTTGTTCTATGGCTTTTTGTAAGGAAGGAGAAGAAACCTTATATATGGATACTCGACCGGATAGTGATTGTAGTTGCCCTCGGCGGGGCCCTGATACGCCTTGGCAACCTTATGAATTCCGAGATATATGGTGTTGAAACAACATTGCCATGGGGCTTTGTATTCCTGCGCGCCGGGGAAACGGTTCCAAAGCATCCCACCCAGATATATGAAGCGCTTGCATACTTGATCACCTTCATAGTTCTTTACAGGATATACTGGAGGAAAAAAGGGGAATTTATCAGTGGCGTGCCTTTCAGCCTCTTCCTGATACTGGTTTTCACATTCCGGCTTTTTGTTGAATTCGTGAAGGAAGACCAGGTTGCTTTTGAATCAGGCATGGCCCTTAACATGGGCCAGTGGTTAAGCCTGCCTTTCATACTGCTGGGAGTTGTGGGCCTCATAATAAGCTTGAGAAGACACAGGATTAAGGCAGGTTGAGCAGGGAGCAGGGAGCAGGGAGCAGGGAATAAAGTTAAATTACCTACTTCACTCTGCTAGTAAATAGTTTGGAAGCCTCACTAAGGGTCCGAAGAAGCTTATGTTATATAAGTGAGTTCCTGAAAGATGTAATTCTTTTGCTTAAGTAAGCCAGATCACTTATAATTTCGGTTTTAACTAAATCATCAATTATTAATCTTCTGTGGAATATTATAATCATATTTGCACACTCAAAAACTGATCTTCTGGCAATATTAAGGAATTGACTGAATTCCTTTTTTGAAAAAGACCCGGCTCCTTCTGCTATATTATTTGAAATTGATAAACCTGAGCTTCTTAATTGCTCCGCAAATTTATAGAGCTTTTTGCTATCAGCTATTTCTGCAATATCAAATAGCCTGTCTCCGAGATTAATGGCATCATGCCAAATCTTTAAATCTTCAAATCGAAAATTTTTCATGTTCTTCCAGTTTTAATGCAACGAGTTATAAACTAATAATTTTTAAATAAATATATGAATTATTACAGATTATTGCATTCTCCCTGCTCCCTGCTCCCTGCTATTATTCGAATATTCGACCGATTAATTCTAAAAAATTCATCAAACAATTTCTTTTAATGAATAATATGAATAACTTGCACCTGTAACTGAATTTTTCAGCAAATGGTTGACAAAGAAAAATTTAGAGAAAAGATAGTACTGAGTGCCAGTAAGATATTCAGTCGCTACGGCTTTAAGAAAACGACCATGGAGGAGATTGCCAGGGCATTGAACAAGGGTAAAAGTTCGATATATTACTATTTTAAAAGTAAGGAAGAAATTTTTGAAGCGGTAGTTGACCACGAAGCACAAGTGCTTAGGAATGAGCTATCTGCAGCCATAAAAAGCACTGATGATCCTGAGCTGAGATTAAGAAGGTATGTTAAGGTAAGAATGAAGTCGTTCGAAAAATTATCCAATTATTACAATGCGATATTCAACAGGGATCTTGATCATTTTAATTTCATAGAAAAACAACGGGAGAAATATGATCTGATGGAGATAGCCCTGATACGTTATGTCTTGTGGATGGGGGTACGTTCGGGTCATTTCAACCTTGAAAACACCGGGCTTGCGGCACTGGCAGTACAAACAGCCCTGAAAGGACTGGAACTGCCGCTTTTTTGGGAGAAAAGAAACTATGGCATTGATGCCCGCCTTGATGCCATTATTGATATATTGTTTTACGGGATAGTTAGGAAATAAGGCTGAGGCTAAGGCTAAGGCTAAGGCTAAGGAATAGAGGAGGGTTTCAATTTTCTGGTTTGCATTCAAGGATTTAGAACCTCGCCGGTCCAGTCGGCAGTCTAAAGATAAATAGTCTAAAAGTTTATTTCTTAAGTCCAATATAAATCACTTAAACCTTCTCGTTTTAAACTTATTCTTCTCAACTTTATTCAACTTTTTCAACCCTATTACCCCTGAATATGTTTAATATCCCCAAAAATAGCAATAAGCATATTGCAATCACCCGGATGCCCTCCTTAGCCTCAGCCTTAGCCTTATTAATATCCCAGGTCAATTTTCCCATTCAGAATAAGGCAGATCACCGTCATCTTATCGTCCACCACTTCGTCAGGCACATCAATAAATATCAAACCTGCATGATTGCTCCAGTAAGGCCTGAGGTATTCTTTATGCTCGAGCCTGGTGCCGTTCCCCACCACGTATATCCTGTTTATCTTGTTTTTCACTCCTTCCAGCATCAGCTGACCGTCAACGTGCCTGCCATCCATGAAAAGGTACAATTTTGTACTGTCGGGCGAAAGGGTGGATGGACCATAGAAACACCCCGGGGGCAAGCCGGCCTTTGTCCCGTAAATTGCTTCGCTGTGCTTGGATGTCCACCTCCCCATTTCTTCCAGTATATTTACCTGCTCCCCAGGTATGGTGCCATCAGCCATGGGGCCTATGTCAAGCAGGAGGTTGCCACCCATTGACAGGCATTCGGCAAATATCCTTATTATCTGGGAGCTACTTTTATAGTTATTGTCATTATGCTGGTAGCCCCATGAGTCATTCATGGTCATGCATAGTTCCCAGTATTCACTATCCGGTGCTTTCACGGGCAATCCCTGTTCCGGTGTGTCATAATCTCCGTATCCCTGGAGTCTACTGTTAATAATAGCATCACTTTTATAATCCAGCACCATATCTCTTATTTCCTTTGCCTTCCACCATTCGGCACTCTGCTCCCAGTCGCCATCAAACCAGAAAAGATCAGGTTTATACTTCTTACTTAACTCAACTATCTGGCCGTGGTTAAACTCGGTAAATGCAGCATGTCTCTCGGGGTCGTCCGTGTACCTTTTCTTTTCACGGGTGAAATTAGGATAATCGGGATGCGACCAGTCGAGCAATGAATAGTAAAGTCCCACTTCCAGTTTTTTCTTCCGGAGTTCCTTTACAAAGGGCTCTATAAGGTCTCTTCCTGCCGGTGTTTGGTCCACCACGTTGAGGTCACTATACCTTGAGTCCCACAAAGCCACACCATCATGGTGCTTGCTGGTCAGCACCGCGTAGCGGGCACCGCTTTCCTTTATCAGGGAAGCCCACTTCGCAGCATTATAATTATCTGCAGTGAAGCCCTCCAGTTGCTTCATATAGTCATCGTAAGAGATATAACCGTTATAAAACGACCATGACTCATCAATGCCTTTTACGGCATAGATGCCCCAGTGAATGAAAATACCCAGTTTTGCTTCTTCGAACCATTGCATTCTCTCAGCTTTTTCTTTTTTGCCCTCCTGGGCCTGGAGGGGCAGGCTGCAGATAGTAATTAATATTACAAGCAGGAGGTAGGTAACTTTTTCTTTCATATTATCAATTTTACGTGTTATTCTTCTTTTGCTCTAAATATAATATTTTCAAAGAGTTTGCTGCCTCATCCCATGAAGAGACCAGGTCATCAAACACGAGGTCATGAGGCCCGCCTTCATGCTTAATATTTTTGCTGCAGGCAGCCAGTAGGAGGAATAAGATCAGCGAGAGGCTTATGTGTTTCATTTGAAGTTTATTAAATAGTTAAGGCAAGGTTCTCAGGATGGTGTAATATTAGCAAGATTATTCCGGATATTCAAGGAATAAGAAGGCTAAGGCTGAGGCTAAGGCTAAGGAGAGAATTGAGCTATTATAAATTTAAATCAGTACCGGTGTATTTCTTTTTTTGTGGTTTCGATGGTTTTTATCATGGAATCTAATTCGGAAATAACATCACGGTATCCATTTACCAGTTCATCCTTTTCATGACTTGTAATATAATCTAGTGCTCTCGAGGCAAGACTTTGATTAATAAGCTCGTAACAGCTACCCCTAGCTATTTTATAAAACCTGGTTTTATCAAATGATTCATATCTGCCAAAACCTTCTGCGGTATTATTAGTAACCGAATGAGCAGCTCTACGCATATCTGATACCAAAAAGAATTTCTCCTCAGCAGGGTATTTTTTGGTTAACCTGTATACTAATAAAAGAAGATAAAATGCTTTCTTCCAAACAGGCATCTCAGTAAAATCTTTATATGCCATTTTAATTTCTGTGAATAGTTTATCTAATGAATAAATGCAGCGAATACTATTACCGATCGTTATATAAAAATAAGCAAAAAATTAAAATTCATTATAAATCATCTAAATAAATCATCGAAGATATTCCTAGCCTTAGCCTTAGCCTTAGCCTCAGCCTTCTCTCTACCCTCCGAAGCTTCAGCGGAGGAGGGAACCTTAGCCTTAGCCTCAGCCTCAGCCTTCTCTCTGCCCTCCGAAGCTTCAGCGGAGGAGGGAACCTTAGCCTTAGCCTCAGCCTCAGCCTTAATTTTTATTGCCCGGAAATCATGTAAAATCAAAGCCCGAAATATACGCCGGCTGTTTAAAGAATGGCTTCTTTTCTTCCGCTGAGAAATTAATGAAACTGGCAAAAACCATAGCGGCCTGGGCATCGAGGATTTTGTTCAATGCTCCCAGCTTTATTCGCGTACTGACCGCCTCATATAAGTCACTCCGGTCATCGAGCCATAGCAGGGCCAGCTTATAACCTTCAATGGCACATGCTGATTCCATAAGTCTCTCCAGGCATTTTTCCCTTCCCTCTTTAAAGAAGATAGATTCAAAGACCAAAAAACGGAGTTCTTCAGGCTGAAAAACTTTTCTAAAAAAGGGTATAAACGGCAATATTTTCATAAACATCCAGCCCCAGGCACCGGGAATGTCCACGATCCTGAATGACGAAGGTATAACAGATAAGCCTGCAACAATTTCATCGTCTTCTTTTATGACATAAAATCTATTATCATAGAAGCTGAACTCATCTGAAAAAAAGGAATGCCCGGCGTAGAATTTTTCAAGAAGTGATTTCATTTTCTTTACTTCGCTTGCCCGGAGCTTGACCACTTCGTCTGATTGGCTGGGATTGAAACGGCTGAAGGCCACGGTAGAGAAAGTTCTGATATGTTCAAAGCCCACCTGGCGAATAATGTTTTTTGATCTTTCATTTTTGCTTTCCACGTAAGCATAAACCACGTGTTTTTCACCCTTCTCATAGCCCGGGTAATCCAGCATCTGCGGTTTACGGATAAAAGCAAACACCCTTTCTTTCCATCTTTCCTCCTTGCCGGCCAGTCGCTTGCCCGGGCTAGAACCCCTGGAATCCAGGGCAGCCTGGAAAAGAGGCATGAAAGCGAAGTATCTGAGATAAGAGCTGTGGAAATATTTGCCTGCGGTCATTATCTTACGGTAACAGAAACCGATCGTTCCGGTGAGCCTGTCCTTTTTATAAAGGGAAACAAACCGGATATTGTCCCTGTAAGCTGATATCTTTTCTTTTATGTGCATGAGCTGGTGCCTCATGCCTCCCCTGGTACCCAGGACTGTGCGTTTTAACAGGGCCAGTATATGTTCATCAGCACGATTGGTGAGCTTAACATCCAGATCTTTATAGCTGATTATTGTCTTTCCCTTTGCGGCTTCAGCCATCCGGCAATTGCATTTTATTCTTTGTCGTCGAGACTACCGAATACTTTCTGAAGAATAGGTGTCACCCTGGCACTTACATCTTCCCTTATCCTCAGCTCTTCCTCCGCCACTTTTACAAACATCCCATCCAGTGCTTCCCCGGTAAGGTAATCGCCCAGGTTTGTCTCTACCGTATGAACCCCGGCAAGTCTTCCCGCGAGTGATGAGGCAAACTTGTTCCACTGTCCGGTCAGGGCATCCCAGGAATCCTGGGTCGACATATTTACCACTATGTCCTTATCAACCGACCTCTGTATTTTGGGACTGTAGAGGTTGAACAGCTCATCGTAGGTTGTCCTTATCAAATATTGGGTGGCCTCATCATCTTCACCATTCAATATACTGAAGGCATCCCTTACCGTCATCTGCCGTATGCTGCTTATAAAGATGGGTGCCGCTTCTTTTGCAGCATCTTCGGCAGCCCTGTTAATACGCAGAATCACATCATCCACGAGTTGCTGACCACCCGGTATTTTTGAGATATTATCAATTATTACCGATGCCTCCTGGGGAAGGTAAATCTTTATTAATTCATCGCCGTAATAACCGTTTTGAGCGGCCAGTTTCTCAGCCGATATCCTGGCTCCTCTTATCAGGGCCTCCTTCAGCCCTTCTCTAACCTCGGCTTCGGTAAGAGGAGTATCCCCTGTAGCCGTCTGTAAGGCAGTCATTAATTCAGCGCAGGAATTCATTATTAAGGAAAGAGCAAGAATAAGAGGAAGTATGGTTTTTTTCATGATCCGTAAGTTTTATTTATTTGAAATGATCTTGCAAGATAAAAAAATAAGCGCATATTCAGGATGCAGAATCGATGAATACGGACTCTTATGGAATGATAGTGGCAGGGCTTGGACCGGGAAACTAAAATTAATTGCGAGATGCGAGATGCGAGATGCGAAATAAAAAATAAGGATGAAGATTATTTATTATTTTTTTCGATGGTTTTTCTGGTAGCTACAAAAATTGAAGTCAGCTCATCAGCTTCTTTATAAACCTTATCCAATAGTGGATCATTTAGGAGCTTTTCGTACTCTATAATTTCACACCAGAATGAACATTCATCAGCTTCCTCAATAACGATGCTTATTTTGGCTACAAATCCAGCTTTACTCTGCGCCAACCTTGCAGCCCGATGATTTGAAGCCACAGAGCATCCTGATCTTGTAATCTGTGCCCTGATATAGTTCCCAAGAAAAGTCTTAGGCAATTTTTTAGCAAGAAAAATGACATCTAAACAAAATTTCTTTGTTCTATTTAATAATGCTTCTGACATTTTATACAGCGAGAATAAAATCAAATATAAATCAATTAATTCATATTTCGTAATTTTTTTCGTATCCCTGACGCTTCGTCCGCCGTAATCCGTAGGACGAAGGCGGACTCCCTCCAGACGCTTCGGTCTGGATCTTCGATGCGGTCGGTCAGGGACTCCGTTTCACTCCGTCTCGCCTTTGCTCGTTCCCACTGGCCACAATCACTATCCACTCGCGAGCTCGCAGCACTCGCTTCCCGAGTACTCGGGAAACTCCCGCTGCTCGGTTCGCATTTCGCATCTCGCCTATCGCCTATCGCCTCTCGTAATTAATACTTAAAATCCCCTTGGCAATATCCATCTCTTCCCTTGTCGTTATCTTTATGTTTTCCCGGTTCCCTTCCACCAGCTCTATCTTATTCCCGGCGGCTTCAACAACGGAGGCGTCATCGGTGAAAGAGGGCTTGTATACCCTGGCGTAGGCTGTCAGGATGATATCAGATCTGAAAACCTGGGGTGTCTGTATCAGGGCCACCCTCTCACGTACAAGGGGCCTGTTCCGCTTATCATCAATTATTTCCCGCACCGATTCTGAAGGACTGACAAAGGGCACGGCATTACCCTTTTTAGCCGCCACGGTGAAGCAGCGGTCTATTGTTTCACGTGACACAAGGGGCCTTACAGCATCATGCACCGCCACCAGTGATTTCTGCCTGACCAGTGAAAGTCCGTTTTTGACAGAATCATATCTCTCGCTTCCTCCTTTTATTATATTATGGCGGTGACTGAAATTGTATTCCTTACAGAGTTCTTTCCATGTCCCTTCACTACCCGGGGGCAATACTATTACAGGTTCAATATCGGGATCATATTGAAGAAACCTGTTAAGGGTGTGAAAGATCATTGGTTGACCGGCAAGCAAA
This sequence comes from Bacteroidales bacterium, assembly GCA_041686075.1. GTDB lineage: Bacteria > Bacteroidota > Bacteroidia > Bacteroidales > VadinHA17 > UBA9300. Next base: position 62,839 of record JAWLEO010000009.1, on the reverse strand, counting down.
AGGAATTGTTTGGGCCCTTTGGCACCCATTCTCAATCCCCTGCCCCCTGCCACAACAATCAGGTACCTGTGCAGTTTGCTCATGTGACGGTCACTATTTATTACTCGGTGTACAGGAAGCGTTTAATGCTCCTCTTGGGGGTTTTGGCAAACTCCTCCTCGGAAATCTTGAACCTGGTGAGATTCATATGCTCGGGCAGCCTTTCATTTAATTCCTTCCTTATCTTCTCATACATCTCCTCCAGCTGGTCCTTACTGATTCCATCCTTCTCCATCTGTTCAAAATCGGGATAAACAAGTGCCACCAGTTTATTATCTTCCATGATGACAACGGACTCTCCAACGAGGTACTGGTTATTGATCAGTGACTCAATCTCTTCAGGATAAATATTTTTTCCGGAGGGTCCCAGGAGAAGGCTCTTACTGCGTCCTTTAATAAAGATATTACCTTCTTCATCTATTATGCCAAGGTCCCCGGTATGCATCCATCCATTTTCATCGATAACTTCTTTTGTCGCTTTTTCGTTTTTGTAATATCCCAGCATTACGTTATCACCCCGTAGTATTATCTCGCCCACTTCCTTCTGGGGGTTTTCTGAATCAATGGTAACCTCCAGGGTATCCACGGGCCTGCCGGAGGCCCCCAGCTTTGTGGTATCCCATGATGCATAGCTGATAAGCGGACCGCATTCCGTCATTCCGTATCCTACGGTGAAGGGGAAACCTATCTTCCTGAAGAATTTTTCAACATCGGCATTAAAAGCTGCTCCCCCGATCACCATCTCGTGGAAATTACCTCCAAAGGATTCATATAAGGACTTTTTTATCTTTTTCAATAAAAGCTTGTTTACGCCCGGTATGGCAAGCAGGATTTTCATCACAGGCTTATTTAATACCGGTAAAAGCTTTTTCTTGTACACCTTTTCTATAACGAGCGGAACCGACAGGATAAGCCGGGGCCTTATTTCTTTGAAGGCCTGGATTATTATCTGTGGTGATGGGGTCTTTGTAAGTATGGTGATATGGCAGCCGTAAGTGAAGGGAAAAAGAAACTCAAAGGCACAACCGTAAGTGTGTGCCAGGGGCAGAAAGCTGACAATATTATCACCCGGCTCAAGCGGCATATTGTTCTGTGCAAACCTGATATTGGCGGCCAGGCTGCGATGAGGTACCATAACTCCTTTCGAAAAGCCTGTTGTGCCCGAAGTATAGGATATAACGGCAATCTCTTCATTGTCAATATCTGAAAATTTGATCATGTCCGGGGTAAGCTCAGGGTATTTTTCGTTAAAAACCTTATCGATGTCTCCAACCAGCTTTTTAACTTCTTTGTCCCTGCCGTAGGCATAACTGAAATCCTCGGTATACATTACATTGCTCACCGCAGGCATTTTTTCATATTCAAGCTTGTCCATTATATGTTTATCAATCAAAAGGAACTTGGAATCGGAATGATTGATTATGTTTAACAGGTCATCCTTTTTAAAATCCGGTAGTATAGGCACTATTACAGCGCCGTAGGTGACTGTTGCCAGGTATACAACACACCAGTTAGCCGAGTTTTTGCCGATAAGGGATACTTTGTCCCCCTTCCCGAGACCTGCTTTTTCGAAGATCAGGTGTAACTTTATCATCTTCTCGGCTATTTCTTTATAGGTGTAGCCGTCTTCCTTGTAATTTGAGAGTGCTTCGATAGTCCAGTTTTTCCTTATGCTGTCTTCGATGTATCCTATGAGTCTTTCTTTGATCATATGCCGGTTTTTTAAGTTAATATGTAAATGTACGAAAAAGATTCTATTGAAGACAAGAGACGAAAACTTATGAAAGCCAATTTTCTTTTATCTTAGACCTGTTAAATTCTATGATCACCATTATGAAAGCACTTATCATTGTTTTGTTCTGCCTGCTGATATCGGCAACCGTGTTGTCGCAGCATCATCCCGGCAGGTATGTCCCCGAAACCGACCCACTTGTTCTCGAAAAACTGGAGCGTTGGCAGGATCTGAAATTCGGACTCCTGATGCACTGGGGCCCATACAGCCAGTGGGGAGTGGTGGAGTCGTGGTCGATATGCTCGGAAGATGAAGGATGGTGCAAGAGGGATAAGGATGATTACAATGAATACAAAGAGGAATATGAAAACCTGCAGACCACCTTTAATCCTGTCAATTTTGATCCCGCCAAATGGGCAGAGGCAGCAGGGAATGCAGGTATGAGGTACGTGGTCTTTACCACCAAGCACCATGACGGCTTCTGTATGTTCGATACCGACTATACCGACTATAAAATAACCGATAGCAAAACACCCTTTCATTCACATCCACGTGCCAATGTTACAAAGGAAATATTCGATGCCTTCAGGGCTGAGGGGATGTGGGCCGGTGCCTATTTCTCGAAGCCCGACTGGCACAGTGAGTATTACTGGTGGCCCTACTTTGCCACACCCGACAGGAATGTTAACTACAGTGTAAATCTCCACCCTGGGCGATGGGAGAAATTTGTAGAGTACACACATAATCAGATAATGGAACTCATGAGCCATTACGGCAGGGTGGACATCCTCTGGCTTGACGGCGGCTGGGTGAAAAAACGCAGCCCCGATGAAGTGAGACAGGCATATGAAACGATGAATATAGACAAACCAAAGAGGATACAAAACCAGGATATACGAATGGATGAGCTGGTTAGCAAAGCCAGGCTGAAACAGCCAGGCCTCATCGTCGTTGACAGGGCTGTGTATGGCAAAAACCAGAATTACCTAACCCCTGAAAACACGGTTCCCGGCGAGGCTCTTCCATACCCTTGGGAGTCATGTATAATATCCGGGGGAGGATGGTCGTGGACACCCAATGCAAAATATATGAGCGGAATGAAGGCTGTTCACATGCTGGTTGATATAGTTGCCAAAGGAGGCAACCTGCTTCTCAATATTGCCCCCGGTCCCGATGGGAGATGGCATCCTGAGGCTTATGACCTGCTGGAAGAGATAGGAGGGTGGATGGATATTAATTCAGAGGCTATCTATGAAACACGGGCAATAGAGCCTTATAAAGAAAATAAGATATGTTACACATCAAAAGGTGATGATACTGTATATGCCATTTACCTCCTGGACGAAGGTGAACAGATGCCTGAAGAAATACACATCGGCGGCATAGAAATACCACGGGGTTCCCTTATCGAAATGCTGGGAACAAAAGGTAGACTTAAATGGCGCAGATCAGGTGATGAATACATTATCGCCATACCTGCCAAAAAAATACCCTCGGATCTGGCCTTTGCCTTGAAAATAAACCTTCATACTTCTGCCACGCTGCTCCCCCTCACCACCAGGTCCGTCCTTATCACCCTCTTCCGGTAGGGCAGACCCCTGTCCTTTATCCTGTCCAGGAGGAGGTGGGCTGCTTCACGTCCCATTTCATAACCGTGCTGGTCAACAGTGGTCAAACCCGGGTCGGTGAGACTCGATAGCTGGCCATTGGTGAATCCAACAATGGCAATATCCCCGGGAACCCTGTAACCAAGCTTCTTTACTATGTTCAGGGTCTGGGCTGCCGTAAAGTCGTTTACACAGAAGAAAGCATCGGGCGGAGGTGTCCTTTTCATCAGGCTGGGCACTATCCACTCGGCTTCCTGCACCTGGTCGCACTTCACTATGTTTTCTTCGGCAACATTGCACTGGAATTCATTCAATGCCCGTATATACCCGTCAATCCTGTCTTTGGAAATAAGCAGGTTGGGTGGACCCGACAGGTGGACTATCCTCTTCCTTCCCTCAAGGATCAAATGCTTGGTTGCCATATAAGCTCCCTCGGCATCATCCACGACAACACTGTCGCTCTCCACCCCGGCGGCTACCCTGTCAAAAAAGACAATGGGCACGTTCCTGTTCTTTAACTGGTGAAGATGTTCCATGTTGCGGCTTAGCTTGGCAATGGATATGAGTATTCCGTCAACACGGCTGTTGACAAGGGTCTGTATGCTGTTAACCTCTTTTTCGTAATCCTCGTTTGACTGGCATATCATAACATTGTAACCATGCTCATTGGCATAATCCTCTATCCCGCTGATAACCGATGAAAAGAAATAATGAACTATTTCGGGAACAACAACACCCACCGTACGGCTTTCACCTCCTTTAAGACTCAGTGCAATGGGATTGGGCCTGTAATTCCATTTATCGGCAAGCTTATTCACCAGTTTTTTAGTCTCAGGACTTATATCAGGGTGATCTTTCAAGGCTCTGGATACCGTGGAAGGCGATATCTCCAGCTCCCTGGCAATATCTTTTAATGTTACATTTTCTTTATGCATAATCTGTCTAAATAAGACCGTTCAGGTAAAATTAATTATTTTTTTTCTATTTCGAATCAATCAGTTATTGGATTAACTGGTGATTTCAAACGTTTGCGGAAACGATTGCAGTAAAATACTGGTAAAGAATTGGATAGAAATAATAAACTTACGAAATTTACCTGTTGGTCTTTAAAAAACAGAAAAATTTTATATATTTCATATTATTATTGTATACCTCTGGAGTCTGAATATATTTTACCTGGAACTAATTAATACTATATATTAACCTAGAAAAATGTGTAACCCGTTAATAAACAAAAATCCATGAACAGATTATTGATTCGGCGATTGATGCTTTTCGTCGCCGGTATTATGATGAGCAGTATCCTCTTCGGTCAACAGATAACTGTTACCGGAACGGTTACTGACGCATTGGAGGGGATCAGCTTGCCCGGAGTTAATGTACTCGTCAAAGGTACAACAAGGGGTACAACCACCAATGCTGACGGAGAATACAGCATCGAGGTAAGTCCTGATGCCACTCTGGTGTTCTCCTTTATCGGTTATATTGAACAGGAAGTTCCTGTTAATAACCGTACTACTATAAATGTCGAACTTGAATACGACGTGATGCAGATAGCGGAGGTTGTTACTATAGGATATGGTACAACCCCCAAAAAAGACGCAACAGGCTCTGTTTCAGCTGTCAAAGCTGAAGATTTTAACAGGGGACAGATAACTTCCCCGCAGCAGCTTGTTGTTGGTAAGATTGCAGGCGTGCAGATCACCGATGGTGGTGGTGCTCCCGGTGAAGGAGCACGGATCAGGATCAGGGGTGGTTCGTCACTGTCTGCCAGCAATGACCCGCTTATAGTGATTGACGGCGTGCCTCTTGACAATGAAGGCATATCAGGTATGAGAAACCCGCTCAACACTATTCACCCTTCCGATATTGAAACGTTTACAGTGCTTAAGGATGCTTCAGCAACCGCTATATACGGTTTGAGAGCTTCCAATGGTGTTATCATTATTGAAACCAAGAAGGGCAGAGCCGGCCAGCCAATGGAAATTAATTACAACGGTAGCGTGTCAGTAAGCTCACGATTCAACCAGGTGGACGTTTTTGGCGCTGATGAATATCGTGAACTGGTGCTTGATAAGTATGCAGGTAACAGTAATGTAACCGACCTTTTGGGAACGGCTAGCACCGACTGGCAGGACGAAATATACCGTACCTCGGTGAGCCACGACCATAACCTTAACTTTTCGGGTGCCTATAAAAACCTTCCTTACCGTGTATCATTGAGTTACTCGGATATGGACGGTATTCTTAAAACGGACAACCTGAAAAGGGCAACCGGCTCCCTGAACTTAAACCCCTCATTCCTGGATGATCATCTCACGGTCGATCTTAATGTTAAAGGGATGAATGTTGACAATACTTTTGCCAACAGGGGTGCAATAGGAGGTGCTGTATCAATGGACCCGACACACCCCGTGTACGATGAAGACAGTCCCTACGGGGGTTATTTTACATGGACCAATCCTGATGGATCACCCTTCTTCACGGCTACAACCAACCCGATGGCTCAACTCATGATGAGGGATGATGTTTCAACAGTTAACAGGATTATCGGTAACGTCCAGGTGGAATATAAGATGCATTTCCTTCCTGAGCTTAGTGCCAGGCTTAATGTCGGACATGACGGATCAAGCAGTAACGGCGACATAATTGTACCGCAGGAAGCCCCATGGGGTTATGATCCCGTAAACGGCGGGGGTGAAAAATCCACTTACACCCAGGGGAAACAAAACTCCCTGCTGGACTTCTACTTCACCTATAATAAGGAACTGCCGCAGATAAGCAGCCGTATAAACGCCGTGGGTGGTTATTCATGGCAGCATTTCTACAGGGAAGGGACTTATTACTCCACCAATTTCAATGAAACGGTTTTGAACCAGGACACTGACTATAAAACAGAAAGTTACCTGGTGTCCTTCTTCGGACGTCTTAACTACGTCTTCATGGACCGTTACCTTGTAACTGTTACACTACGCCAGGACGGCTCATCGAAATTCTCACCTGAAACACGCTGGGAATTATTCCCCTCGGTGGCACTGGCATGGAATATTGCAGAAGAAGAGTTTATGTCGGGCAGCCCGGTATCAGATCTTAAGTTAAGACTGGGATACGGCGTTACAGGCCAGCAGGATATTTCAGCTAATGACTATCCTTACCAGGCAAGATATACATACAGTGAAGACAATGCAAGGTACCTCTTCGGCAATACTTTCATCACCACTCTGAGACCGGAGGGCTATGATGTAAACCTGAAATGGGAGGAAACGGATACTTATAATGTCGGTCTCGATTTCGGTTTTCTGAATAACAGGATTACAGGTGCAATTGATGCCTATTACAGGTTTACAAGAGACCTTATCAATGTTATACCCGTACCCGCAGGCACCAACCTCACGAACCAGATACTCACCAACGTCGGTAACATGGAAAACAGGGGTATTGAATTCACTATCAATGGTATAATCATATCAAAACCCGATTTCTCATGGGATGCCGGCTTTAACCTTACCTATAACGAGAACAAGATAACCAGGCTGACCCAGGTTGACGATCCCGATTATGAAGGTGTAATGATTGGAGGTATCTCGGGTGCTGTGGGCAATACAATCCAGATACACAGCGTGGGCCATCCCCACTACTCGTTCTACGTATGGGAACAGGTCTATAACCAGGATGGAGAACCCATCGAAGGATTGTATGTCGACAGGAACGGTGACGGAGCAATAACCGTTGAAGACAGGTACAGGTACAAAGATCCTGACCCCAATATTTTCATGGGCTTCAACTCAATGGTAAGGTACAAAAACTTCGATTTTTCATTTAATGGGAGAGTGGCCCTTGGGAATTATGTCTACAATAATACTTTCTCAAATTCCGGCTCATATGCCAGCATCTACCTTTCAGGATGCCTGGGTAATGCCAACAGGAACCTCCTGGAAACGCAATTTGAGAACCCAAAATATTTCTCTGACTACTACATTGAGAACGGCTCTTACCTGAAGATCGACAATGCATCATTGGGTTACAACTTTGATAACCTGCTGGCAGGTAAACTTAATCTCAGGCTCTATACATCAGCAGAAAATCTCCTGCTGATAACTAAATACAGGGGACTTGACCCGGAAGTGGCAAGCGGTATTGACAATAATCTATACCCGCGCCCGAGGATCTTCCTCTTTGGTGTTAGTCTGACTTATTAATGTTAAAAGAATAAGGAAATGAATAAATATATCAAAATATCAGTTGTTGCAGTTGTAAGCATTATTATGTCGCTGACATCCTGTATTAATGACCTTGATACAATACCTCTTGATGACGACGTTATAACATCTGCAACAGTATATCAGGATGCAGCTAACTACAAATTAGTACTGGCTAAAGTATATGCCGGCCTGGCCCTGAGCGGGCAGCAAGGGCCGCATGGCATGAATGACCTGAGCGGACTGGATGAGGGATTCGGACAGTACCACAGGGCATATTTTTACGCACAGGAACTGCCTACCGATGAGGCTATACTGTCATGGAACGACGGTAACCTCAGGGATTACCAGGAAATGGACTGGTCGCCTTCAAACGAGTTTATAACAAATATGTACTCAAGGGTATTTTACCAGATATCCTTATGTAATGAATTTATCAGGGAGTCAGCTGAGAGCAAGCTGGATGAAAGGGGATTCTCCGATGCTGAAAAGGAAACGATAAGGGGCTACAGGGCCGAAGCACGTATGATGCGAGCCCTTACATACTACCACGCCCTCGATATGTTTGGCAACGTGCCCTTCGTAACTGAAGAAGACGAGGTGGGTTCATTCCTGCCCGAACAAATCAGCAGGGCTGACCTCTATGACTATGTCGAAGCTGAACTGCTCGACCTGGTTGATGACCTTCCGCCGCCCATGACAAATGACTACGGTCGTTTTGACCAGGCAGCGGCATGGATCCTCCTTGCTAAACTCTACCTTAATGCAGAAGTATATACAGGTACACCAAACTACGACGGGGTGATCACCAATTGCCAGAATGTTATCAATGCAGGCTTTACACTCCACGATTCATATCCGGAGTTGTTCATGGCCGATAACCATACTGCCAGTGGTGTAATCTTTGCAATACCCCAGGATGGCCAGTCCATCAAGACATGGGGTGGCAGCACCTTCCTGGTTTGCGCCACCGTAGGCGGCACAATGACGCCTGCCGATTGGGGAACAAGCGAAGCATGGAACGGACTCAGGACAATAAGGGAATTTGTTGCTGTCTTCCCCGACATAACAGGAGCAACAGATAAGAGGGCTATGATCTGGACCGATGGTCAGACACTGGATATTGAAGACCAGTTTGAACCATCCGAAGGATATCGCCTGACAAAATGGACGAACCTAACCTCCGAAGGTGTGGCAGGCTCCCACCCTACACACGCCGATACTGACATTCCATTTCTCAGGCTGGCAGACGTATACCTCATGTATGCAGAGGCACACCTGCGCGGGGCCACTAACTCAAATGCCAACGATGCCCTTACCTATGTTAACCTGGTACGTAACAGGGCTTATGAAGGCCCTGCAGGGGAAATTTCAGCCGGACAGCTTACACTCGACTGGATACTGGACGAGAGAGGCAGGGAATTCCACTTTGAAGGCCACCGCCGGACCGACCTTATACGCTTCGGTTTATTCACCGGCGGAGATTATCTCTGGCAGTTTAAGGGAGCGGCAAAAGATGGGATACCAACAGATCCGAAATATAAACTTTTCCCGATACCCGATGCCGACCGCGGAGCGAATCCAAACCTGGAGCAAAACCCCGGATATGGTGAAAACTAGAAAATTAATAGCTATGAAGAAAGTAACTATCATATTAATGGCAATACTGGGATTGATATTTTTCCAGTCTTGCGAGAAAGACAAGGAAGGACCCTTCCTGTCGGATACACTCACCGGACCGGTATTGAGAAGTGCTCTGGCAGGCGACAGTGAAGTCCTCCTTGAAGAAAATGAAGACGATATAGTGGCCTTTACATGGAACAAGGCTGACTATGGTTTTAACGCTGCAGCAACATATTTCTTACAGATGGACTTTGCAGGGAATAATTTTGCTGAATATATGAAGCTTGGTAATACCAACGGCCAACGACTGGCCTTCACGGTGGGAGACCTGAACGGGACACTGATGGCAATGGGTGCCACCCCCGAGCAGCCGGTGGACCTGGAAGCAAGGTTAATGGCTGTATTGCATGAAGAGATAGACACCGTCTATTCAAATGTGATCAGCTTTACCCTCACTCCCTTCGAGAAAGTCATTATATACCCGAGACTCTTCGTTCCCGGTGATCATAATAGCTGGAACGCCGGTGATTCATCATCGGTGATATGGTCGGCAAACTTTAACGAAAAGTATGAGGGATATATCTATACATATTCCAATCCCAGTTACTTTAAATTACTTAAAGTGCCCGCATGGGAAGAGGATAATACAATAGGTGATCCCGATCCGTCAGGTACCTCCGGCACACTGCAGATAGGAGCATGGGGCGGGAATAATATTATGATAAACACTGACCCCGGACTGCACAGGATAAAGGCAGACCTGGATGCGGCAACATATTCAATATTGCGCACCGAGTGGGGTATTATCGGCGGTGCCGTGCCTCCTTACGATTGGAGCGTGGATGTGGATATGACCTATAATGACACTGATGACGTTCTTGAAGTTACCCTCGACCTCCAGGCAGGGGATTTCAAGTTCCGTGCTAACGATGACTGGGCTCTCAACTTTGGTGATGATGAGCCGGATGGCATTCTAGAACCGGGAGGATCTAATATTCCTATACCTGAAGCAGGTAACTACACCATTACGCTCGATCTGAGCCAGGCGATTTACACTTATACGGTAGTTAAAAATTAGGATTTTGGATTCAGAAAATGGTTGTGTTGAGAGAAAAAAATTCTTTCTTCACAACCTTTTTTTATCCTCTTTTATTAACTTGATAACTTACCGGTGTTAAAATCTTTACTTTATGATGAGATCAATATTGTCTATACTTGTCCTGGCCTCCGTTACAATGCTTTCATGTAATAAGAATGAGGTTGAAGGAAACGAAGATCAGCGGGTGTTTTATAAACCCGATACCTTCCTTATGGGTGCCGACCTGAGCTATGTTAATGAGATACTTGACCACGGAGGTAGTTATATCGATTCAGGTAAGGTGACCGATCCCTATAAAATCTTCAGCAAATACGGTACCGGGGCGGTGCGTTTCCGCCTTTTCCACACCCCGGCTTGGACAGCCGACCTCTACGGTGGTGATAAGATGTATCACGATTTTGAAGATGTACGCCTGGGTATACAGAGAACCAAAGAAGAGGGGATGAGAGTGCTGCTCGATTTTCATTATTCGGACAACTGGGCCGACCCGGGCAAACAGGTGCCACCGGAAGCATGGGAAGGACTTGACCCTGAGACACTCGGCGATAGCATCTATAATTATACTTACCAGACCCTGAAGAAGCTCGATGGCCAGGGCCTTATGCCGGAATATGTCCAGGTGGGTAATGAAATAAACCCCGGCTTCGTCCTTCCACATGGCGACAGGTGGGACAATACAGCACAATTCATCAGCCTTATAAACAAAGCAATAAATGCAGTGAGGGATGCAGCCGCAGAAAGTTCTGTCGATACAAAGGTCCTGATACATGTCGCACAGCCTGAAAATGTGAATAACTGGCTTAACGGACTGAGCCGGGAAGGGCTGGCTGAATATGATATAATAGGATTGTCATATTATTATATCTGGTCATCCGTTTCACTGAATGATGTGAGTGAATATATACGGGAACTTAAAAATACCTATGGTAAAGATGTTATGGTACTTGAGACAGCATACCCCTGGACACTGGAAAATGCTGACTCATACCCCAACATATTGGATGTTGATAAGCTCGTGCCCAACTATCCTGCAACGGAAGCAGGACAGTATAAATACCTCAGGAAACTCACCCAGGAAATAATCGATGGCGGCGGTAAGGGTATATTCTACTGGGAACCGGCATGGATAAGCTCCAATGCCAAAACACAGTGGGGCACAGGATCCGCTTTTGATTGTAATACCTTCTTTGACTTCCAGGGAAATATCCTCCAGGGCATGGATTATATGACTTTTAATTATACCTTTTGATAATGAAAATAAAACTATTACTGCTCTATGCTATTGCCATTATGACTGTACCTGTTAAATCACAAGCCCCGATCGATCGCATCGAACCTCCATTCTGGTGGACAGGGATGAACCATCCCGGCCTTCAGCTGATGGTGCATGGTGAGGATATAGCAGATTACAGGGTGAGTGTTGATTATGGCGGGATCAGCCTGGTCTCTGTTGACCGTACCAATAACAATAATTACCTCTTTATCAATCTTGACCTGGCACCGGAAACAGAAGCGGGCATATTTAAGATACGATTCACGGATGATGAGGATAATACTTTTGAAGAAGGATATGAGCTCCTGGAGAGGGAAGCCGGATCAGCCGAAAGAAAAGGTTTTGACAACCCGGATGTGATGTACCTAATCATGCCCGACCGCTTCGCTAACGGCGACCCTTCCAATGATGAGGTCGAAGGGATGAAGGAGGGTCTCAACCGGAGGAAACGGTATGGAAGACACGGAGGCGATATAAAAGGAATAAGAGACCACCTGGACTATATCGAAAAAATGGGTTTTACAGCTATCTGGCTTAATCCAGTCCTGGAAAACGATATGCCAGAATGGTCGTACCATGGCTATGCAGCCACTGACTTTTATAAGGTGGACAGGCGTTTCGGTACCAACGAAGATTATGTTGAAATGATCAGGGAAGCAAAGGAAAAAGGCATGAAGGTGATCATGGATATGATCTTCAACCATTGCGGCACCGGCCACTGGTGGATGGATGACCTTCCGGCTGACGACTGGCTCAGTCACCCCGAATTTGTGCGTACAAACCACAGGCGGACGGTAAACCAGGATCCCTATGCCTCACAGGCAGATAAAGAAGGGATGACCGATGGCTGGTTTGCCCCTGCCATGCCCGACCTGAACCAGGAAAATCCTTTTATGGCAGAATACCTCATTCAGAACAGCATATGGTGGATAGAATATTCCGGCATAGCAGGAATAAGAATGGATACCTATCCCTATCCCGATAAACATATGATGGCAGAGTGGAACAGGAGGGTCAGTAAAGAATATCCCCATTTTAATATAGTGGGTGAGGAATGGAGCCTGAACCCGGCAATAGTGTCATACTGGCAAAAAGGACAGGATAATAAGGATGGCTATGAAGGTGAATTACCGAGCCTCATGGATTTCCCCCTCCAGGATGCCGTGAGCAAGGGACTGACAGAGAAAGAAGGCTGGAACAGCGGATTGATAAAGATATACGAGATGCTGGCCAATGACTTCCTCTATCCCGATCCTTATAAACTGCTTGTCTTTCCCGATAACCACGATATGCCGAGGTTCTATATGCAAATGGACATGAACCGTGACCTCTTCAGGAACGGCATAGTGTACTTCTTAACAACAAGGGGCATACCCCAGATCTTCTACGGCACCGAAATACTTATGACCCACAGGGAAGGCGATGACCATGGATATATACGCAAGGACTTTCCGGGAGGCTGGGCCGGGGACAGGGTGAATGCCTTCACCGGCAAAGGGATGTCCGGGGAAGAAAAGAACATGCAGAACCTCTTTAAGAAATTGCTCAACTGGCGCAAAACGGCAGAGGTTATACATACTGGTAAACTCATCCACTTTGCCCCTGAACACAGCACCTACGTGTACTTCAGGTACAATGAGAATGATATGGTGATGGTGATAATTAATAAAAATGCATCACCATATGAACTTAACCTGGAACGCTTCAACGAGGTGCTCGAAGGTAAAGAGTCGGGCAGGGATGTTCTGAGCGGCAGGCATTATGAACTGGGTGATAAAATAAAATTATCACCGTACAAACCATATATACTGGAAATTAAATAAAATTAATCCGGGTCGTTATGAAGAATTTTTTTTGGACTCTGCTGCTGGCTCTCCTGTCTATGGCATTGCCGGCACAGATCATAGAAACCAGCCCCTCAATAGTAACCATGGGACAGCCCATCACCGTTTATTATAACAGTGATGAAGACACAGGCGAGCTTAATAATTACACCGGTGACCTCTATGCCCATACGGGCGTGATACTCTCGGGCAGCAGTGACTGGGTGAATGTTATAGGCGACTGGGGTAATAACTCCAACCAGCCCCAGCTTAGCTACCTGGGCGATTACAGGTATAAGCTGGAAATATCACCCAGCATAGAGGACTTCTATCCCAATATGACCGGCGATGAGGACGTGGTTAAACTGGCCTTTGTCTTTCGTGATGCCAGCGCTGACCTGCAAACGGCAGACCTCTTTGTTGATGTCTTTGAGGCAGGACTTAATGTTACAATAACAAATCCCTCTGAACAGTCTGTTATCTCTTCATTGAATGAAGACCTGGCGATCGAAGCATCGGCTACCCTTGCAGACTCACTGGTATTGTTCATCGACGATGTGAGAACATACAGGAGTGATGATCCGGAACTGCTAACTTATACGGTGCCTGCAGATGAATATGGAGGAAAATGGATTAAGATCACTGCTTATGCCATGCCCGATATAGCATCCGACTCATTGTACATGTTTGTAAAAAGCGACCCGGTGACAGAGGAAGTCCCCACGGGCATGAAAGACGGGATTAACTATACGGGCGACAACTCGGTGACCCTGGTACTGACAGCACCGGGCAAGTCAGATGCCTTTGTCCTGGGCGATTTTAACAACTGGCTTGCCTGTGAAGAGGGCTACATGAAAAAAACAGCCGACGGTGAACGCTTCTGGATAAGTATAGATGGGTTGACTGCCGGACAGGAATACAGGTTCCAGTACCTGGTTGACGAGTCAATAAGGATAGGGGATCCATACACTGAAAAAGTCCTTGATCCCTGGAATGATGAATATATCACCGACGATACTTACCCCGGCCTGATAGAATACCCCGAAGGCAAAACAACGGGCCTGGTATCAATACTGCAAACCGCTGAACCCGAATATGAATGGACCATAAGCGATTTTGAGCGCCCGGCCAAAGAGGACCTTGTTATCTATGAGCTTCTCATGCGTGACTTCCTGGACACACATCATTACCTCACACTCATCGACACACTCGATTACCTTGACAACCTGGGAGTCAATGCCATAGAACTGATGCCGGTAAATGAATTCGACGGTAACCTGAGCTGGGGATACAACCCGGCCTACTACCTGGCACCCGATAAGTATTACGGTACAAAAAATGACCTTAAAGCACTGGTCGATTCATGCCACCGGCGTGGCATAGCCGTTATACTTGATGTTGTGCTGAACCACTCCACGGGCTCCTCGCCACTGGCTGTCCTCTACTGGAACGACGCCACCAACAATGTAACAGAGGAAAACCCGTGGTATAACGTAACAGCCACTCACGATTTCAATGTCTTTCATGATTTTAACCATGAGAGTGAATATACACGTGCCTTTTCCAAAAGAGTTATGAGCCACTGGATCGAGGAATATAAGGTCGACGGCTACCGCTTCGACCTGTCCAAGGGATTCACGCAGAACAATACCCGGGGCAGCATTTCGGCCTGGAACGCCTATGATGCTTCAAGGGTGGCCATATGGAAGATGTATGCCGATCATATCTGGTCGGTAGACCCCGGTTTCTATGTTATCCTTGAGCATTTTGCAGATAACACGGAGGAAAAGGAACTGGCCGAATATGGTATGATGCCCTGGGGCAAGATGAGTGACCGTTACCAGGAACTGTCCATGGGCTACAATGCCTCCATCACCTGGGGATCATACCTGGCCAGGGGATGGAATGTTCCCCACCTGGTGACATACATGGAGAGCCACGATGAGGAGAGGATGATGTATAAAAATATAACCTGGGGTAATTCATCAGGCAGCTATGATGTTCAATATCCCGGAACAGCAATAAAAAGGCTGGCCCTGGCGGCAGCATGCTTTTTCACCGTCCCCGGACCCAAGATGCTATGGCAGTTTGGTGAACTGGGCTATGACTATTCAATCGATTACAACGGCAGAACAGGGAAGAAGCCAATACGGTGGGACTATTTCAATGTACCTGCCAGGAACAGGTTGTACTGGACCTTTGCAGCCCTGATAAAGCTGAAAAGAGAGAATCCCGCCTTCTCTTCTTCAGATTTTGAGATTGTTGACGATGGTTTGAAGAAAAGGATTAAGATAAGCCATGAATCGATGAACGTTATTGTCCTGGGTAATTTTGACGTTACTACGGGTATGATTAGCGGCGACTTCCATAATACAGGCTGGTGGTACGAATATTTCACCGGTGATTCGGTGAACATAGATGATACACAAACTGTGATAAGCCTGGAGCCCGGGGAATATCGTATATATACATCTGAAAGGCTTACCAAACCCGAGCTGATGGTTTCGGTTGAAGATATAGTCTTTGAAAAGGAGAATGACGGATGGTTCACCGTCTATCCCAACCCTGTTGATGACATGCTCTTTATCAGCATCGCCGGGGAATACGCCGGCAGGGCAGTGGATATCGATATCCTTGATATATCAGGCAGGAAGGTGGCGTCGTTTAAAGATGCAGTAGGACACTCACTGGACCTGGCTACATTGCCCCGCGGTCTCTACTTCATCCGCGCCACCGCCGCCGGCCACACCGCCACTCGCCGAATCATCAAACACTAACCGCATGGTCCCCCTTTGAACCGAGAACCGCGAAGCGGGACGAGCTCGACGACCAACTTGTCCTGAGCTTGTCGAAGGAAGGGAGCCAACGGGGTCAGGGGGATGTATTCCCTCTGGAATGATGGAGTAATGGAATATTGGAATAATGGGATTAGGTTTTATGAATCTTGTAGAATAATTCACCCACTATTCCATCGTTCCATTATTCCAAAATTCCATTATTTCCTGCCTGATGGCAATCAGGGTTTGATTGGTCCATTGCTTAACCGCCGGAGGCGGTGAATAATAATTCTTAAATCTTAAACCGAGAATCTCGAGTTTGCCGCAGGCAAGCGAGTGATTCGAGCTCGCCGTAAGGCAATCTTAAATCTGGAATCTTAAATAATACTTTATTCCCTTGCTACCAGCACCATATACCCCCATCCGGCAAGGGCTATGCTTTGGTCGCCACTGATATTAACCGGGACGCCGCTCAGGTAATTAATATATTCCCCTGCAAGATCATCGCTCAGGGTAAACTCCGCATCCTCCTCATCAAAATTGATTATGCTCACCACAATGTTATCATCTTTTGTCCGGGAATATGCATATACATCTTCATCACCCGAAACATCAACAACCGTAAAGTCACCACCGAAATCACCATTATGCAGGGCCGGGTTTTCCTCTTTCATTGTATTGAGGGAAGTGTAGAAATCGGTCAGGTACGACTCGTGCCATTCTATGGGGTCCCTCTCAAAAAATTCAAGCCTCTTGTTGAGGCCCACTTCCTGTCCGTTATATAAAAGAGGCATCCCTGGTATGGTATACATAAAGGCTGCAAAGGCTTCATGTGCATCACCCAGCCTTTCTTCAATGGTGCCGGCCCATGAATTCTCATCATGGTTGGTTAAAAAGCGGAGCCTGTAGGCATGGTCAGGAAATTTATTGAGATCCCTCTTAAGTGCTTCGTCCAGGTCGGCTGCTTCGGCCTCACCCTGTGCCACCTGGTTCATCAGGTGATGCAGCTCCCATGAATAGTTGATATCAAAGCCATTATCCAGGAACTCCACCCTGTCTTCATTTTCCGCGAGCATAAGGACAGGCTTTATTTCTTCCAGCTCGAGCCTTACCTCCAGCCAGAAATCGGCAGGGGTCACATGGGGATGGTCAACCCTGAAGCCGTCCACATCAACATATTCAACCCAGTATAGGAGGGCACTCATCATATATTCCTGGAGGTCTTCATTGCTCCAGTCAAACTGTATCACATCGGTCCAGTCGTAGGGAGATACGAAGTTACCTGCTGAGTCTTTCACATACCAGTCAGGATGTTCCTCGGCCAGGTGGTTGTCCCATGATGAATGGTTGGGCACCCAGTCCATCATAACATACATGCCCGCGTGGTGTATCCTGTCGACAAGTGACTTGAAATCATACATCGTGCCGAACTCAGGATTGACATCCATAAAATCTTTTATCGAATAATATGATCCAAGGCTTCCTTTGCGATTCACTTCACCGATGGGATGTATGGGCATGAACCATATAACATCAATACCCAGGGAAGCAAGTTCATCCACCCTGCTCTCCACGGCATTGAAGGTGCCTTCTTCGGAAAACTGCCTTACATTCAGTTCATAGAGTACGGCATCCCTGCTCCACACCGGCTTGTCATAAGGAAGGTCACCCGAAGCTTCCTCCTTGCTGCTTTCACCGCCGCATGCTGTCATAAGGAGGGCAAGGGCAAGGATACATGATATCAATAATGATTGTTGCTTTCTCATGGTTTTTATATTTTAAATTTTAAAGAATTCAATGTTTCCGGCGCCTACGCTTTTCTTCTCACCAGCCACATTGATGGTGACCTCTTCATCTGACAGGTTCTCCACTTCTGCCCTGCCTTCGCTTACACTTATCTTCAGCAGCTTATTCATGAAGCGTATCATAAATGAGTACATCTCCCATGCTCGGGGTATCAGCGGGTTAATATAAAGCTTTTGCCGCCTCACCTTAAGTCCGGCAAAACCTTCCACTATAGACAGCCAGGTGCCTGCCATGGAAGTGATATGCAAGCCTTCCCTGACCTCTTTGTTTATGTCGTCAATATCCAGCCTTGCCGTTCTGAGGTATAATTCATATGCCTTGTCTATCCTCCCTATCCGGCTGGCCATTATTGAATACACACTTGGGGAAAGGGAAGACTCATGCACTGTTCGCGGTTCGTAAAAATCATAGTTTCTCTTTATGGTTTCGGTATCATATTCGTCCTCAAAAAAATATAATCCCTGCAGAACGTCGGCCTGCTTAATAAAGCATGACCTCAGTATGCGGTCCCATGACCAGTGCTGGTTGATAGGTTTTTCTTCGGGCCTTATATCATCAGCTGTCTGCTGTAGCTTGTCCAGGTATCCTTCCTGCTGAAGGAAGATATCTCTTTCTTCGTCATAGGGGAAATAAAGCTTATTTATTATCTCCTTCCATTCTATTGTTTCTATTTCTTCTTCAAAGCCTGTCCTTTCTGCCAGGTCCTTGTATTTTGCCGGCGCTGATGACTTCACTTCACCGATGCAATCGAGGGTATACTGTAATGTCCATTGGGCAACCTTGTTGGTATACCAGTTATTGTTAACATTATTCTCATACTCATTGGGGCCGGTGACACCAAGAATGACGTACCTCATCTTAGGTTCCGAGTAGTTGACCCTCTGTCTCCAGAAACGTGAAAGAGCAATAAGCACTTCCAGCCCGTAATCTTCCAGGTAGCTGCTGTCACCCGTATGTTCAATGTAATTGTATATTGCATAAGCGATGGCACCATTCCTGTGTATTTCCTCAAACGTTATTTCCCACTCGTTATGGCATTCCTCGCCATTGATCGTAACCATGGGATAGAGGGCTGCACCGCGGTCAAATCCCAGCTTACCCGCGTTCTCAATAGCCTTGGCCAGGTGCCTGTAGCGATAGAGGAGGAGGTTTCTTGCAACATGGAGATCGGCTGTCATCAGGTAAAAGGGAAAGGCAAAGGCCTCGGTGTCCCAGTAGGTGGAGCCACCGTATTTCTCCCCGGTAAAACCCTTGGGTCCTATGTTAAGCCTCTTATCATCACCCTGGTAGGTCTGGTAAAGATGAAAGATGTTAAACCTGATGCCCTGCTGGGCCGCGGGGTCTCCTTCGATAACTATATCACTCTCATCCCATTTTTTCTGCCAGGCCTCTTTATGTGCATCAAGAAGGACGTTGAAGCCCTTCGATGAGGCTTCCCTGACCCTGGTCATGGCCAGCTGGCCAATCCCGTCCACGGGGTTGTTCTCCGAGCTCAGTATGGCGGCGTACTTATAGAGGGTGTATTCTTCGCCTGCCCCGGCTTCCACTTCAAAGCTATGGCCTGCAAATTTCTCCCTCTTGTGACCCTCAGGCTCTGTATCCACCTCTTTCTTTCCCCTGTAGAGTGCATAATCTACGGCAAAGGCAACGGTGAAATTTGTTTTTCGTGTTGTGCTTACCAGCAGGGCAGTGCCATTTTCTGTTGCTCGCCTGTTCTCATTCCAGAATATTTCACCGTAGTTGGCATCCTCATTCACCACGTTACCATCGACAAAGACGTTAAAGCCCAGCCTTGCCCCTTTGTCAGGCAGTTTGACCGAATACTTTATAGCGCCCAGCTCATGGTCATCGAGACTGACGAACCTGCTGGCATTAACCTCGGCAACAATGCCATTGTTCATCCTTACCCGGAAAGACCTCGAAAGAATGCCCTCTTTCATGTTAAGCTCCCTGCGGAACGACAGAATCTCACATTTTGCCAGGTCAAGCTGCTCACCATCGATGCTCACATCAATGCCTATCCAGTTTGGGGAATTAAGCACCTTGGCAAAATACTCGGGATAACCATTTTTCCACCAGCCAACGCGTGTCTTGTCTGGGTAATATATACCGGCGATATAGCTGCCCCGGAGGCTGTCACCACTGTAGCTCTCCTCGAAATTTGCCCTTTGCCCCATATGACCGTTACCTATGGAAAAAACACTTTCCGAGGCACGATTCTTTTCGGGGCTGAACCCTTCCTCGATTATCTTCCATTCGTCAATTTTATAGCTGCGCTTCATAAATCAAGTACCTTCTGTATTTACTATTTTTATTGATTATTTTCAGTTTTCTTTTTCTTACGTATGTCTGTTGTATCCTCTACAAACAAAATAATGACAGCTGCCACGATGAGCGAAACGCCACCCGTCAAGAGGGCATACACGGCCTCGTTGTTAAAAAAGTTCCTCACCATAAAGCCCAGTATTGTTGCTGCCAGTATCTGCGGTATCACGATGAAGAAATTGAATATCCCCATATAGACCCCCATCTTATTGGTAGGAAGCGATCCCGTGAGTATGGCATAGGGCAAGGCCAGGATGCTGGCCCATGCCAGCCCTACACCCACCATGGAAAATATCAGGTGCTGGGGATTGTTGATTATGAAGATAGACATCAGTCCCAGGCCCCCTGCAACGAGGGCTATCGAATGGGTTATCTTACGGTTGAAGACCCTGGCCAGGAAGGGCAGGATCAGTAATCCGAAGACGGCGGCAAAGAGGTTATACCATCCAAACATGCCGCTCACCAGGTTGGCCCCTTCATTGTACAGGAGGGATGTGGTATCCGTGGTGCCGTATATGCGGGAGGTGACAGACGCTGTTGTGTATATCCATAAGGAGAAGAGGGCAAACCAGGAGAAGAACTGCACCACGGCCAGCTGTGCCATGGTTTTGGGCATCCGGTAAAGGTCGGTTATAATGCTTACCAGTCCTGTACGCTCCCTGCCGTAATGGATATATAAACCACTCAATAACTGTAAAATACCGAAGAAAGCAAAACCGCCTGCCAGTATGTACAGTTCCTTCTCCAGGTCGAAATATATTACAGGCAAGGCTAATATTATACCTGCCGCGGTCCAGATAACACCACGTCTCACATATTTTGATTTTTCATCCACACCCTCCACATCTGCCGGCCTGTCAGGTTTTTCACTGCGCTCAAAGCTGTTGAGCTCCTCGGGTGAATATTCCCTGGTGGTAACCACGGTGTATACAACCGCAAGGAGGAAGACAATGCCCCCGAGGTAAAATGAGTATTTCACGGTATCGGGTATCTGGCCTTCGGGAGCGGTGTTTGATATATTGAACCAGTTGGTTAATATATAGGGCAGCCAGGAGGCAATGAAAGCACCCGTGCCTATGAAGAAGCTCTGCATGGTGAAACCAAGGGTGCGCTGCCGGTCGGGCAGCATATCACCGACAAAAGCCCTGAAAGGTTCCATGGAGATGTTTATGGAAGCATCCATTATCCATAACATACCCACCGCCACCCAGAGGGCAGGTGAGTTGGGCATCAGTATCAGGGCAATCGACGCCATGATGGCCCCGACAAGGAAATAGGGGCGGCGACGCCCCAGGCGGCCCCAGGTTTTGTCGCTCATGTGCCCTATGATGGGCTGCACGATGAGGCCCGTGACAGGTGCCGCTATCCATAATATCGGTATCCTGTCTATCTCGGCACCAAGAGTCTGGAAAATACGGCTCACATTACCGTTCTGAAGGGCAAAGCCAAACTGGATACCCAGAAAACCAAAACTCATATTCCATATATGCCAGAAACTGAGCTTTGGCTTCATTTTTATCTTGTCACTCATCAGGGAAGGCTTTTTTCTTGTTTTTCTTGATCTATATCAAAAATACACAAAAAAGTTGATCTTATATCATTTAAAATCAGTGTAATAAGATGCTTTTAAAGTAACTGTCCGTGACACTTATGTTTCAAACGTTTTCGGTGTGGCAAATTTTTTTTCAAAAGAATCAATATTTAGAACATTTCTAAATAATATGGGACTTTTAATACACCCTTTAGCTACCCTTATCATATTTCCGTATCTTGAACCGTTCAAAAATTAATAGTGCATAATGGATAAGAAATACATATTAGCCCTCGACCAGGGAACATCCACCTCCCGTGCCATACTGTTCGATAATAAGGGGCGGGTGGTGAGCATGGCAAAGAAGGAGTTCAGGCAAATATATCCTCGTCCGGGCTGGGTGGAGCATGACCCGCTGGAGATATGGTCAAGCCAGATGTCGGTTATCTCGGAAGTGACAGCCAGGGCCGGTGTGGAGGGAAGGGATATCCTTGCCCTGGGTATTACCAACCAGCGTGAGACGGCCGTACTATGGGACAGGAGAACAGGAAAACCTGTGTATAATGCCATAGTGTGGCAGGACAGGCGCACGGCAGACATATGCGACAGGCTTATTGATGATGGCCTTGATCAAATGATACAGAAACGCACGGGACTGATACCCGATGCCTATTTTTCTGCTACCAAGATCAGGTGGATGATCGATAATGTGCCCGGGGCCAGGCAAAAAGCCATGGAAGGTGATTTATGTTTTGGCACTGTTGACAGCTGGCTCCTGTGGAAGCTTACCGGCGGTCCCGGCAAGGGACTCCATGCCACCGATATCACCAATGCCAGCCGCACCATGCTTTACAATATAAAAACCCTGGAATGGGATGATGACATGCTTAAACTCTTTGGCATCCCCAATAAAATAATGCCGGAGGTGAGGACATGCTCTGAGATATATGGCATGAGCGACAGCACCGTCACCGGCTTTGCAGTGCCCGTGGCAGGCATTGCGGGCGACCAGCAGGCATCTCTTTTCGGTCAGCTCTGCGTTGACGAAGGCATGGTCAAGAACACTTATGGAACAGGTTGTTTCATGATTCTCAACACGGGAGATAAGCCCGTTATGTCGGCTAATAAACTACTTACCACCATAGCCTGGCAGATAGGCGATGAGCTTGTATACGGACTCGAGGGTTCGGTCTTCATTGCCGGTGCGGCCGTTCAGTGGCTCAGGGATGGCCTGGAGATAATAAAAGATGCCGGGGACAGTGAAGACCTTGCACTTACGGTGGAAGATAACGGCGGCGTTTATTTCGTTCCTGCTTTGGCGGGACTTGGTGCACCCTGGTGGGATCCCCATGCCCGGGGAACAATAACGGGGATCACCCGCGGAACGACGAAGGGTCATTTTGCACGGGCTGCCCTGGAGAGCATAGCCTACCAGGTGAGGGATGTGCTTATGGCCATGGAAACGGATTTTGGCAGGGGCCTGAGCGAGATACGTGCCGACGGCGGAGCCTCGGTGAACAATCTCCTCCTCCAGTTCCAGGCTGATATACTGAATGCTTCTGTTATAAGGCCCGCGGTGATGGAGACCACAGCACTCGGTGCTGCCTACCTTGCAGGACTGGCCATAGGTTTCTGGGACAGTGTCGATCAGCTGAAGAAGCACTGGCACCCCGACAGGGTCTTCGAGCCGTCCATGGATAAGGCCACCGTTGAAAACCATATTCGCGACTGGCAGCAAGCACTAGGAAAAGCGATGAGCCCTTCGACTTCGCTCAGGACAAGCGATAAGCGGTGAGCCCCTTAAGGGCTTTTGCCGAGCAATCACCGCCGGAGGCGGTGAATAATAATAGCCGCAGTCACACCTGTGGGTAGCTCAATCACCGCTGGAGGCGGTGAATAACAATAGCCACAGTCCCACCTGTGGGTAGCAGGATCAACAACAATCACAATACCGCCGGAGGTGGTGAATAATAATAGCCACAGTCACACCTGTGGAAAAGGCATCATCCCAGATTACCCCACCGCTGGAGGCGGTGAATAGGAAATCATACAAAAAGATACTTTTCGTTATATTCCACACCAAAATCTTTGAGGAAACCAATTAATTCCTCCCTGAAGCTAATCCTCCTGTGATGCTCCGCCTGGTTTTCCACATACCTGATCAGCTGTTCGCGCGAACCGTACGAATAAGTGAACCCACCATAGCCCGATTGCCAGCCTATGAACCTGACGAATTTACCTTTCGTTTTAAACATCATTTCCTCCGATGCTTTCTTTACATCCCGGACAAGATCTGCGAGTGCAATAGTACGATGCAGGCTGAAAACAAGATGGATGTGATTTGAATGTCCCCCGACGATGTAGGTAAAACATTTCTTGTTCTTAAGTATCCCGGCCATGTACCTGAATAATTCATCCTGGTTGGTCTTTGTAAGAAACGGTGTACATTTTTTACTTCCGAACACAACCTGATAAAGGATTTGTGTGTAAGTAGACATAATTAAATATTTAATTGATACAGCGATTACACCAAAGATAAGAAATTATTTATCCCGCGCGCGCGGGAGAGGGCTTTTTGTAATACCAAACACCGCCGGAGGTGGTGAATAGGAATATCCGCAGTCCCACCTGCGGATAAGGGGCAAAAACAAAAATATCCGCGCGCGCGGGGGGGGGGTTTTTTTGTGGCTTTTATCCGGGGGTGAAACCCCGGCTATTACCCACTCCGTGGGTTTTGCAGGGGGCAGGGGGCAGGGAGCAGGGATATTATTATTAACCCGCTCCGCGGGTGGGATTGTTATTGTGCCACATTTATCCGGGGGTGAAACCCCGGCTATTATTCACTCCGTGGGTTTTGCAGGGGGCAGGGAGCAGGGAGCAGGGTTTTGTAACACAATCACCGCTGGAGGCGGTGAATAACTACTATTAACAAACTCATTCTAAACTCCTGCCTGCCGGCAGGCAGGCATTCTAAACTCATTCTCAGCTCACTCTCAACTTTTTTAAGTATCCATTTGTTTATATTAGAAATAATAACATATATTTGTATCCACAGAAAAAACAATGAACAACACAGCATTACATTATCATCATCATGTTACTTGCCTTCCGGCGAGCGGATGATGGTGTATATAGTGCTATAATAATATAGGAAAAAGACCACGGCCCGCCGGTGCATTTAGCAAAGGCGGGTTTTTTTATGCCTAAAAACGAACAAATATGTATCAAAGATTAAAAATCGCAGTGCAAAAATCGGGCAGGCTGCATGACGGCTCACTGTCCCTCCTCGGCGAGTGCGGGATAAGGATTGACAATGGTTTCGACCAGCTGATAGCTCCTGCCCGTGATTTTCCGGCCGACGTTCTCTTCCTCAGGAATTCGGATATACCCCAATACCTCGAAGACGGGGTGGCCGATATTGCAATACTGGGGGAGAATGTTGTCATTGAAAAAGAAAAACAATGCGAGGTCGTCGAAAAACTTGGCTTTTCCCGTTGCCGCCTCTCCCTGGCAATACCCAAGAATGAGGCCTATAACGGCCCCACCTGGTTCAAGGGTAAGAAACTGGCCACATCATATCCCAACACCCTCAGGAGATTTCTTCGCGAGAACAAGCTCGATGCCGAGATCCACGAGATAGCGGGATCGGTGGAGATAGCACCCAATATCGGCCTGGCCGATGGCATATGTGACCTGGTAAGCTCGGGGAGCACCCTCTTTAAAAACGGGCTCAAAGAAGCGGAGGTGATACTCAGGTCGGAGGCCTGCCTGGTCAAGGGCCCCGGCCTGAATAATGAAAAGCAGGCCATAGCAGATGAGATACTGTTCAGGATACGGTCGGTGCTGGCAAGCAGGAATAATAAGTACATCCTGCTGAATGCCCCTGATGATAAGCTAAAAGATATATGCAATATACTTCCGGGGATGAAAAGCCCGACAATCATGCCCCTGGCCATGGAGGGATGGAGCTCCGTCCATTCGGTGATCAGCGAAACCGATTTCTGGGCGGTTATAGGTCAGTTAAAGAAGAAGGGAGCCCAGGGCATACTGGTCATACCTATTGAAAAGATGGTAGTCTGATAATAAAAAGTTTAAAAACCACGGATATGAGAATATTTGAATATACAAACATCAATGAAACGCGAGAGATACTTAAACGCCCGGTGCAGGATCTCTCTGAGATAGAGCCACTGGTGAATGAAATATTCGATGCTATAAAAAAGGATGGCGACAGTGCACTGGCAAAGTACACCCTCAAGTATGACGGCGCCCGGCTGGACGATATACTTGTCGGCCCCGAAGAAATAGACAGAGCAATCGAAGGCATTGACGACGGCCTGAAGGAAGCCATTAACAGGGCGGTGGAAAATATTGAACTCTTCCATGCAAGCCAGAAGACAGTGCCCAGGATGATAGGCACCATGCCGGGAGTGTACTGCTGGCAAAAAGGAGTGCCCCTCGAGAAAGCGGGTATTTATATACCCGGCGGGACGGCTCCGCTCTTCTCCTCCGTCCTTATGCTCGCCGTGCCTGCACGTGTGGCGGGATGCAAAGAGATAATTATGTGTACTCCCCCCGACAGCAAGGGCGAAATAAACCCTGTCATACTCTATGCTGCCTCGGTAACGGGTGTGACAAAGATATTCAAGGCAGGAGGGATACAGGCGGTGGGGGCAATGGCTTTCGGCACTCAAAGCGTCCCCAGGGTCGATAAGATCTTCGGGCCGGGGAACCAGTACGTGACAGCGGCCAAGCAGATTGCTGCAAGGGAAGGCATTGCCATAGATCTGCCTGCCGGTCCCTCCGAGGTTATGGTGGTGGCTGATGAAACAGCTGAACCTGCATTCATTGCCGCTGACATGCTATCACAGGCCGAGCACGGCCCGGACAGCCAGGCTGTGCTGCTGACCACAGAGAGGGAGCTTGCGGATCGGGTTGCACGGGAGCTGGAGCAACAAAAGAAAAATCTCAGTCGCAAGGAAATAATCGATAAGGCCCTTGAAGGGTCGGCAGCCATCATAGTGCCGGGAACGACGGAGCTTATAGAGGTGATGAATGATTATGCCCCTGAACACCTGATACTCTCGGTGAGAGATCCCGAGGGGATGGCAGAGAGGGTTGTCAATGCGGGCTCGGTCTTCCTGGGCAACTACAGCCCCGAGAGCGTGGGGGACTATGCTTCGGGGACAAACCATACCCTTCCCACCAATGGTTTTGCCAGGGGATGGAGCGGTGTGTCGCTCGACAGCTTCCTGAAAAAGATAACTTTTCAGAAAGTGTCTGAAAAAGGACTGGCAGTGATAGGTCCCTATGTTGAGAAGATGGCCGAAGCGGAAAACCTGGATGCCCATGTGAATGCTGTACGAATAAGAAAAAGGAAGTATTAATTATTATTTATGAATTATGAATGGAGGGAAAAATGCAGGGGGCAGGGAGCAGGGAGCAGGGGAAGGAATTAGAGGCGAGATGCGAGAGGCGAGATGCGAGAGGCGAGAGGCGAAATGTGAGATGCGAGATATGAGGTCATGAGCGGAAGGGGTAAGTATGAAGCGAGGATGAAAAGTTGAAAAAAAAACTACAAACACTAAGAAACAATGAGCAAGATGAAAAGCATAATCCGTCCCGACCTGGTGACCATGAAGCCGTATTCGTCGGCGAGGGATGAATTTACCGGGAGGGCCAGGATCTATATGGATGCAAATGAAAATCCCTACGCTTCTTCATTCAGGGGTGTGACAGGGCTCAACAGGTACCCCGATCCGCTGCAACCGGAATTGAAGCAAAGGATCAGCGGCATGACCGGCATAGGGGAGGACAGGATCATCGTGGGTAACGGCAGCGATGAGATACTCGACCTGGTGGTGAGGGCCACCACCGTACCTGGCGTGTCCAACGTGATAACCATCCCTCCCACATATGGCATGTACAGGGTGGTGGCAGAAACAAATAGCGTGACGGTGAAAGAAGTCCTTCCCGGCAATGATTTTCTTTTCAGTGCGGCAGAGATAATGAAGGCCGTGGATGACAATACCAGGATAGTGTTTATTTGTTCGCCAAATAACCCCACCGGTAAGCTGGCTCCCGTGGCAGAAGTGCAAAAGATTGTTGATCGCTTTGACGGGCTTGTTGTAATCGATGAAGCTTATGTCGATTTTTCGGGGACGGAAGGCTTTCTCCCCAAGATCAGTCAATTTGAAAATATCTTTATCATGCGCACCTTTTCCAAGGCACGCGCCATGGCAGGGGCACGGCTGGGCATCGGCTTCGGCCACCCCGACCTGGTCAAGGTGCTGAACTCCATTAAGATGCCATATAATGTAAACAGCCTCACCCTGGCAGCGGCACTCAATGCCCTGGACAGGGAGGAGGTGTACCGGTCGCAGGTGGAAAGGATCACCAGGAACAGGGAAAAGCTCGCAGCGGTGCTGGGAAAAATAAAAGGAGTGAAAAAAGTCTTTCCCTCGGATGCAAACTTTATCCTGGTGAGGGTAGAGGAGCCCACCAGGCTGTATAATTACCTACTGGCAAAGGGCATTGTTGTACGCGACCGTTCGGCTATGCCCTTATGTGAGGGGTGCCTAAGGATAACAGTGGGAAGGGAAGACGAGAATATGATCCTCCTTGACGAGATAAATAATTTCTTCAGGGGTGTGCCGGCTGCGGCGGATGAAGAGCTAGGTTCCCAGGCGGTGAAGCGCAGGCGTACCAGGGAGACAGATATCCTTGTTGATATCAACCTGCGTGGCAGGGGCATAGCAGATATACAGACAGGCAAGGGCTTCCTCGACCACATGCTGGAATTATTTGCTTTCCACAGCAAGACCGACATTCTTATCAGGGCCTCGGGCGATATCGATGTGGACATACATCACACCGTGGAAGACATTGCCATAAGCCTGGGGCAGGCACTGAATGAGGCTTTAAGCGACAGGAAGGGAATGAACCGCTACGGTTTTGTCATGCCCATGGACGAGAGCAGGGCAACGGTTGCAATCGACATCGGTGGCAGGAACATGCTGGTGTGGGATGTTAACCTACATACTGATGTTACAGGCGGCATCCCCGCCAGTCTGTTTAAGCATTTCTTCCGCTCGCTGGCTGACAATGCCGGCTTCACCCTTAATATTGAAGCGGAAGGCGAAGATGACCATCATATTATTGAGGCAGTCTTTAAAGGATTCGCACGCTCACTTAAGCAGGCAATGGAAATAACAGATAACAGAATACAAAGCACCAAATACTGAGACTATAAATGAAAATATCAATCATCGACTACGGGGCCGGCAACCTTTTCTCGGTTGCCAATGCCTGCAGGAAGCTGGCTTACGATCCGGTGCTCACTGCCGATGAGAAGGTCATCTCGGGCAGCGATAAGATAATTTTTCCCGGCGTGGGCAATGCCATCAGTGCCATGAGGAGGATACGGGAGAAGGGGCTTGACAGGCTGATCCCCGTGCTGGAGCAGCCTGTGCTGGGCATATGCCTGGGGATGCAATTGATGATGGAGGTAAGCGATGAGGGAGACACTCAATGCCTTGGCGTTCTGGGTGGCAGGGTGCAAGATTTCAGGGGTAGGGCTGAAGGTAATATCAAGGTGCCTCATATGGGATGGAATATAATTGATAATCTCCGGGGCAGACTCTTTGAAGGGATAGGTGAGGGGACCAACATGTACTTCGTGCACAGCTATTATGTTCCCCACAATAAATATACAGCGGCAAACAGCTATTACCATGGGATTTTCGCCGCTGCCATTGAAAGAGATAACTTTTTTGGATGCCAGTTTCACCCGGAAAAATCAGGGGAGGCGGGGATTGAAATATTGAATAATTTTTTGAAGCTATGATAGAGATAATACCTGCTATAGACATAATTGACGGTAAGTGCGTGCGCCTTACGCGGGGCGATTATGACAGTGTGACCGAATACGGGGGCGATCCTGTGGAGGTGGCCAGGCAATTTGAGGCTGCGGGCTTTAAGAGGCTTCACCTTGTGGACCTTGACGGCGCCAGGCAGGGGAGTATTGTGAACCTGGATGTGCTGCGGGAGATATGTATGTCGACGCGCCTCCTTGTTGATTTTGGAGGGGGAGTGAAGACCGGTGCCGATATCGAAAGCGTTTTTAAGGCCGGGGCGGCAATGGTTAACGTGGGATCTGTGGCGGTGAAGGAGCCAGGCGTTTTTTTGGACTGGTTGGATAGATATGGACCGGAAAAGATTATCCTTGGTGCGGATGTGAAAGACGGTAATATAGCTGTTGGCGGGTGGCTGGAAACATCATCGACAGGCCTTTTTGATTTTCTCGATTACTATGTGGGCAGGGGGGTGCGGAAGGTTATATGCACCGATATTATGAGCGACGGTACCCTGGAGGGCCCGTCTGTGGGGCTGTACAGGGACATCCTTGAGAGGTTCCCGGGGCTTGAGCTTACGGCCAGCGGGGGGCTGGGCAGCCTTGATGATCTCAGGGAACTGCATGAGGCAGGTATAGCGAGTGTTATCAGCGGCAAGGCTTTTTACGAGTCGCGGATACCCCTTGAGCCCTACCCCCTGGAGACGCTGGCGCGGAGGATAATACCATGCCTTGATGTAAAGAATGGGAGGGTGGTCAAGGGAGTTAAGTTCGTGGGCTTGCGCGATGCCGGCGATCCCGTTGATCTGGCCCGGCGCTATTCCGATGAGGGGGCCGACGAGCTTGTGTTCCTGGACATCACTGCCACGCACGAAAAAAGAAAGACGCTGGCCGGGCTGGTGAGGAATGTTGCGCAGGCGGTTAACATACCCTTTACCGTGGGCGGTGGCATTTCCTGTCTCGAGGATGTCAATGCCATGCTGGCCAACGGTGCCGACAAGGTGTCGGTGAATTCAGCTGCGGTGCGTGACCCGGCCATCCTTAATGAGATGGCGGATAAGTTCGGGAGGCAGTGCATTGTTTTGGCTGTTGATGCCCGCCGCGAAGAGGGGGGCTGGCAGGTATACCTTAACGGCGGCAGGGTGCCGGCGGGCATAGACCTTTTTGAATGGGTGAGGGAAGGTGTTGACAGGGGGGCTGGCGAAGTGCTCTTCACCTCGATGGATCATGACGGCACACGTAATGGCTATGCCAATGATGTGCTTGCGCGTATAAGCGATATGGTGGGTGTACCGGTGATAGCTTCCGGCGGTGCCGGTGAGCTGTCTCATTTCAGGGATGCCTTTGTCAGGGGCAGGGCAGATGCGGCGCTGGCTGCCGGACTCTTCCACTATGGAGAGCTAAGCATAGGCCAGGTGAAGGAATACCTGGCACGGAATGGGATAAGAGTGAGAAGATAATATTATTTTTGCCCCTTTAATTTATTTGATCAATTACTTAATTAAGGATAAGATACAATGGATATTGATTTTGACAAGGGCGACGGCCTGGTGCCTGTCATAGTGCAGGATGCCACAACGTCAAAAGTGCTCATGCTGGCCTACATGAACGAGGAGGCTTACAGGCTGACAAAGGAAGGTGGTAGGCTGACTTTTTTCAGCCGTTCACGGCAGGAGATATGGACCAAGGGAGAGACATCGGGCAATTACCTCAGGCTGGTAGATATAAAGACCGACTGTGACGGCGACACCCTTCTTGCCAGGGCCATACCTGACGGGCCTGTCTGCCATACCGGTGCCGACACCTGCTGGGGCGAGGTGAACCGCAAGGACAGCCTGGACTTCATCCCCTACCTGGAGTCTGTCATTTCGTCGCGTGAGGGAGCTGACCCCGGCACTTCGTACACTGCGCGTTTATTTGACGAGGGTACAAAGAAGATAGCCCAGAAGGTTGGGGAGGAAGCTGTGGAGCTTATCCTTGAGGCTTACAATGGGAATGATGATCTTTTCCTCGAGGAGGCAGCCGACCTTGTATACCACCTGCTTGTTTTGCTCAGGGCCAGGGCTTATGCTTTCAGCGACATCATCGCCACCCTTAGCTCGCGCCATAAATTGTAGCCTTTATTTCCTTTTTAGGGGAGCTGTGCCCGTTTAACGTCTTTTACCGAAGCGGTAGGAGGCGGTTGCCTGTATGCTTTTTACGGGAAGGTTACCCCGCAGTCCGAGGTCGAAGGGTCCGGCGGACAGGCCGCCCCCGGCCATAAATCCCACCTTTTTATCCGGGAAGTCAACGGCTGAGCCTTCGATCTGTTCTTCAGCCAGTATATAATATGTTATCCCTCCTTCCACGTAGATATTTTTTATTACGAAGTAGCGGGCCAGCACTGAAGGCACGAAATAGCTGGCTCTTTCAGCCCATTCGGGATCATCGTGTATTGAAAAGAGCACCTCGGCATATATGCCTATATTTGATATTTGCATGCCTGTCATCAGGCCCATGTGTGGCAGTATGGATGCTTTTTTATCGGGTGAATGGGAGCCCTGGAAATTAACACCGCCCCTGAGATTAAATTCCAATGCCTGCGAGCTGGCTGTAATGCTTATTAAGGTAATGGCAAGAAGGATAATCAACTTTTTCATGTTTCGTTTAGTTTATGTTAGGCTTATAAGATAGTAAAAAATACTGAGAAAGGAAAACGGGCCAGGGCCCACTACCACCTACCTCAATTACATTGACCTCAAACTTCTTAAATCTTAAATCTTACTTACCTGTATGCCATGGCCGGCATAATAGAAAAGTTCCACATCATAGTCAGCCAGGCGAAGGCCGAAATCATGTACAAAAAAAATTGTCTGGGCATTGGCCCCGGTCCAAACCAGTGACAGCAATAGGGACAGTGAAGCTAGTTTTTTCATGGGAATGGTTCTTATATAACAAAAATAACATTTTTTAAAAATTACTTTATTTGCACATATTCCTATAATGATTATTTTTAATGAGAAATAAACCTGATCAGTAATGAAAAATACACTCATCCTCCTTGCTGTTAGCTTAATAAGCCTTCCGGCAGTGACACAGAATCTTGAATTCGGTTTGCGTGGCGGGATTAACTTCCAGAGATCCTCCTCCTTAGAAAGCGATTTTTCTTTCCTGCCTCATTTCGGGGCTATGGGTGGGGTAAGAATATCATATGTCGGTATCTATGGTGAAGTTCTTTACTCCACACACGATGCTGAGAGTTGGCTGGAGACAGGTTCTTATATCGTTCCCTCGGTGATGAGCATCCAGGCCACCACTTCAATACGCTTTTCACTATGAAGGATGAGGAGATGTTTCCCGTGGTGAATGAAAAGGGTGAGTTTATTAAACTGGCCCCGCGGAGTGTGTGTCACGACGGCAAAAGTATGCTTTTGCATCCCGTTATCCATCTTCATATTATAAACAGCCATGGCGATATCTTTCTGCAGAAAAGGTCCTTGAAGAAAGACATTCAAGCCGGCAAATGGGATACTTCCGTAGGCGGTCATATGGCTCCCGGCGAGACTCCTGACCAGGCCCTGGTACGTGAAGCATGGGAGGAGGCGGGATTGAAAAATTTCAACTATGAATTTATCAAGAAATATCTATGGGAATCAGACAGGGAGAGGGAACTTGTATATTCATATTACTCACGCACCGACCGCCGTCCGGCAGCAGACACTGACGAGATAGATGAAGAGCGCTTCTGGACCCGTAAAGAGATAGATAAAAACATTGGCCAGGGCGTCTTCACCCCAAACTTCGAACATGAATACTTGAAGGTCCTGAAAGATTCTTCTTTATAAAAATTTTACTATTTTTACCCAACAAGAAAATGACTGGAGTAATGGAATAATGGAATGGTGGAATGCTGAGATTGTGTAACAAGCCATTACCCCATTATTCCATCATTCCAATATTCCATCATTCCAAAAGAATTTGGGGTGTTAGCTCAGTTGGTTTAGAGCACTTGCTTGACAGGCAAGGGGTCGGCAGTTCGAATCTGCCACATCCCACAAACCATGGACTTCCCTTCAATATTCAACAATGTCCTCGGGCCCGTGATGCGTGGTCCGAGCAGCTCACACACTGCAGCAGCCGTGAGGATAGGCCTCCTTGGGCGTAAGCTTCTTTCAGAAGAAGCCGCCTATGCCCGTTTTACCTTTGACCCCCGCGGATCACTGGCCTCCACATACCGCGGACAGGGCTCCTCGATGGGGCTGGCAGCCGGGCTCCTGGGTATGGATATCACGGATAAGGATCTCATGAGAGCCGAAAAAATATGCAGTGAGAAAGGCCTGGAGATAGAATACCGGATAGAAAAATTCAACGATGAGCATCCTAATATATATAATACATATATTAAAGGGACCTCGGGCAAGGAGGTTAGTTTCGTTGCTCTTTCCACCGGGGGTGGGATAATAAGGCTTATCAGCCTCAATGGTAAGAAGGTTGATGACGACCATGATTATATCAATCCCTTGATGCCCGTTCAACTTAAGCGTGAGCCCCGCCTGCCTTTTAAGGGTGTTGCTGAGCTGGCTGTAATATTGGATGAAAAGGGAGGCCTTCTGTCAGACTATGCCCTTCAATATGAAACAGCCGTAGGTAATCTTTCGGCAAATGATGTTATGATCCTTTCCCGTTCCCATATGTATATCATGAGGGAGGCACTGGAGAATGGACTGGCGGGAACGACCTATGACGATCGTATCCTTCAGCGGCAGTCGCACCTCTTCTCAGAAGCACCGAAAGAGGTGAGCCTCATACCGGCAGACCTGGCCAACAAGATTATCCAGGCTGTTACGGCGGTTATGGAAGTTAAAAGCTCCATGGGCTTGATCGTGGCAGCACCCACGGCAGGCTCCTGCGGCACCCTGCCCGGTGTTCTTATCCCGGCTGCTGAAGCAGGATTCAAGACAGAGGATGACATGGTTAGGGCCTTGCTGGCCGCAGGCCTCATCGGTGTCTTCATTGCCCGTGAAGGTGGCTTTGCAGCTGAAGATGGAGGCTGCCAGTACGAATGTGGTTCTGCTTCCGGGATGGCCGCCGCTGCACTGGTCGAGATGATGGGTGGCAGCGGACAGATGGCCCTCAATGCAGCATCCATGGCTCTCCAGAACACCCTGGGGATGATATGCGACCCTGTAGCCGACAGGGTGGAAGTGCCCTGCCTCGGGAAGAATATCATGACTGCCCTCAATGCCCTGGCAGCGGCCAATATGACTATTGCCGGTTACGATCACGTGATACCGCTGGATGAGGTGATCAAAGCAATGAAGGAGGTTGGCGACGATATGCACCACAAGTATCGTTGCACCTGCAAGGGAGGCTTATCCGCCACACCCACTGCCAAGCGCATCCACAAAAACCTTTCATCCTCCAAGAAGAAAGTTGAATAAAGTTGAATAAGGTTGAATAAAGTTGAGAATGGGTTGAGAATGGGTTGAGAATGAGTTTGTTAGATCTCGCATCTCATCTTTCGCCTCTCATCTTTCGCCTCTCATCTTTCGCCTCTCGCCTCTCGCATCTCATCTTTCGCCTCTCATCTTTCGCCTCTCGCATTTCGCATTTCGCCTCTCGCATCTCGCATTTCGCCTCTCGCCTCTCGCCTCTAATTCCTCTCCATTCATAAATCATAAATCATAAATAATACTTAATCATTCCCCTGCTCCCTGCCCCCTGCATTTCCCCCTCCATTCATAAATCATAAATAATACTTAATACTTAATCATTCCCCTGCTCCCTGCTCCCTGCCCCCTGCATTTCCCCCTCCATTCATAAATCATAAATAATAATTAATACTTAATACCTCCCTGCTTCTCTCTGCCCATCCTCTATCTCCTCATCCATCTCC
Organism: Bacteroidales bacterium; assembly: GCA_041686075.1. Lineage (GTDB taxonomy): Bacteria > Bacteroidota > Bacteroidia > Bacteroidales > VadinHA17 > UBA9300. The sequence continues at coordinate 27,278 of JAWLEO010000009.1, read as the reverse complement.
CTCAGCATCCGCCTGAGTTCCTCCGCCTTCCCCGGCATCTCCTCTATCAGATTGAACTTTTCCCTGAAATCAACATCAATATCAAAAAGATATTCTTCATCATTTATCTTCACATATTTATAATCACCCACCCTGATGCCTGATGCCACGCCGGTGTTTGAATAATAAAGGAAGGGATATGGCTCGGGTACATCCTCTGAACCCGTAAGCAATGGCCCGACATCCTGGCCGTCAATCTTATTTGCGGGCAAACGTCCCTCGATGATATTCATTATGGTGGGTAATATATCCATATTGGTTACCTGCGATGTGATGAGGGTGCCTTCTTTGATCCGGGCAGGCCATCTTATTATGCACGGCACACGGTGACCCCCTTCCCAGTTGGTCTGTTTGCCTCCCCTGAACGCCCCGGCCGATCCCCCGTGCGTTTTAAAACTCAGCCACGGACCGTTATCCGAAGAAAAAATTACCATGGTATTATCATCTACTCCGGCTTCTTTCAGCGCATCCAGGATCTTACCCGTGTTATAGTCTATTTCCTCTATCACATCACCGTACAGCCCGGCCGGACTCTTCCCTTCAAATTCCTCAGAGGCATATATGGGTATGTGGGGCATGGGGTGGGGGACGTAAACAAAGAACGGCCTGTCCCTGTTTTCCGAAATAAAATCAATAGCCGCATCGGTGAACATGCTCGTAAACCGGCTCTGGTCGGGATTCAGTTCAATGGTGTCATTACCGCTTATCAGCGGCAGATCATATATATAATTGTCATTTCCCCTTTTTATCATTTCGGTGCGACTCATATCATTGCTGAACGGTATACCGAGGTAACTGTCGAAACCGTGCTGGAGAGGGAGAAAAGCCTCCTGGTGACCGAGGTGCCACTTGCCGAAAATGGCTGTCGCATAGCCTTTCTCTTTCAACAGTTCCGGGAGCAGCTCTTCTCTGGCATTTATGCCATGCTCTGAATGTGGGAATAACACACGTACATGCAGCGACAGGCGCTTGGGGTAGCAAGCGGTCAGCAATGCAGCCCTTGATGGTGTGCACACATTGGCAGGTATATAAAAATTTGTCAGCCTGGCCCCTTCGGCAGCCATCCTGTCCAGCCGGGGCGTACGTATGGATGGATTGCCATTGGTGGTGATGTCACCATAGCCCATATCATCGGTATAGATAATGATAAAATTGGGTAAGCCTTCCTCAGAAGCCTTATCACATGAATTGAATAAAAATACCGAACAAATAAGAAGAGGATAAATCAAATATTTCATAACGGCAGGTTTTTCCTATAAATATACGAAATATGTTCCCTACAGGCCATCCCGCTTAAACCGTTTGATCAAACAAATTAGCGATAATTGACTCACCCTGCTGGCGCGGTTCTCCCTCTGCCCGCTGTAGTATCTGAGGCTCGGGACGAAGACGGGAGAACCGTGCCGCAGGGATTCGTCGAGCTCGCAGCACTCGCTTGCTATCGCAAACTCGCACTGTCCCGAAGAAGCTAAAGCTTTTCGAGGATCCTCGAATCGAAGATTCGGGACTCGGTTCGCGAAAATTCGGGTTAATTCGTATATATAAACAATCATTTAATATCTTTGATTTAACAAGCAGAAAGAAAACAACAAACACCAATAACCAATGAACATCTGTTTCATCATCAATCCGTGGGAAAACCTTGATCCTGAAGAGGATTCAACACTGAGGCTTATTCATGAATGTGTTGTCAGGAAACATAATGTTGGCATACTTTATCCTCATAACCTCACTATACGTGAGTCTCAAACCCTGGGCTTCGTGCGTAAGATAAAGAAGCAGGATAAATATTCTTCCAGCATCCCGGTATTTCATAAAAAGGTGGAATTTACAGAACAACTCCTTCCCCTCGAAGGCTTTGATGTGATATTTGCCCGGACCAACCCTCCCATCGACACCGTAATGCTCAACTTTCTTGATTCCGTAAAGGGCGACACCTTCATAATAAATGATATCGATGGACTGAGAAAAGCAAACAATAAACTCTACCCGGCCTCATTCCACGATAACGAGATAATACCACTGACCTTCGTATCAAAAAGCAAAGCGGTGCTTAAAAAGGCCATTCAGGAGTCACCAAACGATAAAATGATACTGAAGCCACTAGCCGGCTATGGCGGTAAAGGGGTTATAGTGCTCGAAAAATCAGCCCTCCAGAATATCAATTCGCTGCTCGATTTTTATATCTCGGGTACCAAGGACGGCAATTATGTTATTCTCCAGGAATTTATCGAAGGGGCCGAGCATGGCGACGTAAGAGTGCTTATGCTTAATGGCGAACCCCTCGGTGCATACAGGAGGATACCGGCGAAAGACGATATCAGATCCAATATCAAGGTAGGCGGCTCAGCACAAAAACATAGCCTCAGTAAAAAGGAAAAAATCATTTGCAGCAGGCTGGGGCCTAAGCTGGTGGCCGACGGGCTCTTTTTCGTGGGACTGGATATAATAAATGGTAAACTGATAGAAATAAATGTCTTAAGCCCCGGTGGGATAACACGCATAAACAAGTTCAATCGTACGAAGCTGCAAAAGAAAATCATTGACTTTATCGAAGATGTCATACGAAAGAAAGAATCAGCAATAGAACGAAAGAAACATTATAAGCGCATCATAGATGAAGCCTGACCTGTCAATCGATGATATCATCTCAAAAATAAAGGCAGGCCTGACATTTGAAACACTCTCAGCCAGCGGATCCTTTTATGTTAAGATAGAAGAATATGTACCCTATGCCTGCCTGTCAATACATAACGGTCACCAACTACGGCCTGACCTGAAAGAGATATGCAATCTTACCGATCATGAGAGGTGGCAGGAAGAAGATCCCCATACCATGGATATGATATCTTCATTGCCCATAGTGATCTCGGCAATGGACTCACGGTACGAATATGACCTTAACAGGAATGCAGAAAATGCTATCTATACCGATGCCTGGGGAAAAAAAGTGTGGAAGGAACCACTCAGTGAAAAACATCGGAAGGATAGCCTGTCAAAACATTCCGACTTCTACAGGATAATACATAGCCTGATATCATACCTTGAAAACAAATTCGGTTCCCTCCTGGTATTTGATGTACACTCCTTCAATTACCGGCGGATACCACGGGAAACACCGGTCTTTAACCTGGGCACCGAACTGGTAAACACGAAAGCCAACCGCAAATATATTGATCACTGGCTCGGGCAGCTCAGGAAGTTCAGGCTACCCAATGTCGATGTTACGGTGGGGGAAAATGATGTTTTTAAAGGCAACGGCTACCTCCTTTCATATATCACATCTCATTTCAGTAAGACCCTCGTCCTTGCCACCGAGGTCAAGAAGATCTATTGCGACGAAGAAAGTGGTGAAGTCTATCCTCTGATAATTGAAAAGCTGGCAGGGCATTTCAAGGAAGGAATACTCAATACCGCCGCCTTCTTCAGTCGTCATAATACCAGCATCGTCTTTCATAAGAATAATAAACTGCTATCATCCGAGCTGGACAAAGACCTGCTGAAGATCGACAAAAGGCTTTTCCGTGTGGCACGCACATTTGAGATACTTAACTATGTTAACCCTGTGAATATCGACCAGGCGAGGAAAGATTTCTTCAGGTCAAAATACAGGAAGAACCCTGAATTTAAGTACAAGCAGCTGTCGCTCAATCCCTTCGAGTTCAAAAGAGAACTCTACAATATCCCCGTTGAGGATATACACGACATATCAATACGGCTGCTTTACCAGGATGTCATCGATTCATATGCCGATAAGGTGGACATCATAGCTTCCATTGGCACAGAACGGTTCCTCTATAATTCACTTCGTTATTTTGGAGAGCCAGGGGTTGATGATATAGATAATGCCCGTTACATAATGCATTGCTCCACCTCTGCCGATCATGAGGAGATACTTAACCTTGACTCAAATGCCGTAGCTGATTATTTCAGGCAGGAGATAAAAAACTACGGCTTCGAATGCAGGCTGGAGATAACACGCAATATCATTGCCAAAGTGCTTATCCTTAATACACGTAAAACTATCAGGATAAGAAAAGATGCCATGTTCTCGGATAAAACTCTTTATGCTCTCACCGAACATGAAGTGGGTGTCCATATGCTTACCACCATAAATGCAAGGCTGCAGCCTCTGAATGTTTTCAGGCTCGGGACACCGAGAAATACACACACACAGGAAGGACTGGCAATACTCAGTGAATACCTCTCGGGTAATATGAGCGTCAAACGCTTGCAGATCCTGGCGCTGAGGGTTATTGTCATTGATTTGATGCTCAGAGGCTATGACTTCAGGCAGACCTTCCAGGCTGTTATGGATATGAGCGATCTGAATGAAACACAGGCCTTCTATATCACTGCCAGGATATTCAGGGGCGGGGGCTTCACAAAGGACTATCTCTACATGAAGGGATTCAGGGATGTGCTCAAATATTACAGGGGAAAGAATGACATTGTAAACTTCCTGGTAGGTAAGACAAGCATTCAGTATAAGAACCTCATCGATGAGATGATAGACCGTAAACTGATAGACACCCCCAGGTTCAGGACCAGGGCCTTCCTTAACCCCGTCCCCCCGGACCCCATCATCGAATATATCCTCTGCGGCCTGAAATAATACCACCCTTTCAGGGGAGTTGACCTTTTTCAACTCACTCTCAACTCATTTTCAACTCACTCTCAACTTTTTTCCTTTATCTTTACACCTGTGAAACACTTACTCCTCATATCAATCATATTCCTTACTATACTTCCTGTAGCAAAATCCCAGGAAGATGCCGAGTATCTCCCGCCCGTCCCATTCGACATCAATTATAAATCAGAGGTCTATGCCGTCATCATAGATGCCCGCATAGCAAGGCAGTACAGGCGCAACAGGATACCGGAAGCTGTAGGCATAGAAAAGATGGCTAAGCTGGAGGTCTTTGCCGACACCATGGATACGGAAACACCTGTATATATATATTGTGACGGGGAGAGCAGGAGCCGTACCGTGGCTGAGTACCTTGCCGGGGAAGGTTTCAGTAATCTCTATATACTGCAGGGTGGTATCAGGGAATGGAAGGCTGCCGGCCTGCCACTGGATACAGAACGGTTGCGAAGACGGAGAAAATGGTTTTAAGCCTTATCGAGACTGAAAATAAATGACGACCCCTTGCCCGGAACCGAATTAACCCGTATGCTTTGCTTGTGAGCTTCAATGATATGCTTTACAATCGATAATCCCAGACCGGTGCCGCCGGTGTCCCTGGAGCGACTCTTATCGACCCTGTAAAACCTTTCAAAGATCCTGTGTACATGCTCCGGGCTTATGCCTATGCCGTTGTCTTTCACTTCTATATAAAGCTTGTCGTTTGATGATTTAAGGTTTACCCTTGTCTTACCGTTCTTTACGCCGTAATTGATCGAATTCATCACCAGGTTATTGAGCACCTGGAAGATCAGTTTTTTGTCCGCCTTCACCATCTCATCTTTGGTTTTTAACTTGCCTGTTTCCAGCTTTATGTTCAGCTTCTTTGCCCTTATTTCGTTGGCTTCAAAAACCTCTTTGATGACTTTCTTTATATTGAACTCTTCAAGCCGTGGGTTCAGTGCCCCTGACTCAAGTCCCGAGATAGACTCCAGGTCATCAACCACCGATATCATCCTGTTAATGTTCTGTTCGGTGCGTTCCAGGTATAGCTTGTTTATGTCGGCATCATCCAGGCCTCCCTCGATAAGGGTAAGGATATATCCCTGTATATTGAAAATGGGTGTTTTAAGTTCGTGATATACATTGCCAAGGAATTCCTTCCGGTATGTCTCCAGGCTCTTCAGTTTCTCCAGCTCCGTCTTTTTCTTCTCGCCGGGGGACATAGTCTCCCCTTCAGCCTCTGCCTCATTATCGAAGTCGGCTGCACCACTTTTCATACCGCTCTTTTTTTCCGCGAAAGGATCATTAAGAGGATCGTGTTCGGGGGGCAATTTTTTACTGAAAAGATTATCTATAAGAAACCTGGCAGGAATGAAACTGATGATAAAAGCAGCTGCAGGAAAAGCTATTAACATCCAGCTTGCTACCTCTGCATCCATTAATTGCAATGCCACCATCACCGCCAGGACGAGTATAGCCGCCACAGCCGCCAACAACAATGATATCTTATCCCCCGTCTTCATAGGTGTTAATTTCTCCGGGCCTGACAATGGCCTCTATCTCAATAATTCCGTTTGATTGGTTTGATAGTCAGTCTGTCGACTGACTGTTTGAAAGTTTGAAAAAATCAAACCCTCTAACCAGCCAGCCGTCAGGCTGGCGTTCAAACCTTATTCATCTGCTGCAAATACCGCACAACGTACTTCCCTATCACATCAAACTCCAGGTTCACCACTGTTCCCGGCTTAAACTCATGAAAGTTGGTTATCTCGTAAGTATATGGTATGATGGCCACCTGGAATGATTTCTCCTTTGAATTGACCACTGTCAGGCTCACCCCGTTAACCGATATTGATCCCTTTTCCACCGTTATATAATCAGGCTGTGCAGGATCATATTCAAATGTGTAGTACCAGCTTCCTTCTGCTTCTTCCACCTTGGTGCACACCGCTGTCTGATCAACGTGGCCCTGCACGATATGTCCGTCCATCCTGGCATCCATCCTCGTGCTTCGTTCCAGGTTCACCTTATTACCCACTTCAAGGAGGCCCAGGTTAGATTTTTCCAGCGTCTCCTTTATGGCTGTCACCGTATAGGTGTCATCTTTTATCTTAACCACTGTCAGGCATACGCCGTTATGCGAGATGCTCTGATCAATCTTGAGCTCATCGGTAAATGAGCACTTCATTGTTATATGCAGATTTCCTTTGTCCCTGGCAAGCTCCACCACCGGAGCCGCTTCTTCAACTATTCCCGAAAACATAAACTTTAATTTTTCTGGTTCAGCTGCAAAGATACAGAAAATGAGGGATTAGATTAATGCGTGATAGTCACTTCTGCGCACGCTTCGCATCTATACTAAGCGTAGCATGAGGCACCGCCCTAAGCCTGTCCTTGGAGATAAGCTTCCCCGTCTCGCGGCATATCCCGTAAGTCTTGTTCTCTATCCTTACAAGAGCCGCCTGCAGGTGTTGGATAAATTTCAACTGCCTCTGGGCAAGACGCCCTGCTTCTTCTTTTGAAAGTGTGGTAGCCCCCTCCTCAAGAACCTTGAAGGTGGGAGAGGTATCCATAGTATCATTGCTTTCTTCGTGAGTTATACTACTCTTAAGAATCTCATAGTCTGCCCTGGCTTTCTCCAGCTTCTTCAGGATAATCTCCTTGAACTCCTGAAGTTCTGCGTCTGTAAATCTTTTCTTCTCCTCCATAACTCGAAATTTTGAAACTTATCAAAGATAATATTTTATTTGATATTTACTAATTATTATTATATCGATTTCTTATTTATAATGAACCCGTAAAAAAGTATTATATTGACTTTCTAATAAACAGTAGACCAGCTAATTACACATCAATTCCGGGACTTCCTTATCCGTATCCTCACCGGGAGGTCGTCTATATCAACCCAGCTCACATCTTTTGTCTCCTCGAAGGATGATAATTCGATATGATCGGCCAGGGTTTGTGAACCGATATAGGCCGAATGTTTTCTAACCGCCGGTGCTATCTCCTCAAGGTTCTCTATCGAAACATGTATCTTATCCGTAACATCGAAACCACTTTCCTTACGCAGGTTCTGTATCCTGTTGACAAACTCCCTGGCTATGCCTTCCTCCTTGAGCTCTTCAGTAACCGTGACATCCAGGGCCACCGTTAGCGCCCCCTCATTGGCCACCAGCCAGCCGGGTATGTCTTCCGATATTATTTCAACATCTTCAAGGCTCAGTTCCACCTTTTCATCCTCCAGCTTAAGGGTATACCTTCTGTCCTTCTCAAAGGCTGAAATATCATCCTGGTCCAGGGAGCCTATAGCCGCCGATATCTGCTTCATCATCTTACCGTAACGCGGACCCAGGGTCTTGAAATTGGGTTTCACCTTTTTCACCAGTATGCCCGAGGTGTCTTCAATATATTCCACGTCCTTAACATTAACCTCTGACAGTATCAGGTCTTTCACCGACTCGAACCGTTCCTTGAATTTACCGTTGGTCAGAGGTATCATTATCTTGCTCAGCGGCTGCCTTACCTTGATGCTCACCTTGCGGCGCAGGCCAAGTACCATGGATGACACTTTCTGGGCTATATCCATCCTCTTCTCCAGCTCGTCATCGATATGATCATCCTTCCATGACGGGAAGATTGTCAGGTGGACCGAATGCTCCTCATGTCTGCCCGTAACACTGTTAAGATCTGTAAACAGCCTTTCCATATAGAAAGGGGCCACCGGGGCAGCCAGCCTGCTTACTGTCTCAAGGCATGTATATAATGTCTGGTAGGCCGCTATCTTATCCTTGTTAGCTTCGCCTCCCCAGTAGCGCTTGCGGTTAAGCCTCACGTACCAGTTGCTGAGATCCTCGGTCACGAAATTCTGGATGGCACGCGCAGCGCGTGTGATGTCATAATCTTCAAAGCATCCGTTCACCTCCTTGACCAATGAGTTGAGCAATGATATTATCCACCGGTCTATCTCCTGCCTCTCCTCCAGCGGCACTTCTTCCTCGCTGAAACTAAAGCCGTCAATGTTGGCATACAGAGCAAAGAAGGAATAGGTATTATATAAGGTGCTGAAAAATTTTCTCTTCACCTCGTCCACTCCTGCGATGTCAAACTTCAGGTTATCCCATGGCTGTGCATTGGTAAGCATATACCAGCGCAAGGGGTCCGAGCCGTGGGCCTCGATCGCATCAAAAGGGTCAACGGCATTTCCCAGCCTCTTCGACATCTTGTTGCCGTTCTTGTCAAGCACCAGCCCGTTGGATATTATGTTTTTGAATGATACCGAGTCCGATATCATTGTTGCTATCGCATGCAGTGTAAAGAACCACCCCCTGGTTTGGTCCACACCCTCGGCAATGAAGTCGGCCGGGAACACCTTGCTGAAATCGATATCCTTGTTAAAGGGGTAATGATACTGGGCATAGGGCATAGCCCCCGAGTCAAACCACACATCTATCAGATCCGCTTCCCTTTTCATCGGCTTGCCCGAATCACTCACCAGTATTATCTCATCGACAAAGGGACGGTGCAGGTCGAACTGCTCATAGTTCTGGGAGCTGTTGTCATCTTCTTTATAGCCTGCCAGCGGTTTATCCTTCATGAAGCCCGCCTTCACCGACTTGTCTATTTCTTTCTTAAACTCGGCAACCGAGCCTATGCATTTTTCTTCAGACTTATCTTCCGTGACCCAGATAGGCAAAGGAGTTCCCCAGTACCTCGACCTCGAAAGGTTCCAGTCCACCAGGTTTTCCAGCCACTTGCCAAACCTTCCCGTGCCTGTTGAGGCAGGTTTCCAGTTAATGGTGTTGTTCAGCTCTATCATCCTGTCGCGCAGGGCTGTGGTCTTGATAAACCATGAATCGAGAGGGTAGTACAGCACAGGCTTGTCGGTGCGCCAGCAATGGGGGTAATTATGAACGTATTTCTCTATTCTGAAAGCCTTGCCCTCCTGCTTCAGGCTCACCGCTATGTCGATATCCAGGGTGTCATCTTCGTTGCCTGCTTCCTCACTGTATTCATTTTTCACATAGCGGCCGGCGAATGGTGCATAACTCTCCTTGTTGACATACTTCTCGGCAAAGGAATTATCGATATCCTCTATTGGCACCATCCTCCCCTTCCTGTCGACCAGGGGACTCATAAAGCCGTCTTTTAACTTAACGAGCAGGGCTGGTATGCCATGCTCCATTCCCGCTTTCTGGTCATCGGCACCGAAGGTGGGGGCAATATGCACTATTCCCGTTCCTTCTTCCGTTGTGACAAAGTCACCGCTTACAACACGGAAGGCCCCTTCACCCGGGTTAACCCAGTCCAACAGCTGTTCATACCTGATGCCTGTCAGCTTCGTCCCGGGATATTCATCTAGAATAGTGTACGGTACCTTCTTATCACCTTTCTCATAATCATCGATGTTAAGCTCTGCATTGTCTTCGGGAAACATGGTATGCACCAGGTCCTTTGCCATTATCACGGTGATGGGGTCTCCGGTGTAGGGATTGAAGGTCCTTATCTTTGCATAGCTTATATTTTCTCCCACAACAAGGCCTGTGTTCGACGGCAGTGTCCACGGGGTGGTTGTCCATGCCATGAAATACACATCGGCAGTGTCTGTATTTTCATATAGGAATTCAGATTTTTCATTGCGTATAACCCTGAACAGCGCTGTGGCCGTTGTATCTTTCACGTCCTTGTAGCAGCCTGGCAGGTTAAGCTCATGGGAGCTCAGTCCCGTGCCGGCAGCCGGTGAATAAGGTTGTATCGAATATCCCTTGTACAGGAAGCCCTTATCATACAATTGTTTTAGCAGCCACCACAGTGTTTCTATGTACCTGTTATCATAGGTTACATAGGGATCGTCCATGTTGATCCAGTAGCCCATCTTACGTGTCAGGTCAACCCATTCCTCCGTGTACTTCATCACGTCGATGCGACAGGCCTTGTTAAATTCATCCACCGATATGGTCTTGCCTATATCTTCCTTGGTGATACCCAGGTTTTTTTCCACGCCGAGCTCAACGGGCAGACCATGGGTATCCCATCCTGCCTTACGCTTCACTTCATACCCACACTGAGTCTTATACCGGCAGATAGTGTCCTTGATGGCACGCGACATAACATGGTGTATACCCGGTTTGCCATTAGCCGACGGAGGGCCCTCGTAAAAAATATATTCACCCTTGCCATTACTGCTCCTGATACTTTTGTGGAAGGTATCATTCTCATCCCAGTATGACACGATATCCCTGTTAACCTCCGCAAGGTCAAGACCCTTATACTCCGGAAACTTCTTACTCATCGGTGTGATCTATTTTAAGAATGCAAAGATAATTAAATCTCCAATCCAGTCAAACTTCTTCTATCCCAAGTATAAAGGTTTCTACGACTGCTTTTATTGAGGCTTATCTTTAATAAAGTTGAAAAAGGTTGAATAAAGTTTAGAATGAGTTTAGAATGGGTTTTTATGTAAATTTATCATAATAAACCACTTTGGTATAATTGCCTATATTTCACTCCGTGCTGATGGATTTTCTGTCAACCGAACGTCTGAGATTATTAAGCATGTAGGAAATAATGTTTACCTCTTTTCTCAATAATTGGACATCACTGGCTGTGACATATTCCAGATCTTCGCCTATTAAAATTTGATTTATATTTTCCATTATGCTCGAATATGCCAGATTGTAAAAATGTTTTTGATCTTTTTTTGAAATCCTGGAAGATCCTTCTGCAATATTAGAGCATACAGATATTGATGATCTTCTAAGCTGATTAATAAGACCAAATTTTTCTTCATCAGGAAATTGTTTTGTAAGGGTATATACCTTCCTGGTATACTCTCTAGATTTCTTCCATACTTCGAGTTTCTCAAAATTAAATGTGTACATAATAATAGATTTAAGTTAATAACAGCGAGATATCAAATTAAAAATACAAAAAAATCCCAACAAACCCCTTCTAAACCCACTCTAAACCCATTCTAAACCCCTTCTCAACCCCTTCTCAACCCCTTCTAAACTTCTTAAGTCGTTTTTCTTCCGAAAATTGGTATTTTAGCAATCAAAAGCAGCCTCAATGAAAAAGATCTTCCTCATATCATCCCTCCTCCTCTCCTTCACCGCCCTTCTTACTGCTCAATACGTACCTCATGATGTCACCAACACAGGCATATATACCTTCATTGACGAACTGGCTGCTGAAAAGCTGATAGAACTGAACTCGGTGGTCAAGCCCTACAGCCGCCTGGCCATATCAGAGATCTTGCAGGAGGCTGATGAGCAAAGGGACATGCTAACCTTAAGGCAGCAGAAAGAATTGGATTTTTATTTGAAGGACTTTAGTAAGGAATTCAGGGAAGGAAAGGACTGGGACAGGAGAAGAGATCTCTTCTATTACAAAGATGAGAAATTCACCGTCACCGTCAATCCCGTGCTGGGGGGTGAAGCCTTTTTGAATTCGAATGGCAGGGCCACGCATTGGAGGAATGGGGCGGCGGGATGGTCCTACTATGGCAACTGGAGTTTTTTCGCCTCGCTGTGCGACAACCATGAGAAGCCGCTGCTGGGCAGACCCGAATATCTTACAAAGAGGGAAGGTGGACATATAAAACTGGGAACCGACTGGAGCGAGATGCAGGGTGGGGTGGCTTATGGATGGAAATCGGGCTCTGTGGGACTGGTCAAAGACCGTTTACAATGGGGTACTAACTATAACGGTGCCAATATCTTTGGCGGACATACACCCACCTTCTTCCAGTTCCGCCTCCACCTGGAGCCCACCGACTGGTTCCAGTTTAATTATTTCCACGGCATTCTAACTTCTATGGTGGTCGACAGCACCCGGTCGTACTGGGTGACCAATCCCTACGGTACCACTTACAGGGATGTCTACCACAGGAAATACATCGCTGCCAACATGTTTTCTTTTCAGCCCTTCAGGGGTCTTTGGCTGTCGGCAGGTAATTCCATCATCTATACCGATTACGGCTTCCACCCGGTCTACCTTATCCCCATCTTCTTCTATAAGTCAATCGATCACACGTATAATTCGGGTATTGACAACATGAATTCGCACATGTTCCTGGACATAAGCTCCAGGCAGATCAAACATCTCCACCTCTATGGGACGATCTTTATTGATGAGCTGTCTGTTCCTAGGATATTAGAGTCAGATGAATTTAATTATATAAGCTACAAGGGAGGATTCAGGCTCAGCAATTTCCCTCTTAACAACATTGCCCTTACAACAGAGTACACCCTTACTTACCCATGGACCTTCAGGCATCCCGGCCCCACCATCACCTTTGAAACAAATGATTATAACATGGGACATTACCTTAAAGATAATTCCAGGGAATTCTTCATTGCACTTGATTACAAGCCTTTGAGGACAGCAAATATACGGTTATTTTATACCGACGCCATCCGCGGACCAGACGCCCTCGCTATTGCCGGTCCGCGACTCGGCTTTCCCTTGCTTGAAACAGTGGAATGGCAATCAACCTCCTACGGACTGAAGATATCCTACCAGTTCATCAACGACCTTTACTTCCATGCCTCCTTTATCCGCAGCGACATCTCCGGCAACCCCGACTGGACAGCAGATTATTTCTACGGCCTCCAGAACACCTTCAACTTCGGGATATCCTTCGGATACTAACTCCAGTTCCCCCTTTGAAGGGGGAAAGGAAAGCGTCAGCTGTCCAGGGGGATGTCTCCCCCTATACAGTTTGATTAGTTTGATAGTCAGTCTGACGACCGACTGTTTGATCGCCTGCTTGCAGCAGGCTTGTTTGACAAAAAAGGGGACCTCATGCTGCCGGTCTTTGCTGCCAGATAGTGATGATCTGGCACCAAAGCCCGGCTTACTCGGTCATTCTTCCCTCTCAATCAATCCGGCTTCGTTCGCCATATCTTTAGCAAAGGCGAACTTCGCCGAATTGCAGCCCTCGGCCTCCTATCCCCAGCCTAATCCATTCCTCTCTAATTTCAAACACTTACTCGAACAAAAATTTATTGATGCTGGAATGCTAAATCCAGTGAAGATCGGATAAGGCAATTATCACGAATTAGTTACACTCATTTACTGTACTGGTTGATATTTATTTGTTATATTTGTTATAGGTAACGCTGTAAACGGAAGATTTCTTTTTATATGGTTGATATCATATACCCTGAAGAAAGTTATAATATTATTGGTGCCTGCATTAGTGTACATAATAATCTTGGACCAGGTTTTTATGAGGCTGTATACCAGGAAGCACTGGAATATGAATTTAGTATTAATCAAATACCGTTTACTAAACAGGCGAAATTGAGGATTCGTTATAATGACATACAATTAGATAAATATTATAAAGCTGATTTTGTCTGCTACGATTTCATACTGCTTGAGTTAAAAGCTACCCCTATTATTTATGATTCACAGAAATACCAGCTACTTAACTATCTTAAAGCAACAGGCCTGAAGCTGGGTATATTAGTCAATTTTGGCGAGAAATCTCTAAATTATAAAAGGATGGTAAACACCTGATTAATGTATCTCATTCGCGATAATTCGTAAAAATTCGTGATAATTCGCATCCAACGAGCAACCAATTCTACTTGCACTTCGTCTTAGAATATACTAATTTTGTCTGAAGACCCTAAAACCGATATCAATGCGCAAACGATCCTACCAGACGGTGACCATCTTGTTGGATATCATTATACTGGCAGTGTCTTTTCTCGTCATGGTATGGATCAAGCCCGCCAGTAGAAGCCATTATCTTCCCACTCATATGGATTTTTTCCTTATCCTCGCCGTCCTGTGGATCGTTATTTCCATTGCCGGTGGCAAGATGCACCGTGGCAAGATAATCAACCTACGGTCACTGCTCAGCCGTACTGTCTTAAGTAACTTCTTATCCATATCCATCGCAGCATTAATGCTCGTTGCCCTTGAGCTGGGAGGTTACTCACGGCTTGTTATGTTCGGAACAGCAGCACTGGCCACCTTCTTTGAACTGGTTATAGGAACGATCTTCATTGCCGTAAAAAAAGCATCCTTGCAGGACTACCAGCCGCGAAAAGACTATGAAACGATTCGCAAGCTCACCGAGGAAGAAATGGTGGGGGAGACCGACACCCGGGCCATAGATGAGGATGCCTATGATATAGTGAAACCGGAAATAAGGGAAGCACTGATTGAAGAATATGGGCATGAGTTAGCACATGGTATAATTAATATCTCCAAGGGCAAACTGAATGGCAGGTCCCGTATTGTGGCCACCACAACACAGTTCAATATAGTAGCCCTGCCTGAGAAGGAATATGAATATATCATCAACCTTAAGCGCATAAATGATATAAAGGACCTGGACCATTTCCTCGATGCTGTCAATCACAAGGTTATGCAGGGCGGCCATTTCATGTGTTGTGTGGAGACAAAGGATCTCCGCAAACGTCGCATACTGAAGAAATACCCGCCTGTATTTAATTATATTTATTATACAGGTGACTTTATGGTTAAACGTGTATTTCCCAAGCTAAGGATCACCAAATGGTTATACCTGGCTCTCACTAAGGGTAACAATGTAGTTATATCCAGGGCCGAAGCCCTTGGCAGGATGGTGCGTGCAGGATTTACAATCAGCAACGAGTCATTCATCAACGGCTACCTCTTCATTGAAGGAAGGAAGAAGAGTAATCCGCTGAATATCTATAATAAAAACTATGGGATGCTTATCGCTCTTCCCCGGGTTGGTAGGGAAGGTAAACTTGTGAAGGTCTATAAGCTGCGTACCATGCATCCCTATTCTGAATATATCCAGGATTATGTATACGGGAAGAATAATCTTGAGCAGGGAGGTAAGTTTAAGAATGATTTCCGCATTACCTCCTGGGGAGCTTTCTCCCGTAAGGTATGGCTCGATGAGATGCCCATGCTGCTCAACTTCCTACAGGGCGATATGAAACTGGTGGGGGTGAGGCCCCTGAGCGAACAGTATTATAACCTCTACTGTGAAGAACTGCGCAAAAGAAGAGTAAAATACAAACCCGGACTTATCCCTCCCTACTACTACGATATGCCGGAAAATATCGAAGAGATACAGGCATCCGAAATGCGATACCTCGAGGAATGGGAAAAACATCCCCTGCGCACCGATATCAAATACTTCACCAGGTCAATCATCAACATAGTCTTCCACAGAGCCCGCTCCAACTGATCCCCCTTTAAACCGAGTTGGGGGATGTTACCCCACCATACCGTTTGATCAGTTTGATAGTCAGTCTGACGGCTGACTGTTTGATCGCCTGCTTTCAGCAGTCTTGTTTGACATGTTTCTGAACCAAATCAAACCAATCAAACCCTCAAACCATCTGCCGCAGGCAGACATTCAAACCAGCCAGCCATCGGCTGGCGTTCAAACCCCTATTATCTACACACATCCTTAAGTCCACTCACCAAGCTGCAAATCTTTATTGGCCAAGTACTCGGATTTTCCTATCTTGTAACCTTCATAATCAACATCAAGCCATGAACAGATATTTAGAATCCACAGCTCTGATAATATCCCTGGCTGTAGTTCTGTTCTCTTGTAAACAGAAAGAGCCGGAGGAGATCATCCCTGAAACCACTTTTTCTACCTATAAGGCTGATACTGTCAAAACTGATGAGGAGATAGAAAAGCGTGAAATATTTTACGGGCTGCTCACACCTGTCGAAATAACTGAAATATTCAGCCGACTCGAAACAGCTTATAATACTGATATGCTGAACCCGGTTGAGAACGCAGAAAATTACATGAGTGCCACAAAAGCTGCGCTCAACCTCGGTATCTACGGCGTCGATCTGAGCTACCTGAAGATGTTTGATATAAACACCGAGATGCTGAGATACCTGGGGACCGTGCGCAGGCTGGGCAACAGGCTTAACATACCTACCGAATATCTGACTGATCCACTGGAAAAGATAGAAAACAACATGTCGGATACCGACTCGGTGCTTACACTTGCCAATACTGCTTATAAAAGAATAGAAGAACACCTTGAGCAGAGTGGCAGGAAAAGTACAGCCGGACTGATGGTATTGGGAGGCTGGATCGAAGCCCTCTATATATCAACCCAGCTCCTGCTGGATACCGAGAATCCCGATCTCGAGGTGGTCCAGCGAATAGCCGAACAGAAATACACACTCAATACCCTCCTGAGCTTCCTGAAAAATTATTATGACGACCCCATCGTTGTCTACTACACCAAAAAGCTCAAGTTCCTGAAAAAATACTTCGATGAGTTCAATATTTATTTCAAAAAAGACGATCTCGAAATTGACCGCGAAGAACAGGTCCTCAGGGCCACCGGCAGCGACCTGACCATCACCACCGAAACCCTCAAAGACATTAAGGACTACGCAGCAAAGATGAGGGAAGAGACGGTAAGCTTGTAGCAAAAATATATTCACCGGTAACGGATGGAAGAAATTGTTTCTCGTTGCTCGTTACTGGTTTCTCGTTCTTTAATTTTTTAATTATTAACTCAAAAAATGCTGTTATGAGTAGTTACAAAGACTTAGAGATTTATAAGGTTGCATTTGATCTTTCCATGAAAGTGCATCATGCATCATTGAAACTTCCTGGATTTGAAATGTTTGAACAGGGGAGCCAGATCAGGCGATCCTCAAAACGTATTAAAGATACTATATCCGAGGGTTATGGTCGTAGACGATATAAGGCAGAATGGATTAAATATCTTACTTATGCTCAGGGATCATGCGATGAAACAACCAATCATATAGAATCAATTTTAACATTATATCCTGAAATAGAAGATTTCTTCCCTCTGGAAGATGATTATGACAAACTGGGGAGAATGTTAAATAATTTTGTTAATTATGTAGAACTAAATTGGAAGACCAATAAAATAAGAGAATAAAGTTTCTCATTCCGGTTTATTTTAATTCGGAATTAACGAGAAACGAGAAACGAGAAACGAGGAACAAAATGAAAAAAACACTTATTACTTTAGCCTCCCTCCTAATCACAATCTCAATCTTCTCCCAATCCTACCCCAGGATCCTTCCAAGGGAAAAACGTACCGAGATCTTCAACAAGAATCTCGAGTGGAAGATCAACAATGTCCTGCCGGATATAATGAGGCGGGAAGGACTGGAGATGTGGCTTGTGATATGCTTTGAAAATGATACCGACCCGGTATACCGGACAATGAACACATGGCCCGGCGATAACGCAAGGCGACTGTCAATATTGATATTCCATGACAGCGATGACGGATTCAAAAAGCTGTCGGCCACCTGGCACGGAGCAGCCGCATCGGGATATTTTTATGAGAATATTTTCACCGATCGGTCCAATGGCGCACAGGGTCAGTTTGAAGCCCTGGCTGACTATATAAGGGAAGCCGACCCGGAAAATATAGGTATCAATTACGATAACAGGGTGATAGATGATTTCACTCATGTAAACGGACTCTCCCACTTTCATTACGATAAACTATATGAGGCACTCGATGAAAAATACCGTGACCGACTGGTCTCAGCCAAAAAGGTGGCAATAGGATGGTTCGAGACAAGGACTCCATGGGAGATAAGCTTCTATAAGACAATGTGTGAAATTGCACATACACTGATAAGTGAGTTTTACTCGACCGAAGTGATCATACCTGACGTTACCAACAGGAATGATGTCAGGTGGTGGATAGTTGAGAAGATAGAAAGCATGGGACTGGAAACATGGTTCTTCCCCTCCCTTGATATTATCCGTTCACCACAAAATATAGAAAAGTACGGTGAGGATGATATTATACGAAGAGGAGATCTACTGCATTGCGATGTAGGTATTGACTACATGGGTCTTACCACCGACATGCAGCACCTGGCTTATGTGTGTGAGCTCGATGAGGACGATGCACCGCAGGGACTGAAAGACCTTTATAAGAAAGGACTCCGCTTTCAGCAGATAACCATGGAAGAGATGGTTGAAGGTCGAACGGGTAACGAGATTCTTGTCAAAAGCATCGAAAGAGGGAAGGCGGAAGGATTGCAGCCATGGCAATACTGCCATCCTATTAATTATTTCGGTCATGGCTCGGGTATGACTATCGGCAGGACCGAAGAGCAGGAGTTTCTGCCCGGTTCAGGTGAACATCCCCTGTACAACAACACTACCTATGCCCTCGAGTTCAGTGTAACAGGCACTGTACCCGAATGGGATGATACAGAAGTGCGCATGGGCTTTGAAGACGACATGGTCTTTACCAACGGCAAAGCCCGCCTGATCAACGGCTACCCCCAGGAACTCTACCTGATCAAGTAAGAAGGGTTTGATAAGTTTGATCGTTTGATTGTGGGCAGGCATAAACTTCTCTACCTGGTGTCTTCAATCCCAAATTCGCGATAATTGCCTCACCCCGGTTCCCGGGATTCGGCGAGCTCGTACCGATTTCTCGGTACTCGGTTAGCCCTAATTCGCGATAATTCGTGCCTTACCACAATCTTGGATATGACCAGTAATTTGACTATATTTAATCAACCGAAGAAGATGTTTAAAATCACACAAACTGGTATTCAGATGCCAATCCAATAAAATGGAAAAACGATTCAACATATTAGGTGAATTAAGAAAGAATTACTTCTGGGATGTGAATTTTGAAAAGCTTGATCCCGAACTATCCAAAAGATTAATCATCGAAAGGGTTTTTACGCTGGGTGAGGCTGGTGAGATCATGATGATTATTAATTATTATGGGGAGGAAGTCATTATTGACGTACTTAAAAATCTGAATTATCTTGACCCTAAAACCCTGAATTTTGCCTCAAAGTTTTTTAATCTGCCATTACAATCTTTTAAATGTTACAAACGCAAGCAATTGATCCCTCAATATTGGGACTGATACGATCACTTCAAAGCAGGGATTATTTACAGGGATTTTACCTTGCAGACGGTACAGCCTTATCCCTTTACCTCGCCCATCGCAAATCCATTGATGTTGACCTCTTTTCAGACTTCAGCTTTGATACAGCCCAGGTAATTGAAAATCTTCAGCAACACTATCCATTACAAATTTATTCTACCTCTGTAAATACAATTAAAGGAAATATTAAAAATGTTAATGTTGATATTATAGCCCACAGGTATCCACTACTGGGTGATCCGTCTGAAGTTGATGAAATACGGATATTATCTTTACCTGATATTATTGCCATGAAACTAAATGCTGTTTCTGTCAGTGGTCAGAGATCTAAGGACTTTATTGATATTTATTTTATCCTGAAAAACAGTAAGTACTCGTTACCGGACATGCTGAAATTCTACAGGATGAAATACAGCCAGGAGGGATACATGCATGTGCTTAAAAGCCTGATTTATTTTGATGACGTTGACCTTGCTGATTGGCCGGTAATAATACTTGAACAAAACTTAAAATGGCCTGACGTACGTTCTTTTATCGAAAAGGAAGTTATGAAACTGATCAGAACAGACACCTAACTATCTCGCATCTCGCCTTTCGCCTCTCGCCTCTAATCTTCTCCCCCTCCATCCCTCACTACCAGCTACCAGTTCATAATTCATCATTAATAAATAATACTTCACTTCTCATCGTTCCATCTAAATCCGTCTACATCAAACCCTGCAATATCCAATATTCTGTCAACAACGGTACGCACCAGATCCTTTATCGTTTCCGGTTTGGAATAGAACGACGGCGTTGCCGGCAGGATAACCGCACCGGCCTCCGTCAGCAGCTTCATATTATTAATATGTATCAGGTTATAGGGAGTCTCACGTGGAACCATTATAAGTTTCCTTCTTTCCTTGAGCATCACATCCGCTGCCCTGCTGACCAGGTCATCAGCCACACCGTTGGCTATACGTCCCATCATGCCCATCGATGCCGGGCATATTATCATGGTGTCGTGTCTCGACGAGCCCGAAGCAAAGGGCGCATAAAAATCCCGGTTATCATATACCTTAAATAAGACCTTACCTTTGTCTTTACTTTTGTCTTTAATACTGAATTTAGCACCCAGCTCATATTCCCATATTTCACTGGCCACTTTGGTGAAAATCAGGGCTACCTCTTCCGGTCCTTCCTGCAATTTCCCTATTTGCTCAAGCAGGCTCTCTGCATAAACAGCACCGCTTGCCCCTGTAACGGCAACAATGATTTTTCTCTTACTTTCCATACTCTTTCAACAAACGGCGCTTCAATATTTCCACACCCTTGCCTGCTTTTTCCTTTATCACTTCTACATGCCTGCTGACGGGAGGTATTACGTCTGCCGGATCAATAAGCCATAGGTTTGCATCCCTGGGTGCATATCCCAGCAGTCCGGCTGCGGGATATACGTTGAGGGAGGAGCCCACCACGACAAATATCTCGGCCTGGGAAGTTATTTTTGCCGCTTCAACCATGGCCGGCACCGGCTCTCCGAACCATACCACGTGAGGTCGCAGCTGACTTCCTTTTTCGCATGTGTCACCCATCTTTATTTCCCATCCGTCAATTTCGTACACCAGGGTGGGATCAGCGGAGCTCTGGGCTTTTCTCAGCTCACCATGCAGGTGTAATACCTTGCTGCTCCCTGCCCTTTCATGCAGATCATCAACGTTCTGGGTGATGATATGAACATCAAAATACTTCTCCAGCTCAGCCAGGCCCTTGTGTCCCTTGTTAGGCTTGCACTCAAGAAGCTGCTTACGCCTCTCATTATAAAATCTCTGCACCAGTTCGGGCTGACTTTCCCATGCTTCAGGTGTCGCCACTTCGGTCACATCATATTCCTCCCAGAGTCCACCCATCTCTCTGAACGTACGGATGCCACTCTCGGCACTCATCCCGGCACCCGTCAGTACTACCAGTTTCTTTTTATTCTCCATATTTCGTGCTAATTCGTCAAAATTCGCGTTAATTCGTCTTAATTCGCGTTAATTCGTGATACCAGTCCCTAAGCTCGCCTAAGAAAAACTTTAAACGTAAAGAACCCAACTACCAGTATCGCCAACAATGCTACCACCGCAATCAACCTGTAATCCGCCTGCCTCTTGATGATTATGCCTATGAAGGCCCAAACAACCGCAATGCCTATGTACGGGTTATTTAACCTGAGCAAGGCCATTGTGACTATAAGTGTTCCTGCGGCAATCATCACTATGGTCCAGATAACCGGCGATATACCGAAGCCGTTCCAGTCTATGCTCACCAGCACCGCTGTCACGTTGGCTATGGTTGCTATGCATATCCATCCCAGGTAGACACCGAAGGCTGCTTTCACAATGCCGTTTGGCATGTCTTTTATCTGCATATTAAGAAATATAAGACTGATGAGCAGGCCAATCATTATCAGAAGCGACAGGGGCAGCTTTTCATAGTGCCAGGCCAGCAGCCATGCTGCATTGAAGACACATGAGAGGGCAAATATCCAGCCCGCGTTCTGTGCTACCACCCTGGCATGGGAGGTAAACTGCAACACACAGAAGACAGCCAGCAGTATATATATAACACCCCATATCGAAAATGTTATACCGGCCGGGGCAAACAGGTTTTGCAGGTTATCGGATACCTGCCCCGTGGTCTTACCATTGAAAGGCAGTGCATTTGCCAGGTAGTTCATTACCACCATACCGGCAAAAAAGATCAGGTTGATGTATCGTATCATTGTCCGGGGTTTTGGTTCATCCACCTATAAAACTACGAAATTAGGTTCAATTTTCCCAAGAGCATAGCCTACTTGACTGATTGTTTGACCGGTTTGATAGTCAGTCTGACGACCGACTGTTTGAACGCCTGCCTTCAGCAGGCTCGTTTGACAAAAAAGGGGGTCTCACGCCTTTACCTCTAATTTCAAACACTCAAACCGTTCAAACTGACTGCCGAAGGCAGGCAATCAAACATTACTGGCATCCCCCATTCGCGATAATTCGCCATAATCCGCGTTAATCCGCGTCTAACAGGAAATCAAGAAAATTATCCCTATCGATAACCTTGAATTCAGCTTCACTATATGTTTCAGTCCATAATCGTGGAGCTTTGATACTCTTTGCCTGTAATTTAAATTCGTAGCCGTACAATTTCCCATCCCTTTCCTCCACCATATCAATTTCTTTCTGGTCATATGTTCTCCAGAAAAAGTTATTTGCATGGATCATGAGATATTCCTGTGTTTTTAGTCTTTCAGTGAATAGAAAATTTTCCCATAGCATGCCCGTGTCATTTCTCATTTTGAGCGGATTGAAATTATTTATTATGGCATTTCTCACTCCGTTATCCCAGAAATAGTAACGATGAGTCTTACTGATTTCTTTTCTCAGCTTATGTGAGAAGCCCTGTATCTTTTTTATTATAAACACCTTTTCGAGGAGGTCGAGGTATCTTTCAACTGTTTGTTTTGCTACCCCAAGCTGCTTGCTTAATTCATTCAATGAGACTTCCATGCCAATCTGGAAAGCAAGAAGCCTGAGGAGGTCGAATAATTTGGATGCATTTCTGATATTTTCCAGTTCCAGTATATCCTTCAGCAGGTATGAATTGCGGAGATTATGAAGATATTTTATCCTTTTTTCATTATTGTCTGCTGTAAAAGTTTCAGGGTAACTTCCAAAGACAAGCAAGTTATCCACAATTCGTAACACCTCCATTCTACCCATATGATCGACCAGCTCCATTACCGAAAGAGGGAATAACAGGTAGGTATTTTGTCTTCCTGTTAGTGGTTCACCCAGTTTGCCAGATAACTGGAATGAGGACGATCCTGTCAGTATTATAGTAATATGAGATGTATGATCAATCAAAAGTTTTATTGATTCACCAATATTACTGATCTTTTGTGCCTCGTCAATAAATATCAATTTATAACCCCCCAGGGCGTTTTGTATAACCGACAACCTCTGTGAATTGAGAATCTCCTGCAGGTCAAGGTCATTTCCATCTCCCTTGAACACTTCCTTACCGGGCTTTATAACTCTGTTTATCAGACTGGTTTTACCAACCTGTCTTGATCCGTGAAGAATAAGAACCTTGTCTTTTTGCAAGAGCCTGTCAAATTCACCCTCATAATATCTTTTGATCCACTCCATAATTCAATAAAAATAGCAAGTAAACTTAACAAATTTATATAAATATAGCAAGTTTATATGCTAAATTATTGAAAATCATTGACTGCTTTCCCTGCTTCGTCCGCCTTCAAACGTTCAAACCATCACACCGTCTGCCGCAGGCAGACATTCAAACCATTACTAGGCATTATCCCCCATTCGCGTTTATTCGCCAAAATTGACTCACCCTGAAAATCGGGGTTCGTCGAGCTCGCAGCACTCGCTTGCTATCGCAAACTCGCACTGTCCCGAAGAAGCTAAAGCTTTTCGAGGATCCTCGAATCGAAGATTCGGGACTTGGTTCGCATTAATTCGTGTTTAACAAACGAAATCCCAATAATTTTCACTGCTTATATGCTTTGATGAGCTTACTTTGTAATTGTTGGTAAACGTTACTGGAAATTTTCTTTTCCTGCGTGAACGCAACTTAAATTTATAAATATTTAGTTTCCCGTCTATTTCTTCAACATAATCTATTTCCTGCTGTTGTGCTGTTCTCCAGAAGTACATTTGAACGAAGAGGTTATTATATTGATAATACTTTATGCGTTCAGCAATGAGAAAATTTTCCCATAAAGCACCTGTGTCATCTCTGTTATCAGGATCATTGAAGTTACCTATGATAGCATTTCTTATCCCGTTATCATAGAAGTAAATTTTCCTGCTGCGCTTAAGTTCGTTTCTGAGGTTCCTGCTGAATGAATTAAGCCTGAAGATTATATAAGCTTTCTCGAGTAACTGAATATAGCGATTTATCGTATCAGGATCTGTACCCAGAAGCTGAGCCAATTCATTATATGATACTTGTGAAGAAACCTGCAGGGCTAGGGCTCTGAGCAGGTTATCAAGCAATTCTGGTTTTCTGATTTCCTGGTATGTTAGAGCATCCCTGTACAGGTAACTCGAGGCAAGGTTATTCAGTATCAGCCTTTCATCACCTGGATTATTTATTACATCAGGATACATCCCGTAAACCAGTCGAGTATTAAGGTTTTTGGTTTCTTCAAATTGACCATTTTCTTCACGTAATTCACAGGATGAAAATGGATATAGGTAATACTCAAATTTACGCCCGGTAAGAGGCTCATTAATGCTGTTCGATAATTCCAATGCAGATGATCCTGTTACTATCAATTGAATACCCTGAAAATTATCAATGACTAATTTCAGTGTTAAACCAATATCTTTTACCCTTTGTGCCTCATCGATTACAATCAACTTATTCGTTCCTATAATATTACGAAGCTTATTAAGTGAATGAGTAGAGAGGGAATTCTTTACTTCAATCTCATCACAGTTTAAAAATAGTGTCTTACGTTTTAATTTAGCTATTATCTGGTTTACCAGAGTTGTTTTACCCACCTGGCGGGGACCGATAATTATTATGGCCTTCCCTTTGTCAAGATTAACTCGGATATTCTTATAAAGAAGTCTCGGTATCATTTTTTTTATTATAAAAATAATAAATTAGGATTATAATCCCAAAATATTATAATATTTTACGATTATAGTCTTGAAATATTAGAAATATTTTCTAACCCGCCCAGCACTCAAACCATTCTTAGGCATTATCCCCCATTCGCGTTAATTGCCTCACCCCGGTTCCCGGGATTCGGCGAGCTCGTACCGATTTCTCGGTACTCGGTTCGCATTTCGCATTTCGCATTTCGCCTCTAGAATTTGTAGGTGACCCCTATTTTAGCATTCACAAAACTCGCCCTTCCTATGTTCGGTGCCATCTGCATCAAAAATCCTGCGCTTATATCCGCGGCCAGTTTTCTTGTGATGGGATAAAGTATACCGGCGGCGGGATTAATGAACATCCTTGTTCCGGCATCAAAATCAGACGGGTTAAGCAGGAGGCCTCCTGCACCCGAAAGGTAGGGGACGAGCAGACCCTGGTTCACACGAACGCGCATATCTATATAGAGGGGAATAAGCAGGCCGTCATTGTAAAAAAGGAGACCTGTGCCGCCACCGATCATAAAGGTTTCATTGGCCTGGTAGCCGTGGACCGTTGTGAAGCCGAAATAGTGTTTCGAATATGGCACTGTCTGTCCTGCCAGGCCATAGCCAGCTGTAAACTCGTTAACGGTTACATATCCCGGTTCTGCATTAAAAGTCAGGTATGGTCTGTTTGGCCTTATTAGCTGCCCGAAAGATGTAAGTGTGGTAAATAGAACTATTGATATAAGAATTATCTTCTTCATGTTGCCGGTTATATTATAACTAAACAACAAACAAATCGAATTATTGTTAGTTAACTATCATGAGAGATTGCTCGGTTAATCATACCTCGCAATCCATCCGGCATTGTTCGCCATAGCCTTCTGCAAAGGCGAACTTCGCCGTATTGCAGCAATCGGCCCCCTATCTCTAGCCTAATCCCTTCACCTCTAATATCAAACATTCAAACTTTCAAACACTCAAACCGTCTGACGAAGTCAGACATTCAAACTCCTAATTCGCGATAATTAGTCCTCATCCGCGTAAATTCGCGTTATCCCAGAGAAGCTTCTTCCCAAACCCCAGCCTGTTATCCGTAAGCTTTACATGAGTTAGCTTCAGCACCCACAGGGTGGTATCCATCAGCATGGCAATCGGGAACCTTTTCAGGTAGGCATTTTTTACCTTTTTATGTGAAGCTGGATCCGGTTTCGACACCACCCCTTCAAACTGTATCCCCCGTATCTTTCCTATCACCTTCGTTTCCAGCACCACCGATCCTGCCACGTTCGGATTGATCTCAAATTCCTTCCCGTGCCTGGTATCATCATCTGTGGTAAAAACAAAAGCATTTTCCTCCTCCATGAATACATAAAAGCAATTAGCCGTCCACGGCCTGTTATCCACGCAGCTCGCCACGGTAAGGACATGGTGTTTCTTAATGAACTTAACTATCCGTCGATCCATCTTCATATAAATCAGTCAGCGACAAAAATAATGAAATAAAACAAACTGTCTTAAACCAGTAGCCATCCCGCCTGTCCGCAGGTTGGCTTTTAAACCAGTTAGAATGAGCATGATAATTTGAAAAGACGGCAAGAAACTACGTATATTATGGAATAAGTATATGTAATATGACGTAAAATATGGAATATAACTCTTGGTTTCAGCGTAAATATAGTATTTATATTTCTGGCAAAATTGGCAACTATACTTGATAAACCTTTAAAGAAGGCATTTGAAAGGATTCATGTTATTCCGATAATTTTCGCAACGATTAATATCGCAATAAATATGTTGAATAGATTCGAAACATACAAATTCCTGCAGGTTTATCAATCGATTTAAATTCGTGTTAATTCGCGTAACCTTCTCGCAACAGTAGCTCGGGTAGGTGTATGATTAGATTCTAAAAATGTGAAATTTTTGCAGTAATTGAACCACTTCGTCATTCGAAATTCTATATTGCTTCATCCCGAGGACTCAAGGATTTTTTTAAAGGAGATTAAATTACATTTATTTAAATATAAAATCAATTTTATAATCATATAGCCAAGGTATTTTGGGGTTTATATCTTC
>JAWLEO010000008.1:0-105325 GCA_041686075.1 Bacteroidales bacterium | reverse complement strand
GATGCTCCTGCCTTGCTTTCTTTGCTATCTTGTCTTCTCCCTCACCGACATCTTCACTCTCCAGGTGACCGACATCAGTGATGTTACGGACATACCTGACTTTATATTCCAGGTGCTTGAGGTACCTGTATAGTATGTCAAAGACGATGTTGGCCCTTGCATGACCAAGGTGGGGATCCGAGTATACGGTGGGCCCGCATACATAAATGACGACAAAAGGTGGTTTTAAGGGCTTGAAGGTTTCCTTTTTGCGGGAGAGACTATTGTATATGCGAAATTGTTTGCTCATGTGTGTAAATGATTGGGGAATAACAAATTTAGTAAAAATAACGCAGATTGACGCAGATTACGCAGATAACGCAGATTAAGCAGATTGCGCTGATGATTTGTATTTGTTAGATAGTAAAAAAATAGCTTTCTTTGGGTGGGTTTTTGGTGGAAAGATTTGAGCTGATTGCAACCACGGAGAAAAAATGCTAAAACAGCCTGCAATCACAGGGAATTGGCTTCAATCAACAGGTCTTACCAGCATTATTCAAAATATTAACTTAAATTTCTATTGATGGCTTATTTATTTACTTCCGAATCGGTATCCGAGGGGCACCCCGATAAGATAGCCGACCAGATATCTGATGCTATACTCGATAATATACTTGCCTATGACCCCCCCGCAAAGGTGGCGTGCGAAACACTCGTAACAACCGGCCAGGTGGTTATAGCAGGCGAACTGAGAACAAATACCTATATTGATGTCCAACAGATAGCCCGCGACGTGATAAACCGCATCGGCTATACAAAAGGCGAATACATGTTTGACGGTAATTCATGCGGTGTGCTCAATGCCCTGCATGAACAGTCGCCCGACATCGCAAGGGGCGTGGAGAAGGAGAATCCCCTCGAACAGGGAGCAGGCGACCAGGGAATGATGTTCGGTTATGCATGCCGGGAAACGGATGACTATATGCCCCTGCCCATTGAACTGTCGCACCGCATATTGATGGAGCTGGCAGACATACGGCATGAAGGAAGATTGATGAAATACCTCCGGCCTGATGCAAAAGCACAGGTAACAGTGCAGTATAATGACAAGGATGAAAGGCCTGTGAGGATATATGCAATGGTTGTCTCTACTCAGCATGATGAATTTGATAAGGATGAGACAAAGATGCTGACGACAATAAAAGATGATGTAAAGAAAATACTCATCCCGCGTATAATAAAAAAACTTCCCCCAAGGGTCCAGACAATGTTTGACGATGATATGATCCTCCATGTCAACCCTACCGGTAAGTTTGTTATCGGGGGCCCGCATGGTGACACCGGCCTTACCGGCCGCAAGATAATAGTGGACACCTATGGCGGACGTGGCACCCATGGCGGTGGATGTTTCTCGGGCAAGGATCCTTCAAAGGTCGACAGGTCGGCAGCCTATGCAGCACGCCATATGGCTAAAAACCTGGTGGCTGCAGGCTTTGCAGACCAGCTGGAGGTCCAGATGGCCTATGCCATCGGGGTGGCTGAACCAATAAGCATTTATATCAACACCTATGGCACAGCTAAAATAGAGATGCACGACAGCGAGATAGCAAAAAAACTGCTTAATATTTTTGACCTGCGCCCGGCCGCAATAGAACAAAGGCTTAAGCTGCGTAATCCCATCTACTCGGAAACAGCTGCATATGGCCATATGGGACGGACACCGAAGGTGGTCAAAAAGAAGTTTGAATCGCCATACCATAACGGAGTGGAGAAAGAGGTGGAACTGTTTACCTGGGAGAAGCTGGATTATGTGGATAAGATAAAGAAGGAGTTTGGGCTGTAGGGGAACACATCCCCAGCCTGAGATTAGTAGGAGGCTTTTACTATGCGGCTGATATTGTCGGAGGAGCCGAAGGTGTAATAATGAATGCCAGGCACATCATGTGCCAGGAGCTCCTTTGACTGCATGGTGGCCCAGTCAATGCCCACCTGCCAGGCTTCCTTGTCAGTCTTACACTTAGCGAGCTCACCGATCAGCTCTTCGGGCATCTCGATCTTAAAGGTCTGCGGCAAGACCTTCATGTCAGTCTTCGTTATGATGGGCTTTATGCCGGGTATAATGGGCACGGTGATGCCGATCTCCCTGCAGCGGTCGACAAAACTGAAAAATTTGCTGTTGTCATAAAACATCTGTGTCACGATGTATTCGGCTCCGGCATCAACCTTCTTCTTCAACATCTCCAGGTCGAACTTCATATTGGGCGACTCTATATGCTTTTCGGGATAGCCTGCCACACCGATACAAAAATTGGAAGGCGTTGTGTGTTCCACCTCGTCGATATAGATCCCCTTGTTCATGTTGACTATCTGCTTCACCAGGTCCAGGGCATATTTATGACCTCCCTTCTCGGGGATGAACATCCTGCTGCCCATGGGCGGATCGCCCCTGAGGGCCAGCACATCATCGATACCAAGGAAATTCATCTCTATCAGGGCATTCTCCGTTTCCTGCCTGGTGAAACCACCTACCAGCATGTGCGGCACCACGGTGATGTTATACTTGTACCTCACGGCGGCAGCCATGGCTATGGTGCCGGGACGCTTACGTATGGTGCGCTTCTCGATGAGGCCGTCGGGCCTCTCCTTGTAGATCACCTCGTTACGGTGCGAAGTGAAATTGATATAGGCAGGTTCGAACTTGATGAGCCTGTCGATGGCCCTGTATACCCTTTCAAGGCTGTGGCCCTTCAGGGGCGGCAGCAGCTCAAAGGTGAAGAGCGGTGATTTGGCTTTGTTCAGGATTTCTTTTACGGTCATATGTTCTAAATTTTTTTCATGGTACGGATCTGGCTTAGCTCATCGTAGCTTGGCACGGATCTGGAGATCCGCGCCAGCCATTGGTTCAAAGGGGGATCATAAATTTGGGGCCAGCCAGCGGCGTGCCGCCTCAACACTCATGCCCTTGCGCCGGGCATAATCCTCCAGCTGGTCATAACCTATCTTGCCCACATTGAAATACCTCGCCTCCTCATGTGCAAAGATATAAGCACAAACCGAAGAAACAGGCCTCATGGCATAATTTTCTGTCAACGTAACACCTGCATTCCTCACCGCACCCACCATCTTAAACAGCTTGGCCTTCTCGGTGTGGTCGGGACAGGCAGGATAGCCCGGGGCCGGACGAATACCACGGTAACGAACCCTCAGCATGTCTCCAACAGTCAGCTTCTCATCACGGGCATAAGCCCAGATGTCCCTGCGCACCTTCTCATGCACCAGCTCGGTGAAAGCCTCCGCCAGCCTGTCGGCCAAAATGCCTATCATTATCAGGCCGTAATCGTCATTGGCATATACCTCCATCTTTTCACCGTCAGGGACGGCCGTCACCACAAGAAGGCCGGCATGGTCCTTAAGCCCCGATCCCTCAGGGGCTACAAAATCGGCAAGACAAAGATTGGGCTTGCCGCCTTCCTTCACCTCCTGGTTACGAAGGAAATTAAAGACCACCGCGCCGGAATCGGGCTTGTCGTCGTAGCGGTATACTATGTCATCACCCCGGCTGTGAGCAGGGTAAAGACCCACCACCCCACGTGCCCTCACCATCTGCCTGCCAATAATCTCATCAAGGTAGTAACGTGCATCGTCATAGATCTTGCGCGCTTCGTCACCCTTCACCGGGTCGTCCAGCACGTCGGGATACCTCCCGGTGATCTTCCACGCATGGAAGAAATATGTCCAGTCAATATATTCGGATATCTTCTTAAGGTCGTAGTTATCGAATATGTGAAGCCCGGGTCGCACAGGCGCCGGGGCCACAGCATCAGCATCCCTCCAGTCGGTCACCAGCCTGTTGACACGGGCTTCCTCGATGCTCAGCAGCGAGCGACCAGCCTGCCTCGCAAGGAAGTCATCCCTCATGCCCCTGTACCTGCTGTCCACCTCCCTCACCCAGGAGTCATCGCTGTCGCGCATGCCCAGCTTCTGCAAAACGGTGGTCGACCGCGAGGCGTCCTTCACGTGCACCACGGGGTAGCTATACACCGGGGCTATCTTCACCGCCGTATGTATCTCCGACGTGGTGGCACCGCCTATCAGCAGGGGTATCTGCAAGCCCCGCCGCTGCATCTCCGTGGCCACGGCAACCATCTCTTCCAAAGAGGGTGTTATCAGTCCGCTCAGCCCTATGAAGTCGGCCTCTTCCTCCACCGCCCTGCTTATGATCCTGTCCGGGGGTGTCATCACCCCCAGGTCTATTATCTCGTAGTTGTTGCAGGCCATCACCACGCCCACTATGTTCTTGCCTATGTCATGCACATCACCCTTCACCGTGGCCAGCACCACCTTGCCGGCCGTGCTCTTGCCGCCGCCCTCCGCGTTCTCCTTCTCGATATAGGGTGTCAGCCAGGCCACCGCCTTCTTCATCACCCTGGCGCTGCGTACCACCTGCGGCAGGAACATCTTGCCCGAGCCAAACAGCTCGCCCACCTCGTTCATGGCATCCATCAGCGGCCCCTCTATCACCTGCAGCGAGCGCTCAAAGCCCCGCCGCGACTCCTCCACATCATCCTCTATATAGGTGTCGATGCCCTTTATCATGGCATGCCTGATCCTCGCCGCCACCGGCAGCTCCCGCCACGCCTCCACGCCGCCCTCCTCCGCCGTAGCCTCATCCTTCACCTTCCCGGCAAAGGCTATGAGCCTCTCCGTGGCATCCTTCCTCCTGTTCAGCACCACATCCTCGGTGAGCTCAAGGAGGTCACCCGCTATCTCGCTGTACACCTGCAACATGCCCGGGTTCACGATGCCCATGTCCATCCCCGCCTCAACGGCATGATACAAAAACACCGAGTGCATGGCTTCGCGCACCCTGTCATTGCCCCGGAACGAAAACGACAGGTTGCTCACGCCCCCGCTCACCTTAGCCCCCGGCAGGTTTTTCTTTATCCACGCCGTCGCCCTGATAAAGTCAACGGCATAATTATTATGTTCATCTATCCCCGTGGCTATAGCCAGCACGTTGGGGTCAATGATTATATCGTGCGGGTCCACCCCCGCCCTTTCCGTCAGCAGCTTATACGACCGCCCGGCCACCTCGATCTTCCTCTCGTACGTCCCGGCCTGTCCCTTTTCATCAAAGAGCATCACCACCATGGCCGCCCCGTACCTGCGCAGTGCACGCGCATGTGCCAGGAATTCCTCTTCCCCTTCCTTGAGGCTTATCGAGTTCACTATTGATTTTCCCGGCGTACATTTCAGCCCGGCCTCTATCACGCTCCATTGCGATGAATCAATCATCAGCGGCACCCTCGCTATGTCCGGCTCGGCCAGCACGTGGTTTATAAAGGTCACCATCGCCCTCTCGGCATCCAGCAGGGCCTCATCCATGCAAATATCAATAACCTGCGCCCCATTCTCCACCTGGCTCCGCGCCACCGTCACCGCCTCTTCATATTTTTCCTCCCGCACCAGTCGTGCAAACTTCTTCGACCCGGCAACATTCGTCCTTTCCCCTATATTCACGAAGTTTATTTTTGGAGAAACATACACCGGTTCAAGCCCTGAAACAGCAGTGGTCCCGGTCGGTCCGGGAACCGCACGGGGACTGTAGTCCTTAACGAGGGATGTTAGCCGCCGTATGTGCTCTTCCGTGGTGCCGCAGCAACCACCTGCTATGTTGAGTAGCCCTTCGTCGAGATAGTCCTTCATCAATCCTGCCATCTCTTCAGCCGACTGGTCATAGCCGCCGAACTGGTTGGGCAGACCGGCATTGGGATGCACCGACACAGGAAAGGGCGCCTTCGCCGACAGCTCCCTCACCGAGGGCAATAGGCTCTCCGCACCAAAGGAGCAGTTAAGGCCTATGCTGAAAAGCGGGAAATGTGATACCGACACCAGGAAGGCCTCTATGGTCTGGCCGGTGAGCATCCTCCCGCCCGTGTCGGTGATGGTGCCCGAGAGCATTACCGGTAGCGATGTCTTCTTTTCTTCAAAGACCCCCTCCAGGGCAAAAAGCGCTGCCTTCGCGTTGAGGGTGTCAAAGATAGTCTCCACAAGCAGGATGTCGGCTCCCCCGTCGATAAGCCCCCGTGCCTGCTCCGCGTAAGCTGCCGCCAGCTCATCAAAGCTAACCGGGCGTGCTGCCGGGTTACTCACATCAGCCGACATCGACGCCGTCTTGTTGGTCGGCCCCATCGACCCCGCCACCCAAATTCGCTTCCCTGTGCTACGCACCTTTAGCGTAGCAGTACTTCCCTGCTCCGTCCTCCGTAGCTTTAGCGAAGGAGGACCTCCCTGCCCTGTCCTCCGTAGCTTTAGCGAAGGAGGACTTCCCTGCTCCCTGCCCCCTGCTCCCTGCTCCTCCACAGCCTCCCTGGCAATCTGAGCAGATACTTTATTGATCTCGTACACCATCTCCTCCATCTTATAGTCGGCCATGGAGATGGCATTAGCGTTGAAGGTGTTGGTGGTGATTATGTCGGCCCCCGCCTCCAGGTATTTGCGGTGTATCTCCCTGATGATATCAGGGCGGGTGATGCTGAGCAGGTCGTTGTTACCCTTGAGCGCAACAGCATGATCGCTGAACCTCTCGCCCCGGAAATCCTCCTCCTCCAGCTTGTAGGCCTGTATCATGGTACCCATGGCCCCATCCAGCACCAGTATCCTCTCCCGTACGGCATTATGTATATCCCGCTCTTCCATAGATGCAAATATAGTACATGTAATAATAATATCCCTGCTCCCTGCCCCCTGCAAAACCCGCGGAGCGGGTTAATAATAATATCCCTGCCCCCTGCTCCCTGCCCCCTGCTCCCTGCCCCCTGCTCCCTGCCCCCTGCAAAACCCGCGGAGCGGGTTAATAGTAATAGCCGGGGTTTCACCCCCGGGTAAAAGCCGCACAAAAAACCCTCCCCGCCGCGCGCGGGAAGGCAATCAAACCCGCCTGCCGCAGGCAGGCATTCAAACATTCAAACTAGCCAGCCAAAGGCTGGCGTTCAAACCATTTTCTTACAGGAACTTACGGAGGTAGCCCAGGAAAACGGTTTTCAACCTGTTCATTCTGTACTTTCTCTCGGCAATGGGGTGTAGTATCAGGGGTCGCAGGAGGCGGTGACCCCTGTATATCGCTTCCACGCGACCGGCTATCATATCTTCGGTTACGGGCTTGTCAGATGACCGGCAGCTGTCGCCCCGCGTGATATAGTACCTTTTGTCATCCGACTCGTAGGCCAGGACCAGTCGGTGCACCACCATGTCCTTTTCCCTTTTCCAGGCTATTATCATACCGCATTTAAGCTTATCGAAGGGTACGGGTTTTATTATTATGGTATTTCCCGGTTTGATAGCCGGGTACATGCTGTAACCCGAGGCGGTGATACGTATTGATGTCCCCTTGTCCAGCAGCTCATCGGCAAGGCCGCGCAAAACTTTCCGGTGATCGTCTTCTTTAGAGTTCATCCTTTTCAATAAATGACACAATAGTGCTGTCAGGCACAAATTGCAGTGTTTTTACGTTTACCAGCTTAATCATTTTCAGAATGGCACCCGTAAGCCTCCCTATGATACCTGTGTCCCAGTGATGTTGTATGCAGTTGGCCATAATGGCTGCTACAGCATCGGAATGACCGGTGGGGGAAGTGATGTTACGGTTGCCATGATCAATAATATATATTGTTGACAATAAAGCTTTTTTATATATATCATCCTCATAAACGGGGGTGTTATACATGAAGACCCTGTCATCCTTCAGTCTCAGTATCAGCCTGTCGTCATGCACCACTTCCGAGCCCTTGCTCCGGAAAAACTGTGCTATGGTTGATTTTCCCTTTCCGGATTTTCCTGCGAAAAGGTAACCTTTCCCGTTATGGCTTACTCCTGATCCGTGTATGAAGATATCGTCGTTCAATGCCGTGAGGTAATATAGGAGGAGGCCGTCAATGGGATAACACATTGGGTCAACGATGGCCGTCGAGGAATCTATTATTATATCCCAGCTTTTTTCTCCGGGCCTTATCACCAGCAGGGCTTCTTTATAATCTTTTGATACAGGGCAGGTGGTACGGACGAGTATATAGTCACCAAGGCGGTACACCGTCCAGAACTCATCTTTCTTTTTCACCCTCGTGCCGTTTATTTCTTCCACGTAGGGTGCCCTGAAGACGGGAGTGGCTTCTTCCATGACCACCACGGAACCAGCAAAGACATTTATTGCAAGATCATACTCCGGGTCGTCGGTGATAAATGACTTTTGGGATGGCGGGGGCCTGAGGTCAATGCCATCTGTCATCCCGTTAAAGAAAATTGTATAGTCTGCTATCTTAAGCGAATAACTGGTCATTCAACAATGATAAGGTACTCTTTCATATCAGAGAAAAATGACAGCACATCATCCAGGGCCTGCTTACCGTCCACATCGAATTCTTCCTCCACCTCGTCAACAATATCCTTCACCGTCCTGGTGCCATCGATGCGATCCCATATAAAGGCGCCGGTGCTGTTCAAAGTATAAACGGATTTCATGTCGGCAATATTGTCGGTGACCGGTACCAGTACGTATTCATCGCCTGTATCACGGGCAACTATTTTCCTGGAGCGCGAGTATACGTTGTACAGATTGATCATGTTCTCAGGTATTAAGTGCAGTATAAAGATAGGAAAATAAAGGTTTCAGGGATGCCGGTTTGGAATACTGGAACCGAACAGGACGAATCCCGAATCATCGGGATGAGTCCTGTGAGCTCGCGAGGGGACGGTGATTGTGGCTGGTGGGGGCGAGCAATAATGGAATAATGGAATACTGGAATATTGGAATACTGGAATACTGGAATAATGGAATAATGGAATACTGGAATACTGGAATAATGGGTTAATACTTCAGAGTGTTTAAATAGGTAGCATTTGAATCTTTAACTATTTGACTGTCTTCCCAGGTACCACTATATTTCTTTGCTTCGAGGCTATCAATCAACTTTTTAAGTCCATTTTCGAGTTTATATGCTAATAAGTCCCATTCTTGATAGTCTGTTTCACTAATCTGATCAGCATAGTAATATGTGTTAGTGCCTGATACAGATTCGCCAAGTGAAGACTGAGAAAAATTCAGAAAGTTCAGATACTCAGAAATACTCTTTCTGCAATAGCCTTCAGCAATATTTCTGTGGACAGAATCTACTGAAGATATTTGATTTGCAGCCACTTTTTTAAGTTCAAAGGGAAAATCCTTGAATATTTTCCAGGTTAGCTTATACAACCCCCTGGCATCCTGCCATACAATAAGTTTCATATAACCCCTGTTAAGGTTCTTTCTTTCATTCATAGTTAATAAGTTTATTTAAATACAGCGAGAAAATTACATGACAAGTTACCAGATATTATCATATTATTCAAATAATTTATTAAGACCACCAATCCCATCATTCCACCATTCCATCGTTCCATTATTCCATTTTTTACTTACTACCGTTGGTGTCGGAGTTCTGGTTATCGGCCAGTGCATAGTCGAGCTGCTTTTTCTGGAGGTCGGCTTTAACAACAGTTACATTGACGGTGTCGCCGAGGGTGTATTCCGTTCCCTGGTAGCGTCCGCGGATGCAGTAGTTCTTCTCGTCGTACTCGTAGAAATCATCATCGAGGTCGCGGATGGATATCATGCCTTCGCACCGGTTCTCGATGATCTCCACGTAGATACCCCATTCGGTGACTCCCGATATTACTCCTTCGAAGACCTCACCCAGCTTATCCTGCATGAATTCCACCTGCTTGTACTTGATGGATGCCCTTTCAGCTTCAACAGCCAGGCGCTCCCTTTTGGAAGCGTGCTCACAACGCTCTTCATATTTCACCTTGTCCTTTGATGATTCGCCGTCAAGATAAGCAGCCAGGAGACGGTGCACCATGACATCGGGGTACCTCCTGATGGGGGAGGTGAAGTGGGTGTAATATTTAAAGGACAGGCCGTAGTGGCCTATATTATCTGTTGAGTATACTGCTTTGGCCATCGATCGCAGGGCAAGTTCCTCTATAATGTTCTGTTCTTTATTACCGCTCACCTTTTTGATGAGCTGGTTGATGGAGTGGGCCAGGGAACCCTCGCTCTTGATGTCGAGCTCATAGCCAAAGCGTTTTATGAATGAGCTGAAGCTGTCGATCTTGTCGGGGTCGGGCTTATCATGCACCCGGTATACGAATGTTTTTTGCTTTTCGCCTTTCCGGGCACCGATAAATTCAGCCACCCTCCTGTTTGCCAGTAGCATAAATTCCTCTATCAGCTGGTTGGCCGTGCCACTTTCCCTGAAATGTATGCCCAGGGGATAACCTTCCTCGTCAAGGTTAAACTGCACTTCAGTGCGTTCAAAGGAAAAAGCTCCCGCATCAAAGCGCCGTGACCTCATCTTCTGCGCCATGTCGTGGAGGGTGAGGATGATATCCTTCATGGGGCCTTCCTCGCCATCAATTATTCTTTGCGCCTCACGGTAAGAGAAGCGCTGGTCGGAATTGATGATGGTCCGACCGAACCACTCCTCCTTGACGTTGGCTTTATCATCCATTATAAAAACGGTTGAGTGGGTGAGCTTATCCTTGCCGGGGCCGAGGGAGCAGACATTGTTGGATAAGCGTTCGGGCAGCATGGGAACCACGCGATCGACCAGGTATACCGATGTGCCTCTCCTTTCTGCTTCGTTATCGATAATAGTGTCGGGTTTAACATAATGCGTAACGTCGGCTATGTGTACACCCACCTCCCAGAGGCCGTCCTTAGTCTTACGCAATGACAGTGCATCGTCGTAGTCCTTAGCATCCTCAGGGTCGATGGTGAAGGTGGGCACCTTCCTGAAATCGCGCCTCTTGCTTATTTCTTCCTTAGTTATTTCAACGGGTATTTTTTCAGCAGCCGATTCAACTTCTTTTGAAAAATCATAGGGCAGCTCAAATTCAGCCAGTATGGCATGCATCTCCGTTTCATGCTCGCCCGGCATTCCCAGCACCTGCACTATCTCCGCCACGGGATTTTTCTGTCTCTTATCCCATTGTGTGATGCGTGCTACGGCTTTCATTCCCTGCTTTGCCCCGTGAAGGTTTTCGTTGGGAATAAAGAGGTCGAAGGGCATTCCCTTATTGTCAGGTATCAGGAATGAAAATTGAGGCATCACTTCCACGGTTCCCACGAAAGTTTCGCGTGCCCTTTCAATAATTTCAGTCACTTCCCCTTCGGGGCGGTTACCTTTTTTGCGCAGGAGCAGCCTCACCTTCACCTTATCACCATGAAGGGCCGTGTTAAGATTACGGTTCGATACAAAGACATCTTCCTCGATATCTGCCCCGGTGATAAAGCCGTAGCCCATGCGGGTCATATCAACCGTGCCTGTTATATATGCACCTGACTGCCTGAAACGGTAGCGTCCCTTGGTGGCCTCTTCAATAAAACCCTTCTTTTTCAGGTCGTACATCACCTGGGACACCTGCCTGCGTTGAGAGGGATCGGAGATGTTTAACCGTGCCGATACCTGCTTGTAGTTAAATAATTTACGGGGTTCACCCCTGAATACTTCCTTTACCTGTTCGGCAAGCTTCTTTTTTATCTTTGCCGCTTTATTCTTCTTAGCCATATTTGAAATTTTGCACAAAGATAATATTTATTGATTGGAATACTGGGGCCCCGCTGACGCGGGATGTAACTGGCTCCCTTCGGTCGCGTAATTGATCCCGCTTACGCGGGATGTAACTTACACCGCTGCGCAGTGCCATTTACGCCATGCGCCAGCATGGCAAATTACGCACTGCGACAGCAGTGCAAATTACGCCCTGCGTCAGCAGGGCAAGTTACGAATTGCGATAGCAATTCAAATTACGCCGAGCATAGCGAGGCAAGTTACATAAAGGAATATTTCGTATCTTCAAATTATGAAATCCAGGATTGGTCTGTTTGGGAAATCACTACAGCTGGTAAGGCGTTCGGCGCCGGGGTGGACGGCTGCCAACATATTCCTCTCGCTGGTGAGCAGCTTCATACCGCTGGCCCTTATATGGTATATAAAGAAGCTAATAGATGCCGTAACAGTAGCTGTTGGGGATGCCGGTGTGGAAAACACCAGGACAGTGCTCTTAATGATACTGGCTATAGCAATAATATATTTCCTTGATGAGGCTGCACAATCTTTTGGTAACCTGGTAAGGCGAAAGCAGGCCTACCACCTCGAGTCGTATATGTACAGGCTGATCCATAAGAAGTCTGTGTCACTCGACCTTAAGCATTTCGAGAACCCCGATTATTATGACCACCTGACAAGGGCTTCCCGTGAAGCGCCCTTCCGGCCTGCATCCATCGTTAACAACATAGTGTCCATATTGCGGGCGGGGATCTCACTGATACTTATGGCCGCCTTGCTGGCCACCCTTAACTGGTGGCTGGTGGTGATACTTATTGTTGCCAATATACCGGGAATATGGTTCAGGGTGCACTATTCCGATGTTCTTTATAATTTCAGGAGGGAGCTCACACCTGTTGCACGGAAGGCTGCATATTTCAACTGGCTGCTCACCGGTGACAGGCCGTCACGTGAGCTGAGGCTTTTCGGGCTGGGCGACTTTTTCTCGTCCCTCTTCCGTCACAATTTCGATATGCAGAAGAAGGAGGAACTGGAGATAGTAAGGAAACGCTCATTGATTGAGCTGGTATCTGGTGTCTTCAAGGCTGCTGCCGTGCTGGCAACCCTTTATTACATTGTTATGAAAACCGTAAACTCGGATATCGGGCTTGGCGACCTGGCAATGTTCCTGCTGGCCTTCAGGATGGGCATGACCTATATTAAGCAAATACTGTCTGCCACGGCGGGATTGTACGAGGACAGCCTGTTTATAAATGATGTGTTCGACTTCCTTAACCTGAAGGAGACGATTGTGGTGGTTCCGCCGGTGGTCGATGTTGACACCTTCAGAAGTGCTATAAGAATAGAAAACCTGTATTTCAGGTATCCTTCAACTGATAACGACGTACTGAAAGGGATTGATATAAGCATCAATAAGGGCGAGACAGTGGCCCTGGTGGGGGCCAACGGTGCAGGAAAGACAACGCTGGTGCGTCTGCTGTGCCGCCTGTATGACCCCCAGGCAGGAAAGATACTCCTTGACGGCAATGATATAAGGAACATAGACCCGGAAAAATACCGCAGGTTTTTCTCCGTTGTCTTCCAGGATTTTATGTTGTATAACCTCAGTGCCGGGGATAATATCAGGGCAGGGGATATATTCTCCGAGAAGGATAAGGACAGGATAAAGGAATCGGCTGTAAAGGCAGGTATTCATGATCTGCTTGACGATCTGCCCAGGAAATATGATACGGTCATAGGAAGGTTGTTTGATGACAGCAGGGAGCTCAGCTGGGGTGAGTGGCAGAAGATAGCCCTGGCACGTGCACTTTACCGGGATGCAGAGATACTTATACTGGATGAGCCGGCAAGTGCCCTGGATGCAAATTCCGAATACGAGATGTTCAGCCGCTTCAGTGAACTGGCGGCAGGACGTACATGCATACTTATCAGTCACAGGCTGGCCAATGTGAGCATAGCCGACAGGATAATAGTGATTGACAGGGGAAGGGTCATTGAAGCGGGCTCGCATAAAGAGCTTGTTAAGGCAGGGGGAACGTACAGCATGCTGTACAAACAGCAGAAGAGTATGTACCTCTGATTGGAAGTTATGTTTACGGATTTATTTTAGGTAGAAGTATAGTTTGAGAGTTTGAGTGTTTGAAAGGTTTTAAAGCATACTCAATAGTTTAAAAATCAACCTTGTCTACCTGTAGATAAAAGAATGGGTTGAGAGTGGGTTGAAAAAGCTTATAACAAACTCATTCTCAACTCACTCTCAACCTTATTCAACCTTATTCAACCTTATTCAACTTTTATAAGTCCCTACCCAATTGTGTTATTCAGCTGATTAAATTAAATTAGTGCACTAAAAACCGACGGGCTATGGAACACCAGGTACAGATCTTGATCGTGATGCTTATCTACATGGGTTTATTGATCATGTGGGGCTTATACCAGGGGCGAAAAGTTAAGACGAGCAAGGATTATGCTATAGCGGGTCGTGGCCTGCCGGGATGGGTGGCGGCACTGTCGGAGAGGGCGACGGGGGAGTCGTCCTGGGCCCTGCTGGGATTACCCGGGGCCGCCTATGCCATGGGACTTACGGAGATATGGACAGCCCTGGGCTGCGTGCTTGGGATAATGACCGCGTGGGCCGTGCTGGCGTGGCGGCTGAGGGACGAAGCAGAAAAATATAATGTAAGCACCTTCTCTGAATATATATCCAGGAAACATGGTGAGAACGGAAGGCAGATAAGGATCGTGGGCAGCCTGACGATCGTGTTTTTCTTCTTTTTCTACGTAGGGGCCCAGTTCCTTGGCGGAGGCAAAACACTGCATACCATGTTCGACATAGATGCCCGCCTGGGTATGTTCATCACCGCTGCTATCATCGTTCCCTATACCATATATGGAGGATTCAGGTCAGTGGTGTACACCGATGTTATACAGGCTATCGTGATGATCATCACCCTGGTGGTCGGCCCGATAGTAGGAGTGATTTACCTTGCCAACCACCCCGAGGTCTTTGCCCAGAGCATATCGTC
Source organism: Bacteroidales bacterium (assembly GCA_041686075.1). GTDB lineage: Bacteria > Bacteroidota > Bacteroidia > Bacteroidales > VadinHA17 > UBA9300. The sequence continues at coordinate 90,717 of JAWLEO010000008.1, read as the reverse complement.
AGGACTGCATTCGGCCGGTGATTCATACACCTCGGTCACCGGCGCTGCCAGGGGCTTTGGTGCCGGCCTTATCATTGCCGGCGGCTTCTCCTGGTTTTTTGGTTACCTGGGAGGACAGCCACAGCTGAGTATGAGGTTTATGGCCATAAGGGACAGCAGGCAGGCAAAGAAGGCACGTAATATAGGTATTGCATGGACGATAGTTGCATATATTGGGGCATTGAGCATAGGCTGGATAGGGATAGCTCTCTTTGGCCCGGCCGGTCTCGACGACCCGGAATATGTTATGCCAAGGGTAATACTGACCTTGTTTCCCCCCGCTTTTGCCGCCATCCTGATCACCGGAGCCATAGCAGCCATGATATCAACCGCCGACTCACTGCTTATACTGTCGGCCACCGAGCTTTCGGAAAACCTTCTCAAGAAAGCAGGACCGGAAGAAGCAATGCGCAAAGGTGACAGGTCGCTGCGACGCTCCAGGCTGGTTACCGCAGCGCTGGCAGTGATAGCCCTGGTAATAGCATATGTGTCGCCTTCGAACCTTATCTTCACACTGGTGAGTTATGTATGGGCCGGGATAGGATGTACCTTTTCTGTTGTCATACTGCTTTCCCTGTTCTGGAAGCGCTTCCACGGAAGGGCAGCCCTGGCAACAATAATAATCGGCATGCTGTTCACCGTCTTCTGGATAAGCGGGGGCTTTGAGCAACATTACCGGGTAAGCGGGGAAAAGACAAAATTCCTCACCGAACAAAGTGTTATCACCCAGGAGGAAACAGCCTTGATTGAACAGATGGAGGGCACCAAGTATATCGGTTCGGGTCATTTTGAGGATGATCTAACAGCACTCTTAGAAGACCGGTGGAGCAATGAAGAGATTGAAAAGAAAATACCGGTAATGGTCACAGCATATACAGAAAAAGGCATACCGGCACGCCTGCTCACATTCATTGTGGCACTGGTGGTGGCTGTGGGTTTTACCTACCTTGTCCCACAAAAAGAAGAGTAGGCGCCAGGGGTTCAAATAACCTGCCGAAGCGCACGAAATGATTTGATAATTTCCGAAAAGAGTTTAACTTTACGTTAGATATAATACTACAAAATCATGGAAAAGGAAAAGGAAATCATTGTTGTCCCATGGGATTTCACTGAAAAGGCTGAATTTGCGCTTGCACATGCAGCCAAGATATCCAAAATGGTGAATGCACGTGTTGCCCTGCTTCATATAGTCGACAGAAAAATTAAGACCGGGGAATATAAAAAGAAGGAGGATAAACTGAATAAGATAGCTCTCGATGGGAAGGAAAAGTATGATGTAGAAATTAATATAGCACTTATCCCGGGCTCCATCTTCTCGGCGATTGCAGAGTTCGTGAATGAGGAGAAAGCCAGTCTCGTTGTTATGGGAACCCACGGCATGAAGGGCATGCAAAAAGTAACCGGTAGCTGGGCTCTCAAAGTGCTGGTGGGATCAAAGGTGCCTTTTATCGTGGTTCAGGATATGCCAAAGGATATGGAGAAGTACCAGAATATCGTTTTTCCTGTCGATTTCAGGTCGGAGAACAAGGAAAAACTCAAGATGACCATCTTCATGGGTAAATATTTTGATTCAAAGGTACATATCCTCAAAACGGTCACCGTTGACAAGAGCCTGCTCAAAAAGACCAATATAAATCTTAATTTTGCTATTAAGTACTTGATACAAAATAATATAGAGTACGAGATACATGAGATGAAAAGAGGCCACCTGGCACAGCAGACAATAGATTTTGCAAAGAAAATTGATGCTGACCTGATACTTATAATGACCACAAAAAATATTACCGCTGCCGACTACATGCTGGGTGCGCAGGAACAGCAGATCATAGCAAACGACGCTAAAATACCTGTGTGCTGCATAAACCCGAGGGCTACCTTTTCTTCAAAGGCACAGTTCATATACGGTTAACACGAATTAACGCGAATTTTAGCGAATTAACGCGAATTGGGTGGGGGTTTGCCTACAAAAATCGTGCTATTTTGAATATTAGTTTATATTTTTGTCAAGAATTAGAAATGACAAAAGCAGGATTCTTATGCGCAGGGAAAAAGTAAAACACTTATTAAGCTCTGAGCCGGGCAGGGATGTACTGGTTAAAGGATGGGTGCGAACCAGGAGGGGAAGCAGGAAGGTATCATTTATTGCAGTAAATGACGGATCCAGCATAAATAATATACAGGTGGTGGTGGATATGAGTGCCTTTGATGAGGATAAGATGAAACTTGTAACAACGGGGGCCTGCATCGGAGTGGAAGGAAGGCTGGTAGCTTCTGAAGGTAGGGGCCAGAATGTTGAGATACAGGCAAAAAAGATAGAGATATACGGCCCGGCCGACCCGGAGAGATACCCGCTTCAAAAGAAGGGTCACTCGATGGAATTCCTGCGTGAGATAGCACACCTGCGATTCAGGACCAACACCTTTGGCGCGGTGTTCAGGATAAGGCACGCCCTGGCATATGCCGTCCATAAATATTTTAATGATAAGGGCTTTTATTACCTGCATACTCCCATAATTACGGGTTCGGATGCAGAGGGTGCCGGTGAGATGTTCAGGGTCACCACCTTTGAACTGAATAATGCACCCACAGACGGGAATGGCAATGTTGATTACAGCAAGGATTTTTTTGGTAAGGAAACAAACCTTACCGTGTCGGGACAGCTGGAAGGGGAGCTGGGAGCACTCTCACTGGGTGAGATATACACCTTTGGGCCTACCTTCAGGGCTGAAAATTCGAATACGCCAAGGCACCTGGCCGAGTTCTGGATGATAGAACCGGAAATGGCCTTTTATGACATCAATGACAATATGGACCTGGCCGAGGAATTAACGAAATACCTGATAAGATATATACTGGATAATTGCAGGGAAGACCTTGAGTTTCTCAATACGATGGTGGATCGGGGGCTTATAGAAAGGCTTAATTTTGTATTGGCTAATGATTATGAACGCATTACCTACACCGAGGCCGTTAATGTTTTGGCCAAAGCCGGTAAGGACTGGGAGTTCCCTGTCGGCTGGGGCAGGGACCTGCAGGCCGAGCATGAGAGGTACCTCGTTGAAGAGTATTACAAACGCCCGGTGATGGTGACGGATTATCCCATGGATATAAAAGCTTTCTATATGAAGCAGAATGATGACGGTAGAACGGTAAGGGCTCTTGATGTCTTATTCCCCCTGATAGGTGAAATAATAGGGGGATCTCAAAGGGAGGAGGAATATGATAAGCTTGAGAGGAGAATAAAAGAACTGGGTATTCCCGAAGACCAGCTGTGGTGGTTCCTGGAAACACGCAAGTTCGGGACCGCCCCGCATAGCGGCTTCGGGCTGGGCTTTGAAAGGCTGATGTTATTTGTGACCGGTATGAAGAATATAAGGGATGTGATACCCTTCCCGCGTACACCCCGGAATGCCGAATTTTAGATATTGAGAAGAGGGTAAGATGTTAAAACAAAAACTAACACAGAAGCTTTTACAGAAACTGTCGCCTCAGCAGATACAGATGATCAAGCTGCTGGAGATACCCACCATGCAGCTGGAGCAGAGGATAAAGAAGGAGATAGAAGAAAACCCGGCCCTTGAGGAAGGGGATGACGAGGAAGAGGAGAATGAAGCATCCCAGGATGAGGATGAAAGCCAGAACGGGAATGAAGAGGATGAATTCTCACTGGACGATTACCTTGAGGACGAAGACATACCCGATTACAGGTTGCAATCACAAAACTACAGTAAGGAGGAAGATAAAAAGCAGGAAATACCATTCTCAACAGGCACTTCCTTCCACGAATTCCTTGCCAGCCAGATGGGACTGCGCTCCCTGGATGAGAAACAGGAGGTGCTGGTTGATTATATCCTTGGTAACATAGATGATGATGGTTACCTGAGAAGGGATATTGAGAATATCGTTGACGACCTGGCTTTCTCACAGAATATCACAACTACCGAGGAAGAGCTGCTGGAGGTACTGAAGATTGTCCAGGACCTGGAACCTGCCGGTGTTGGAGCCAGGAACCTGCGCGAATGCCTCCTGCTGCAATTGATAAGAAAAGATCAGGATAAAACCGAAATAAAGAATGCCACCAATGTGGTGGATAAGTATTTTGATGAATTCACAAGGAAGCACTATGATAAAATAAAGTCCAGGCTGGGCTTAAGTGATAAAGAGTTTAAGGATGCCCTGGATGAGATCCTCAAGCTGAACCCGAAGCCGGGAGGGTCATTCAGTGACCCGATGAACAGGGAGAATTACCATATCATACCTGATTTTATCCTTGAGTACACCGAAGACGGGCTGGAGGTGAGCCTCAACAGCCGGAACCTGCCGGACCTGAGGATCAACAGGACATATGCAGAAATGCTCCAGGCCTATTCGGCAAGCAAGGAAAAATCTAAGACACAGAAGGAAGCAGTGTCTTTTGTAAAGCAGAAACTTGATTCCGCCAAATGGTTTATTGATGCCATGAAGCAAAGGCATAACACACTGCTGCTAACCATGAATGCAATACTGGATTTTCAAAGAGAATATTTTGTTGAAGGCGATGAGACAAAACTCAAGCCCATGATACTTAAAGATATTGCTGACATGACAGGGCTTGATATCTCGACGGTGTCGAGGGTTGCAAACAGCAAGTACATCCAGACTCATTTTGGGATCTTCCCCCTGAAGTATTTCTTCTCCGAAGGTTTACAGACCGATAAAGGAGAGGAGGTTTCGACGAGGGAGATAAAGAGCATACTGCAGGAATGTATAAGGAACGAGGATAAGAAAAAACCCCTGACCGATGAGAAGTTAACAGAAATATTACAATCTAAGGGTTACCAGATTGCCAGGCGGACAGTGGCCAAGTACCGCGAGCAGCTGGATATACCTGTGGCGAGATTAAGGAAGGAAGCATAATGACAAAATTTTCAGATATTGAAGCCCTGAAAGTGGGGTCCCAGATAATCTCCGTAATATTCTTCCCGGGGTTTTTACCCATATACGGTTTATTGATAATATTCAATGCTCCAACCTTATTTGCCTATGAGCTGGCAGTGCGGTATGGCAGCCTGAAGGGAGTCATATTGTTGCTGGCCTTCGTTAATATGACCGTTGTTCCGGTGGCCATCATGCCCCTGCTGAGATACAGGAATATCATATCATCGTACAGCATGAACGTAAGGTCGGACAGGATCGTGCCCATGGCCGTCGGCAGCCTTATGTACCTGGTAACAACGATAATATTTTATTCCTTCCAAATACCTGATATCATACAGTCGTTTGTACTTGCCACAACCATACTTTCAATACTTATACTTTTGATAACACTGAAGTGGAAAATATCTATCCATTCTGCCGGTCTTGGCAGCCTGCTGGCTATGGTCATGGCCCTTTCTGTAAGGATGCAAGCTGACCTGGCAGCCTTATGGATAGCCATTATACTGATCTCAGGCCTGGTAATGGCGGCAAGGCTCTACCTTAAGGCACATAAGCCCTCACAAATATATGCCGGTTTTGCACTCGGCTTCATTACCATGTGGCTTGTCATGGTAGTCTTTTAAATAATTGATCCAGGACTTTATCAGGCAGACCGGGATCTTTTTCCGGCCACGGTATATCGTTCCTGGCAGCGGGAAGGGTGCTTAGCTTGGCCATTTCCTTCTGCTTAACAGTGTTTATACCATACTTTTCAGCCATGTAGAGTGCGAGGTATTCCTGTTCCGGCTGGCCCGGGGTGGGTATAAGTATGGCTGACCTGCGGAGGTAAAAAAGATCCATTATTGTGCTGTACCCCGGCCGGCATATTATAAGATCAGCCCGGTGTATCAGCTGTCCCAGTGCCATACCGTCGAGCCACGGATATCTCAGGATGTCATTACCGGTCTCCCTCTCATTCCCCGGTGTCCCGGCAACGATGACCAGCTTCCCCGGCAGTTTATCTTTTTGTGAGATGATGATATTTTCAAGATTGGTGCGCTGTGGTTCCGGGCCGGAGAGGAGAGCGAGGGTGAATTTTGTCATCCTGAGCGAAGGTGGGAGATCCGCGCCAGCGAGGCACGGATCTGGAACCGAGGAGCCTGAGCTTGCTATGGCAAGCGATGGTGACGAGCTCGACGAAATGAGTTGGCACGAGTCTGGAGACTCGCGCCAGCGATTTGAGTCAGATCCGCGCCAGCGGGGGAGGATGACAAAGCGGCTCAGGGGTCCTATGTAGCGGGTGTTGGCATGCATCCTGCAATCATGGGAAAGCCTGCCGCTAAGGTTATTGTCACCGGGGAAGTCCGGGACCCAGCATTCGTCATACCTGCGGATGACAGAGCGATGTATGGCAGAAACAGGTGGTTCAAAAAATCCAAGTCCACGGGGAAGGGCCACCCTCAGCTGGTGAGTGATATATATACTATATACCTTTTTGTTCCACATCCCGAAACGGTTGTCGCTGATAACAATATCGACATTGTACCTGCGTATCATGGCAGGAAGGCGCAAGCGGTCTGATAAGAATCCCCAGAGTAGTAGGGGCAGCTGCAAGAGCACGGCCAGGTACAGGGGCAGGTAGCCGGGGTAATACACCGGGGGTGACCATAGAGTAATCAATTCATCATAGGTGCTTTTACCAAATGTCCTGTGAAGGGCACGGGGTGCCGCAATATATATTTTATGGCCTCTTTGCTTTAATTTTTCCCCTATGACTTGCACCCTGGTGGCATGACCTGTGCCCCAGGCCAGGGGGCAGATAAAAATATTTTTCTTGCCATTTTTTTCCATCGAGCTAATGGTGAAAGGTCTTATGGGTGTATCGGAAGTGTCATTTTATCATTAACAAAATTAATATTATTTGAAAGATTGAAAATATTACTTCGCTCCTATGACTATTGTCATTTTATTAGCATTAGCCTGTTGTATATTTACATTCTGAAGGCCAGAGCAAGAATTATTAAAATATCTCTTATGAAAAGATCAATAAACCCCGACCCTTATACCTGGAAGAAAGAGTATGAGATGGACAATGAGCTTTATGATAAACAGGCTAAAAAATTCCTTGACATTATTAACCAGATGAAAAAAACCATTGCCGGTGGTGTCACTGACAAAGATATATCGGATATTTTTTTCCAGCTTACCACATATTACGAGCAATATATGATCAGGGAGGAAATCAATATGAAGGAGTGTAATTACGATAAACTGGAAAAACACAGGGAATCGCATAAGGATTTTATGAATCATATAATGTCTTTCAGGGAAGGATACGAAAAAAGAAATGAAAATGTATGTGAAGAGATGTATTTTTTCCTTGAGAAATGGTTTGATGAGCACCTGATGGTTGAGGACAGGATTGCCATTGGCTACATTTTGGACAGCAGGAACTAGATCTACAGCAGCCTGACAGCCCTGCTATTGGCTTTAAGCTTCATATTTACCAGGTCAGCATTTTCTATCAGCACCAGTCCCGGTGACTTGCCTTTTTCTATACTACCGTAATTATCGTCTATCTTAAGTGCCCGTGCGCCGTTGATGGTGGCCCACCCAACAAGTTCTTCGAGGGGTATGCCGGGGTAGGTGGTGCTTATGATCTTCATTTCCTCGAGTATGTCAAGGCTTTTGTTGGATGCGAGGCTATCGGTGCCTATCACTATTTTTGATTGTCCCTCTCTGAGTATGTGCAATGGTGGCAGCGTATTTTCGATATAAAGGTTTGAAGCCGGGCAGAGGCAGAAGTAAGAATTACCCCTTTCATCAGCTGCTTCAACATCTTCCCTGGATGCAAATGTGTTATGAACGAGTATGAGGTTGCCGTCGGAGGTGATAAATTCCCTGATGCCCGTGATATGATCAGGTACACGGTCATGCAGCATGTCAGCTCTTATATCCATTGCCCTGTAGGATTCCATAAGTTCACCTCCGGCATTTTTCAGCAGGCTGTTCTCCTGCGCGGATTCCTTATAATGCACGGTAGTAACCTCGTTAGCTGAAGAAAGCTCCCTGACCTGTTTCATCAGGCTTGCCGACATAGAATAAAAGGAGTGTGGCACAATGTATGATTTTGTTGAATATCTATCCGCTTCCTTTTTCAGTTCCAGCACTTCGTTGATTCGTTTACCGGCTTTAAGGGGGTCTATGCCAAACACTTCGAGGAAATTAATGTATTTTACCGGGCTTTCCTCTTTTATCCTGAAACTGGTGTTGCTATTACATATATCACCGCATGCCGAGATTCCTGACCGGTACATCATGGTGTCGGCGCGGGCTATGAATTTTTGCGTTTCCGGGCTTTCTTGCGGTCTTGTCTCCCTGACATTCCTTATGAAGGCACCAAGGCCTGTGCCAGCTTCCAGCTTTTTATGCATTCCCGACAGCTCCAGGTGGCAATGACAGTTCACGAAGCCCGGTACTATGATACCGTTATAAAATTCGGTTTTTGATAATTCAGGTGGTGAGCCGCCGGTATCGAGAATGTCGCTTATGTATCCTCTCTCGCCGGTTGTTATTATACCTCTTTTCAGGACTTCACCGGTAGCGGTAATAATATATTGAGCCGAGAGCCTTCTCATCCCGGTGTTTTTTGTTCCTTATCCGGGGGTTTCCTGGTAATGGTTATATTCGACACCATGGCATGTTTTTCCCAGTGTCCGGGCTGATCGGTATGCCCCAGGAATTTACCCTTGATATGTGTAACCCTGGGATCTTCCAGTTCCTTCCTGAGTGTTATGATAACGGGCCTGTTGTTTTTAACAAGGTCTTTTCTTTCCCATGGAATTTTTTTACCGTCTTCTGTACCATCATCGTACCAGAACCACACCTCTGTATGGGGGTCGATACTCTGGTCATCCTGGTATAGCATTATCCTTGCTTTTATGACATATTCGCCAGGGTCTTCTATGGGAACACTGAACTCAATGGGATCGTTTACACCCACATCGGGAAGGCTGTAACTTCTTTCCCCGTTCCACAGGTTCCTGTCAAGGTTGGGATCCCGTGACAGCTTCTGTATAACATCTGCTTCCATGCCCGAGAGTTTTTCTATTACCCTGTCGTAGATATCATCATATTTTCTGGGTTTATCGATGAAATAGTACTTCATGCTGTTATCCACTTTTTCTTTTGTATAGCCATGCTTACGGATAACATCAATATAATTTTCAGTGGAATCCTTATTTGAATATTTACTTTGGATGGGGGGATAATTAAGCAAGCCATCAACCAGGTAGAGGTCGCTCAGTATTTCAACCATTTCTTTTTCAGGTATCACTTCCGAGGGCTTGACTCCCGACCTGGTGGTTTTATTGCACGAGAGCATAATCACCGCTAAGATGATGACCGGGAGATATATATTTTTATTTCTTATTTTCATTATTCTTCCTGAGGTATTTTTTTGACATGTAATGAGCCGGGTACCAGGCTGCAATATATCCGATTACAAGTACCGTACCAAGCACGGCAAGGAAGTCGGTCAACTTCATTGTAACGGGGTAGGCATCCATTATAAGTGTCTCGCCCTGTAATTTAACCATGCCGAATTCCTGTTGCAGCCAGCATATGATGAAGCCGAGCACAAGGCCGGTGACTGCTCCCAGAATTGATATCATCCATCCTTCAAAGATGAATATTCTCTTAATGAGTTTATTGTTGGCTCCCAGGTTGCGCAATATACCGATATCCCTTTCCTTTTCGATTATCAGCATTGTGAGTGAACCTATTATGTTGAATGAAGCAATAATAAGTATGAAGGTTAAAATAAAAAATATGGCCAGCCGCTCCGATTTCATCACCTTGTAGAATATTTCCTGTTGCTGGTATTTATTCCTTACGGTGTAGCCGGGGCCGAACAGTTGCTCCACGGCTGGCTGCACATCCCCTGCCTTTGTTCCTTCAGTGAATTTTATCTCAATGGATGACACTTCCCTGTCATACATCAGCAGTTCTTTCATTACGCCGATGGGCACATATATATACCGGGAGTCGTATTCCTGTTCGACGGAAAATATGCCGGAGGGGAAGATAACTTTTCTGACGAAGGCATTGGCTGGATTGCTCAGGTTGCCGGTTCGCTCAGGAACATATATTATCAAGGGGGAGATAAAGTTGAGACCTATGCTCAGGTTATTAGCCACACCGAGCCCGACCACTGCATGGGGTCTGCCATTTTCTTCCCTCAGCGTGAAGGACCCGTCCCACATCACGCTGTCGAGGCCCGTTATTTCGGGGTAGTTTTCGTTTACACCCTTTACGGTGGCAATGTATTGTTGTTCGTCGTAGTGAAGGAGGGCATTTTCTTCGAGTACGAGGGAGTAATCGGCTATTCCTTCCATCTCGTCCAGGGCTTTTAGTTGCTCGTCAGTGGGCACGAACACCTTACCCTTGTTTACCCTTACTTCAAGGTCGGGGTCGAAGGTTGAAAAGAGGGAATGGACCATGTCTTCCAGCCCGTTGAAGACAGAGAGCACTATTATGAGGACCATGGTGCCGATTGTCACCCCTGCCGCTGAGATGCCGGAAATAACATTTATCGCGTTGCGTGATTTTTTCGCGAAGAGGTATCTTTTTGCTATGTATAAAGAAAGTCTCAATGTTCCTGTTTTTTTGCAATAACAAGCAGGCCGGTGCCCTCACCGTGTTTTAAACGGACATCAAAGTAATTAAGTATAAGGGCAAGGGGCATCACTAAAATATAATAAAAAGGCAGAAGGACAGCCAGAATAATGGAAGTATTGAGCATAAGAACCGGGCATTTCATTGATAATCTCCAGGATATATTACCCGGAGGCCCGTAGGTATAGGAGGTTTTTATATCACTGAAGCCGGCGTCCTGCAGTTTATCCCTTATCTCTTCCCTGCTATAGCCGTCACGTACATGTTCTTCAATAAATGATTGATCGTCTTCACGGTGAACATCAGATCCTCCCTTGTCGGATGGGGTTGATATAATAAGCCACCCATTGCCGGAAAGGGAACTGTAAAAATTGCGGAAGACGGTCATATCGTCTTTTATATGTTCCATCACATCAACCGACAGTATGAGGTCATATTTTTCATTTTCCCTGTAAGTGGTCAGGTCGGCAAGCTCGAAGGTCACATTACCTGCAGCCGGTGTTTTGCTTATAAATTTATTGCAGTTGTTTATCTCTTCCTCTTTAATGTCGATACCATGGATGTTCCAGGTCTTATTTATCTTCCACATCCTCCAAGTGTACTGGCCAAAGCCCGATCCGGCATCCAGGATATTTGCAGCCCCCGACTTTTCACCGGCATACTTCCTGAGTATTCTTTTCACATGCCAGGTGCGCAGGAGGAGGGTATCCAGCAAGGCGTAAAATACCTTTCTGAGGCATACCGACCTGTTAACTATTTTACCAATTCGGCTTTTCACCGGATCATATTTCATCATGCCAGTATTAGTCCTTGTTCAGAAGGGAGTCAATATTATCAATATAATCGAGGCTGTCGTCAAGGTAAAAAGCTATTTCAGGTATTATCCTCAGCTGGTTACGCACCTTGTTTCCCAATTCATTCCTTATCCTCGGTGTATTGTCAATTATATGATCCAGGGTTTTTTTATTATCATCGGAAGGGAAAATGCTTACATACACTTTAGCCAGGCTGAGATCAGGGCTCACCCTTACGGTTGTTACCGTTAGCATCTTACCCCTGGCCAGTTCAGTGGTTTTTTGCCTGAGTATTTCAGCCAGCTCTTTCTGTAATAATCGCGCCACTTTCTTCTGTCTTGTTGATTCCATAAGCATGCTGATTTTTGCAAAGATAGTAAAAGCTTAACGGGCCGGTAATCTTATATTGGTAATTTATCAAAAATAAAGTAGGTTTGCGGTGAAATATAATTTTTTCAGAGATGGATACGGTAGTAAGCGGCATACGGTCAACAGGCAACCTGCACCTGGGTAATTATTTCGGCATGGTGCGCAATGCGGTAAAGATGCAACATGAGAATAAGTGTTATTTCTTTATTGCAGATTATCATTCTCTTACCACGCATCCCAATCCCACCGACCTGCACACCAATATAAGGCAGGTGATGGCGGAGTACCTGGCATGCGGTGTTGACCCTGATATAGCCACGCTGTTCATACAGAGTGATGTGCCGGAAGTGTGCGAGCTTTACCTCTTGCTTAATATGAATGCCTATGTGGGTGAGCTGGAACGCACCACGTCATTTAAGGAAAAAGTGAGAAGGCAGCCGGGGAATGTGAATGCCGGGCTGCTGACATACCCCGTGCTTATGGCAGCCGACATAATTATACACAGGGCCAACAAGGTGCCGGTGGGGAAGGACCAGGAGCAGCACCTGGAGATGACACGTAAATTTGCACGCCGTTTCAATACCATGTATAAGGTGGATTATTTCCCTGAGCCCGATGCATATAATTTCGGTGAAGAACTGATAAAGATACCCGGCCTTGACGGAAGCGGTAAGATGGGTAAGAGTGAGGGTAACGGTATTTTTTTGGTGGATGATCCAAAGACAATACGAAAGAAGGTTATGAGGGCGGTTACGGATGCCGGGCCGCAAAAGCCCAACCAGGAGCCGTCGGAACCCATTAAAAACCTGTTTACACTGATGGAGGTTATGTCGGATCCGTCGACAGTGGAATTTTTCAGGGAGAAGCATGCTTCCTGTGAGATACGGTATGGCGACATGAAGAAGCAGCTTGCCGAGGACATAATTAAATTCACCACTCCCATACGGGAGAGGATAAATGCGATAACGGCAGACAATGCCTACCTGGCAAGAGTGATCAGGGAAGGAGCGGAGAAGGCAAGGGAGAGCGCGGGGAAGACGGTGAGGGATGTTAGGGGGATTATTGGGTATAAGAAATTTTGATTTAAGATTCTAGATTTAAGATTTAAGATTTAAGAAATACGAAATAAGATTTAAGAAATAAGAAATAAGATTTAAGAAAATTATTGGATACTTGATCTAGCTGTTCCTTTTAGCATATTTACCTGAGTTGTTTTCGCAGTTTTAACAAAAATCGAAATCAATTCGTTGCTTTCAGTAATTCCTCTCTCCAGGATTGATGCATCATCGATCAGATTTCTTCTCTTAATTATTTTCATACAGACTAGACTTTCCCTCAGCTCTTTCAATATTACCCTTATTTTGTGCAGAAAATCCTTGTCTGATTCTGCACCTTGCGCTTCCCCGTAATTAAGTGCAGGAGAAGTTCCTGATCGTATTAATTGAGAACTGAGATGTCTTCCTTCAAAAGTGTTTGGTAATAATTTTGCTATTTCCAGACTCATAACAGCATAGCCAATAAGTCTGTCCTCAAGGGAATATTTATCCATTTTTTAAGATTTGAGCGAAACATTTTCACTCTAATTTATGAAAAAATGGAATAGGAATGAAAAAATTAATCCCAAATATTTAAAATTGTAATCTACGTATATTAGATTCCCAACTAAATCTGAAATCTTAAATCGTTAATCTTAAATCTTAAATCCGCCCTTCGCAAAGGAGTAATAGCTTGCTATTTAGCAGTGCACTATATAAAATAAAAGCCAGGTAAATTTTTCACTTACCTGGCTGCCCTAAATTTCGAGGTATATATTGGAGATTGCCTGTGTACAAAAGAAAAAGCAAATAGCGTGCCAAAACACTATTTGCTTCTTTGAATTTATTAGCCCTATCTTCTTTATAGCTGTATTTTTTGAAAGAAAGGCGGTCGCAAACCCTAACAACCAGACTGTCGAATGGAAATGAAAATGGAAATGAAAATGAATCCATGTAGAAATAAACCTAACTCTTAGTAAAGAACCATTGACCGCCTTTCGTCCAATATTTGGGAATGACCGTGCCTTAAGTGATCATCCCATGCCTGTTTTAATAGCCCTATGCTAAAATAGCAGCGGGCCAGACAGGCACTTTGTTGATATAAAAGTACTTAATTATATGGGTATATCGAAGGATTATCACAGTGATGTTACTCATTATATATGGTAATTTACATCATAAAAATATGGTGATCTGGATCATTATATACTTTCCGAATGTATGTTTTATTATTTGTGTCCTGACACTGATGCTGAATCCGGTTCTGCAAAAATGTCACGGCTGCTTCCCCCGGTCCATTTCGTCACTTCACGTTTATGAACATCATACCTGTCGCCTGCTCTCAGCAGGAAAAATTTGCCCTTGTTGGCCAGGGGTGAATTATCATTTTCCTGCCATAGTTTATAGTCGTATATAGCAACGTAACTTTTCCCGACAACTTCAAATTCATCACCCTGGACTATTATGGCGGTATTTTCATCCAGTCCTATGCCGAGGAGGTGTGGGTGGGCCTCTATTACCTCGATGAGGTCGTGTTGACGATTACGGACCAGGAGGTGCTGGTCGATGGCGAAGCGGTAAGATAGGCAAAGCCTTCTTCATGGTCTCCCATCATAACAGTGTTTGTCTTTGTGTCTCCCCTCACAAGGTAGCTACCCTGTATGGTGGCTCCTGCCGATGATCCTCCTATAACTCCTCCCCGGTCAAGGACTTTCCGTATCTCGCGTTCGGCCATGGTCCCGGCGTAGGCATCCACGATGCGCCATTGCCTTCCGCCGGTAAACCATACCCCCTCAATCCCCAAATTATTTTGTTTTACAAAATCATTCCGCACGCGTGGCGGGGTCGGTAATAATTTATTACTTTTGGCTACGTTATTAACCAATAAAAGGTGAACAGGCGTGTCGAGAAACTGGACCATCGTAATTATAGTTGTTCTTTTTGCAGGGATGGCTGCCCTGGCATATTTCCTCCAGCAAAAAAAGAGGGCCTATGTTGCAAGTCCATACGGCAGTATTCCACTTGATGCGGGCATTATAATTGAAGCCGTAGATATGCCCGGGCTTTTTGAATCCCTGGCAGCCGATAATGAGATGATCAGGGGCATGTCAGAAATACCCGAACTGAAGGGATTTACAGATGGCATACACACTATTGATTCACTTACGCACAAGCGTGAGTACAGCCAGCTGGCAGGCAATAATCCCGTTCTTATATCCATCCACCTCCTGGGCAAGAACAGGCTTACGCCGTTTTTTGCCTTTGCCGCATCACCGGAGATACGTGGTAAGCATATCATCTCAATACTTGAGGAGGTACCCGGCTACAGGCATAGGGTGAAGGAGTACGAGGGTAGCGATGTATACGAGCTGGTGGAGTCGAACAGCGGTGAATCAGTTCTTTTTATATCAATGGTCAGGGGGATTATTATTATCAGCCCTTCTCATATACTTATTGAGGCGGGAATAAGGCAGGTTGAGCAGGAAATGGATGTAAGGGACCTGCCGGGATTCAGAACAGTGTTGGAGGCTGCCGGCAAGAATGAAAACAAGGTATACCTTTTATTTGACAACCTGGCGAAATTTATATCACTGGTAAGTGTTCAGAAAGATGGTGGAATAGCATCTCATATCAGTAACCTGGCCTCCTGCATGGAAACGGATCTTTATGTCGAAAGGTCGGGTCTCTTTTTAAGCGGCTATATTGAAACCAGCGATTCAAACCAGGTATTATACGATTACCTCTACCAGGAGCCGGGTTCATACGATATCTTCAGGTATATACCTGCCAGCGCCGCCATGTTTGAAGTGATTACAGAGGCCGTTGACAGAATCGGTGCCGGCAGCGATGGTGAGACAAGGTATATAACAGACATACTGAAAAGCCAGCTTTCCGGTGAGATAGCCAGGGTATACCTCAATATCAAGGGCCAGAAGACAGAATTGAACAAGCTGGTTCTTTTCGATCTCAGGGGCAGCAGTGCAACGGAAAAAGCATTTGCCAAGGAGCTGGAGCAATATTACAGGAGAGAGGGAGTTCCGTCCGATGAATATATTATAAAGTATGAGCCCGATGCCGAAACGGAATACACCATATACAGGTTGCCCATGGATAACCTTGGATATGAGCTGGGTGGATCTTTCGGTGATTATTTAAGATCAGGATATGCAACCTTTTATGATGATGTATTTGTCTTAAGTAGTGGAACAGGGACACTGTCAAAGTTTATTTATGATAACATACTGAACAGGACCCTGGCTAATGATTTATCGTACAGGGAATTTGAAAGCACAATGCCCAGCCGGGCAGGGTATTACTTTTACTGTGTGCCCTTCAGGATAACAGCCTTGCTGGAAGGTGTGCTAAAAGAAGACATCGTGGAAGGATTAGAAAAAAATACAGAAGCCCTGCGCAAGTTGCAGGCCATAGGCTACCAGTTTGTGTCGAGCAATGATATGATCTATAATACCTTATCGGTAACCTATAAACCGGAGGTAAGGGAAGAGGCAAAGGCTGTCTGGGAGAGCCTGCTGGACACCGTTGCCTTTTCAAAGCCTCTTTTCTTCACCAATCATTATACCGGGGGGCATGAGATTTTCGTTCAGGATATGAATCATAAGCTCTACCTTATTAACTCAGCAGGTAGGATATTATGGAAGAGGCCTATTAATGAGGCTATTAAGGGTGATGCCTATATGATTGATTATTATAAGAATGGCAAGCTGCAAATACTCTTTGCCACGGAACACCACCTCTATCTGATTGACCGCAACGGCAACAATGTTGAAAGGTACCCTGTCAGGCTAAGATCACCTGCAAGCAACGGGCTGGCTTTATTTGATTACGAGAACAATAAAGATTACAGGTTGTTTATCTGCGGTGCCGACAGGAAAGTTTATGCTTATGATAAGACCGGTAACACTGTCAGGGGCTGGAACCAGTTCAGCACCATGAGCACGGTTACCAATGAAGTTGAATTCTTCAGGGTATCAGGGAAGGATTACCTGGTGGTGAATGATGAAGAAAATATGTATATCCTTAACAGGAAAGGCAATGTGAGGGTCGAGATGAAAGAGCAGGTCTCAAGGTCAGACCGTTCAATGTTAAGGCTTACCGCCGGGACAAGGCCGCAGATGGTGCTGGCTTCGAGAGAGGGTGAAATAAAGATGGTGGATTTTAACGGCGGGGTGCAAACATACAGCGTAAATGAATTCTCAAAAGACCCTGTTTTTGAGTTCTTTGACCTTGATGCTGATGGAATGGGTGAATATATTTTCATCGACGGGAACAGGGTATATGCCTATGATCATGACAGGAGTAAAATGTTCAACCTCAGCCTCAGTTCAGATGATATTATCGGCC
Organism: Bacteroidales bacterium; assembly: GCA_041686075.1. GTDB lineage: Bacteria > Bacteroidota > Bacteroidia > Bacteroidales > VadinHA17 > UBA9300. Next base: position 73,547 of record JAWLEO010000008.1, on the reverse strand, counting down.
CGTACGGGCTGGAATTTTCATCAATTGATAAAAAGATTGGATTTACAGATGCAGCTGCAAACCAGGTATATGTAATAGATGAAAGGGGAAAGAACCTTAAAGGCTTCCCCCTAAGCGGCACCACTGCTTTCTCGGTGGGTAAACTCAACAGGGGAAGCGGTTTTAACCTTATTACGGGCGGAAGTGATAGTTTCTTATATAATTACGAGATTACCAGATAAATAAATAATAATATGAAAAGCAAAACAGTACTGATAATTTTACTTTCCTTCCTTGTCCTGTCATCATGCATTAAAGAGACCTATGACATGGACAAATTATCAGGGGAGGTGGGCTTAAACCCGACTATAGTTGTAAAGGCTGTCAAGGGGGATGTCACCCTGAGTGACGTTGTGGAACCCAATGACACCCTGGTTTTTGATAATGAACTACTGAAATTTGTGTTCAGTGAAGATTCAATTTTTGAATACTCGGTGGAGGATTTTTATACTCCCTTCACTCCGGAAACCTTTGAAAGCACCACCCTGGTAAACAGCCTGGTGGTGGGTAATGTACAAGACACCCTTGACATAGAACCGGAAGATGATGTTAAGATCAAAAAAATGAAGGTCTTAACGGACCAGGCAAGTTATACTATTACGTCATGGTGTTCATTCGATGTCAGCGTGGACCTTCTGTTGCCCACTGTTGAAGATGGAGGCACACCACTTACCCAGTCGGAGAATATACCTGCCGGTGCAGTGGTTAACGGCACCATTAACCTGGATGATGTGCTTATCAATTTCGATTCGGATCCGGATCAGCCATATAACCGGCTTCCTTTCGAGTATGATATAAATGTCACATCAGGCTCACCGGTTTTCGGACCTTCCGACAGTGTCAGGATTGTAGTGGAGGTCGAAGAACCGGATTTTGATTACGCAACAGGCTATTTTGGTTATTATTCAGAAGGGTCGGAAAAAGATACGCTGGACCTGGGAACGAAGGATTTATTTTCCAGGCTCTCAGGTTCAATATATATAAGCAGCCCCCAAATAACGGTGAATTACTTAAATTCTTTCGGGTTGCCCATGAGGATAGATACGGAATTAAAGGGTATGAATGATGAAGAAGAAGTAGCACTTGACAGGGATCCCATCGACCTTGATCACCCTGATTCACCGGATAACAGGGAGGTAAGCTCATCTTTTACTATAGATAAGACAAATTCAAGCCTGCCGGATCTTATATCCATGTTGCCATACGAGATAGAATATTCTGGCACGGCATCAATTAACCCTGACGGGGAACCCATGGAGGATAACATTATTTTTGGAGACAGCCGCTTTATTGCGGATATGGAAGTTGAAATACCCATGGAGTTCAGGATGGCAAACCTGCAGTTGTCGGATACAACAGATAACTTCCTGGTCAGTGATGATCCTGAGGAGGAGAATCCCATTGACATGCTGGAGGAGCTTATATTCGATCTGTATGTTGAGAATGGTTTTCCCCTGGGCGTATCTGTGATGATGCAATTATATGATTCAACATCCATGACGGTGCTGGAAGCACTGGACACCGGTGAACTGTGGTCGCCGGCACCCGTAGATGCAAACGGGAGGGTGACAGGGCCAAGCACGGGGCACAAGGATATAGAATTTACCCCTGCTTTCCTTGATGCCGCCCTGGAAGCTGACAAGATAATATTTACGTTCACACTAAATACAAGCGATAATGGTACAAAGGATGTTAAGATATATTCCGATTACAGTATCGTATTCGGTGTTGCCGTGAAATTAAAAGCCAATATAGATCTTAATTTTAATTCTGAAGACGAGTGATCATGAAAAATAAAATAAGAACAGCTGGTTTAATAGCCGGGATGCTGCTGGTATCATCCGGTGTATTTGCACAACATATACAGACACAGTATTTTCTGAACATCCCTCAATCATCACAGCTAAACCCTGCTTACAGGCCAGATGCAAATGTTTTTGTAGGCATTCCTGTTTTGTCGGGCACCTACTTCGGGATGAGCAATAACTTATTGAATCTGGGCAGGCTGTTTCAGCCGATGCCGGGCACGGACTCAATTATGACCATCCTTCATCCTGATTATGACAGGGACAGCTTCTTCAGGAAGATAGGAAACAAGGCATTTGTTTCAACAGAAGTCAATTTACCTCTCCTGGGTCTCGGTCTGTCGTTGAGGAATGACTGGTGGCTCGACGTTGGGATATCGGTTAAAGGTATGGGAAGAGCCAGGTTGCCGGCTGACCTGTTTACCCTGGCCCTGGAGGGCAATGAGGATTTTGTGGGCTCAACAGTTGACCTGACAGGCACGGGACTAAATGCCCAGGCTTATCTTGAGACCCATGTAGGCCTGTCAAAGAATATCACCAACCAGCTCCGTGTGGGTGGCCGGCTGAAACTGATGCAGGGAGCCTTAAGTGCTTCACTTATTGCTGATGAGCTTGAAGTGCAGGTAAATGATGACTATTCACATTCTTTGAGCACCCAGGTGGCCCTTAAGTTGAATGGCCCCTTTGATATCACCCTTGATGAAGACGGCTTTATTGAAGACATACTTTTCAGGGAAGATTTTGGATTCGGCGAGGTCGGCCCAAGCTTTCGAAACTTCGGACTGGGCCTTGACCTTGGTGCTGAATACCTGTTAATGGATAACATCCAGCTGTCAGCCAGTATAATTGATTTTGGTTTTATCAACTGGGGAAGAGATTCTTATACCTTTACGGCAAGCAACGATTTCACTTTTGATGGCTTTGACATTTCAGAAGTGATCGAAGGTGAAAAAGACTTTGACCAGATACTCCAGGAGATGGGTGATTCACTTCTTAACACCTTTGAATTTGTGGAAAGCGAAGAAGGATATGTATTGGGACTGCCCACCAAGCTATACCTGGGAGGCAGTTACCAGCCGGTAGACTTCCTGTCGCTCGGACTTCTCTCACGCACCACCCTGGGCATGGGAGTGAGAGAGTCATTAACCCTTTCGGCAACACTGTTTGCCCGTGATTGGTTAACGACCAGCCTCAGTTACACTATGACCAACAGGAGTTACAATAACTTTGGCTTCGGCTTCGGTGTCAGGGGAGGCTTCTTCCAGTTTTACACCGTTGTTGACCAGATCCCCGCATCATGGCTTGAATTCACCGGGGATAGTGGTAATGACCGTGTGATGGTACCGCGAAGGCTTGATTATATGAATGTACGTTTTGGTATTAACCTTCTATTCGGACACTATAAAGCGAAGAAGGATGATACGCCCATGTTAGTTGAATAGGAGGTGAAGTGTGGCTTAGGTTAATCTTACTAGCGATATTAATCTATCTTGTTGTAAGGATGATTGCAGGTTTTCTTACCGGGGGTAAGAAGAAAGACAGTTTTGAAGACAGGGGGAGAGATAGCGGCAAGAAGGGAAAAAAGAAAGGTGTCCCCGATGATATCGGGGAATATGTTGATTACGAGGAAGTAGATGACGACTAATGCTTTAGCTGTCTTGCCAGGGCATTTGCAAAGATAAAATCATTAAGGGGCTTACAGTCGGATTTAAGTATCTCTCTGTTAGTCCCTTCCCAGTATTTGACACCCTCTTCGATAAATACAACCTTTTCGCCGATCTCCATCACGGAATTCATATCGTGTGTGTTGACTATTGTTGTCATTTTGAACTCCTCTGTGATTTCCTTTATCAGCTTATCGATAATAATCGCTGTTTTGGGGTCGAGCCCGGAATTCGGTTCATCACAAAAAAGATAGCAGGGATTAAGGGCTATGGCCCTGGCAATGGCCACCCTTTTTTTCATGCCGCCTGACAGTTCGGAGGGCAGCATATTGTTGGCATCCCTGATGTTCACCCTTTCGAGACAAAAATCAACACGTTTCCTTTTCTCGGAGGAAGTCATGGTGGTGAACATGTCGAGTTTGAACATTACATTCTCTTCAACAGTCATTGAATCAAAGAGGGCACTGCCCTGGAAGAGCATACCGATGGTTTGGCGTATTGATTTGCGCGATTTGAAATCGAGGGTATCAAAACGAATATCGCCATACCATATTTCTCCACTGTCAAGTTCGAGAAGACCGATTATAGCTTTCAACAATACTGTTTTCCCTGAGCCACTGCGCCCAATAACAAGGTTAGTTGTGCCCGCCTCAAAATTTATCGATACATCATCAAGCACCTTATTAGCGTTAAAGAATTTATTGGCATTAAGAACTCTTATCATGACAGAAGCAGTTGAGTTAGTACAAGGTTAAACAGTAATATTAATACACAGCTGTAAACAACCGCCCGTGTACTGGCTTTGCCCACCTCCAGTGAACCACCGGAGACATAATAGCCCTGGTAGCCCGAAACAGAGCTGATAATAAAAGCAAAGAAAACGGTTTTTATAAGGGAATAGGTAATGTAGTAGGGTATAAATTCGTACTGTATGCCGAAGATAAAGTCAGCTGATGACAGAATACCTGTTGTTATACACGCCATCCAGCCACCCATGATGCCCAGCATTATGCTTATCATTGTAAGCAAGGGAAAGAATAATACCGTTGCAATTATTTTTGGAAGAACAAGGTATGAAGCTGTGTTAACACCCATGATTTCCAGGGCATCTATCTGTTCCGTCACTCTCATGGTACCTATCTGGGATGCTATATGGGAGCCCACCTTGCCTGCAAGTATGAGGGCCACCATGGTGGATGAGAATTCAAGTATTATTGAATCACGGCATCCCAGTCCGACAAGGTAACGGGGGTAGATTGGGTTTGTTGTATTATAGGCTGTCTGAAGGGTGATGGCAGCACCCATGAAAACGGATATTATTATCACTATGCCTATTGAATTCACACCCAGGTAAATCAGTTCTTTCATGGTCTGGCGATAATAGATGGAATGCTTTTCGGGCTTTTTGAATGCCCGGGACAGAAAGATGAAATAGTTACCTATGTATGCAAGTAGTTTCACGGCTACCGATGAATTTTGCAGTAAATTTAATAAAAAAATATCTGGAATACTGGAATATTGGAATACTGGAATACTGGGATTGGTGCACTTAATAAATTATTTGAATAATATGATATTATCTGGTAACTTGTCATGTAATTTTTCCGCTGTATTTAAATAAACTTGTTAAATATGAATGAAAGAAAGAACCTTAACAGGGGTTATATGAAACTTGTTGTATGGCAGGATGCCAGGGAGTTGTATAAGCTAACCGGGAAAATATTCAAGGATTTTCCCTTTGAACTTAAAAAAGTGGCTGCAAATCAAATCTCTTCAGTAGATTCTGTCCACAGAAATATTGCTGAAGGTTATTGCAGAAAGAGTATTTCTGAATATTTGAACTTTCTGAATTTTTCTCAGTCTTCACTTGGCGAATCTGTATCAGGAACTAACACATATTACTATGCTGAACAGATCAGTGAAACAGACTATCAAGAATGGGACTTATTAGCATATAAACTCGAAAATGGGCTTAAAAAGTTGATTGATAGCCTCGAAGCAAAGAAATATGATGGTACCTGGGAAGACAGTCAAATAGTTAAAGAGTCCAATTCTATCTATGTAAACACTATAAAGTATTAACCCATTATTCCACCATTCCATCATTCCATCATTCCAATATTCCATTTTATATACTTTTAAGCAGGCAATAAGCATGGTATTTAGTATATTTGCGGCATAATAAATCTAACCTTTTAATTAAATGAAAAACAGGTATATAGTTATCATGGCGGGAGGTGCCGGCACCCGCTTCTGGCCTATGAGCCGTGATGTCAAGCCCAAGCAATTCCTTGACATACTTAATACAGGGAGTACCTTGCTGCAGGATACAGTGAAGCGTTTTGAAGGTTTATGTCCGAGGGAGAACATAATGGTTGTCACCAATGAAAGCTACCGCGACCTGGTGCTTGACCAGGTTGATATCCCCTTGGAAAACGTTCTCTGTGAGCCTATGCGGCGCAATACCGCACCCTGTATTGCTTATGCCGCTTTCAGGATATTGAAGAAGGACCCGGATGCAATTATGGTTGTCAGCCCGGCCGACCATCTCATAAATCAGGAAGCCAAGTTTAAGGAAGTCATTCAGGAGGGCATAGAATTTGTCAAAGATGACAATGTATTGCTTACCCTTGGGATTAAACCCGACAGGCCGGAGACAGGTTACGGATACATACAGGCCAACACCAAAAAGCCGGCGGATGGTCATGAAAGTCTCTACAAGGTAAAAACCTTCACCGAGAAGCCCAACCGGGAACTGGCCGAGATATTTCTAAAAAGTGGTGACTTTTACTGGAATTCAGGTATTTTTCTGTGGAAGGTCAGGTCAATCCTTTCTGCCTTTGAGCTTCACCTGCATGATGTGTATTCATCCTTTGAGATGCATTTAGATGCCCTTGGCACGGAAGAGGAGGATAATGTGATACCAAGGGTATATTCCGAATGCCTGAGTATATCGATTGATTATGGAGTTATGGAAAAGGCCGATAATGTATACGTTAAATGTTCAGATTTCGGTTGGTCAGATCTCGGTACCTGGGGTTCAGTGCAAGAGCATAACCATAGCGATCGCAATGCTAACACGGGCAGCCTCGATTCGGCATTCACCTATGAGGTCAAGAACAGTATTATACAGCTACCCAGGGGGAAGATAGCTGTAATCCAGGGTTTGAAGGATTATATAGTGGTTGACTCGGGTGATGTCTTGCTCATCGTTAAGCGCAGCGAGGAACAGGATATCAAGAAGTACATAGAAGATATCAGGGACAAGATGGGGGATGAGTATCTTTAGTGGCATGATGGATTAATTCGGATCCCGCCTCCGCGCCAGCAATATTTGCGTTAATTCGTTAATATTCCCAGAGATCGTGTTCGAAGGTACGGAGCTCGTTTTCGATTTTCTCTGCTTCATAGAGTGCTGACTTACCCACCTTGTACTGGTTGATAAGCCTGTCGTCGTAGACATTGGATTCAGCGTAAATGGTACCTGAGAACCGGCGCTGCATGAACAGATCGTCAAATGACAGTCGCTGGGCATCATTGAACCTGTTAAATGCTTCATGTCTTGAGAATGTATCCCGGAAATCTTCAAAGCGTATCCAGAAAAGCTGTACGCGTGAGATACGATCGAGCTGGGAGTCAAAGAAGACCCTGATGGGGCTGATTCCTATAATCCTCACGTCCACGCGGGAATGCTTCTTATCGAAATACCATTCTTCCAGGAGCATCAGTTGTTTTACCTCGTCCTCGTTTGGTTCATTATATATCACCGTGTCGCGCATGACGCCCTGCATATCCGGTATCTGAACGGTATCGGCACCGCCTCCCATTTTAGATTCGATATCAGAATATGTCACACTAACATTCATTTGATCGGCATCGTAAGCATTAAGATTGCCCGCTTTCACTTCGCCAAGTATAATTTTCATCAGGCTCTTACGTCCGTCCGGTCTTTCCGTAAGCGGGTAGTAGAGAGGTTGGTTCATCTTTTCTCTCAGATCGATCAGTCTCCACATACGTTTTGACCACACTACGTCAGCCTCCCTTAGGAATGGATATGGTATTGGCTCGTTGTTAACGATTGATTTTTCGTAGATATCACCGAATGACTGGCTGAAGCCAGAGGGTGAGAAGAGCAATACAATTAATCCAAGAAGAAGTAATCTTTTCATGGTACTATGCTATTTTTAATTTATCGTTAATATTATCGGAGGCAATCTCCTTGTTGATCCATCAGGTGCCTTGGCCCTGACATTGATAATTGATAATTTCTGCCCCCTGTTAAGTGATTCAATCAAGGCTCTTTGTTCCTGGGTTATCCTGTTGCTGTTAGATGTTTCGCTCCTGTCGAAGCCTCTTTGTTGTACATTGATGGTAAACTGTGTTACCGTATATTCGAGGTCGAAGAGGAAATTCTCCAGTACGGCGAATACTCCCGGCTGAGCGAGTGCCATATTTTTAGATATGTCACCTTCGGTCATATTGGCAAATTTAGCCACCGGGTCGGGTATTCTCTGTACCCTGAATTCATAGGGCGGAAAGCGCATTCTTTCGCCGTTGATCACGGCACTTACATTAATTGATGCAGACTGGCCAACATTTTGTGGTCTGGCGGCCCATTCGCCCCGGTATCCTTCAACACGTCCCCTGCGTATGTTACCATTTGACATAGTGGCCTGTATCATATTTGACGCCACACCGGGCACGGATATATCTATGGGGTTATCGATACCCAGGTACAATACGTTCATTGCTGTTGGTGAAACAATCACGTTTGGGGCTCCCACGTTATATGATTCCTCGAAGGGGTATGCCACTTCTGATCCATCGGGAGCCTGGAGCTTTATAAGTCCTTTATATGTATGCTCACCCAGAGATCTGGTTGTTGTCCTGAATATACCACGACCTTTCTCATTCACTTCGAGCTGGGTATAGTCGCCCACCATTTCATAAGTCTTTATTCCGTCAGCGGTGACTGTTTCACGGTAATTACCGACTAATATCTCGGGCTTTTTTGTTGTATCGGAGGCAGCTATAAAGACTTCCGCCTCGTAAGCATTCCCCCTCATCACATAGTCGGAGTTTGCCTGCACTGTTGCTTCAATGTCAGTGAATTTAAAATCGCCGGCTGTTATCTGGTCATTCAGGAACATAATTACATCCGTTTCGGAGTTTCTTATATCCACCTGTATCTTAGAGAGCATTACAATGGCAGCTATGAGGGGCAGTTCGGCAAGTGTGTTTTCTTCCCAGTTCTCCATCGAGCCATCCGGTGCCAGTCCGGGTTCGGTGCTGAGCGTTTCGATAATTGAATGTTCAACCGTGATATCCCGGCCCTGTATGATATCTTCAACGAGCCATGTCCGGTATTCATCTATCAAGGCACGAAGTGCGTATGCTTTTTGGTCATGGTTTGCTCCTATAAGCACCTCGGAGGGTACATTATTTTCATCATACTTTTTGACGGAGTCAATTACCACCCTTCTACCCTGGAGTCCATCCGTATCTTCACCGTCGGCTTTTCTGATAATTTCAATTTTCAGGTCCTGCACATATTCATGCAATTCATCAGCTCTTTGCTTAACGTTGTAAGCTTTTGTTCTCCATTCACCTGCTTTTGCAGGGTTCTCTGCTGCGGCCCTGTCAAATTCTTCATAGATTTCGTTATTTTTTTGCTCATAGTTGGCAAGGGTTTTTTCCAGTCCCTTTTCAACTTTTGCGAATGCATCCACAGCTTCTTTTGATACGTTAAGCGCCAGCATAGCCGTAAGGATGAGGTACATCATACCGATCATCTTTTGCCGTGGGGTTTCTTTTCCGTGCGCCATATTCTGGAGTGAGTTTGGTTAGGAGTTTGCTCTATTTAACATTCATTGCAGAAAGCATATTTCCATAAATTGAGTTCAATGAAGCCAGGTTCTCATTGAGTTTACTTACTTCATTGCGGTATTTAGTTGCTTCATCTGCTGAATCTTTAAGATCTTTGAGCATACCCTGCACGCCTTTCATCATTTCTTCCGAATCTTTTAATTGCTCATTGGCGCCTTTCAGTTGCAGTTCATACACTGCATTCAGGGCTGACAGGTTTTTGTTCACTGTTTCGAGCTGGCCCTGGTATGACTTACTGCTTCCTTCTATCTGGGTAAGTGCTTCGGTCATATCCCGGTAGCTGCTACCTGTTTCGTTTATTATCTTAGCGGTACTGTGATATGAATGCTCGAGTTTTTCAAGTGATGATCCCAGTGTTTCGCTTTTCTTGGCATAGTCATCTGTTGTACTGCTCAGTGTGTCTGCTGCTTTTTCCACTGAATCAACGAATTTACCTGTAGCTGCCGTGGCATCTCCCATGGCGTTAAGGCTTTCGGTTGTATTGTTCAGTTTCTTAAGGCCTTTACCCAGTCTCTCGAAGACATCAGGCGTTATATCCGCTTCAACGAGCATCTCATCAAACTTTGACAGTGCTGTCGACCCGCCGCCGGGCACGGCCCCCACATGTGAGCGTGGTGGTAATGTGCCAAGCTCCGCATCCTCATCGGACATACCTGCCAGTTCGGGGTATACCAATGACCAGTCGGGTTCTTCATGGAGTGGTTCAAAGGCCGAAAAGAAAAATATTATGGCCTCTGTGCATAATCCCACACCAAGGAAAAGACCTGCCATAGGATAGTGCTGAATCTTAAAAAGGGCTCCAATAATCACTATTGAAGCGCCAATGCCATAAAGCTTGGCCATAAAACTTTTCCAGCCGCTGCTTCGTACTATTTCTGATAAGCTCATATACCTGTATTTAAGGGTTTTATTTTAATTAATTCATTATGATCTAGTCAACTCCTATATAGGTTCTTACATTACGGAAGCCGATATAGCATTTTGCTGAATCCTGGTATTCAAAATCCCTGGCGCTCACCTGGAGGAAATATCCTATGTCTTTCCAGGATCCTCCCCTGATAACCTTACGTTTGAGAACGGGGGGATCGTCAGGTTTTGCATTATATTTATAGTCCGGGTTCAGGTCATGGGTGAAGATGTATGATGACGGGTGATATGCGCATGAAGTCCATTCAGCCACATTACCTGACATATCATAGAGCCCGAATTCGTTTGGTTCGAAAGATGCAGCTTCGGAAGTATATGCTGCTCCATCGTCAATATAATTACCTCTCAGGGGTTTGAAGTTAGCCAGGAAGCAACCTTCATAGTTACGTGTATAGGGTCCTCCCCAGGGGTACATTGAAAGGTCAAGGCCTCCCCTGGCAGCGTATTCCCATTCTGTTTCCAGTGGCAGCCTGTAGTTCTGCACATCCACCATTCCCTGGGCGCGCAGGTGGGCATTCATATAATTTGTTCTCCAGATGCTGAAGGCCGATGCCTGCTTCCATGTTACACCGACAACGGGATAATCATCGAAGGAGGGGTGCCAGAAATATATTGTTGCATGCGGTTCATTGAATGAATAGGTGAAGTCGCGTATCCATGCCAGTGTATCGGGATAGACATTGACCTGGTCCTGCATAATGAAAGAGGAGCGGTCCTGTACGTCTGACTCAACACCCTCAAGGTCATACACCTTACCTTCATAGCGTTCATTCTCATAATCATACCGTGCTTTTGCAGCCTGCTGGTAATCGACCCAGAAGTAGCTATAATTAAGTTTTCTTACATCAATCTGTTTTTTGTTATTGAACCTTTCATTGGGTGGGTAGTACATTTCTTCAACCACATCGGCAATCTCAAGCACATCCATATCTATTTTTTCATCCCAGTTGATAACGGGAGGGTCAATCTCATTGCCTTCATCATCAACTTTAAAAAAATGATAATCAGGGATTTGTGCTTCCCCGAGCTTGGTTCTCATGATTGAATCGCGTACCCAGTAAACAAATTGCCTGTACTTGTTATTTGTTATTTCAGTCTGGTCCATCCAGAATGCATTAACTGTAACCGAGCGTGAAACGGTGTTCATGGCGAATAATGCGTCCTGGTCACTGGGTCCTGTAATAAAATTACCTGCGGGGATAAATGCCATTTCGAATGGCTCCGGCTCAAAAAATTTCTTCCTTCCCGGTACTCCGACAAGTTCTCCATTATTCCCGGGACCGCATGCTGTAATTAATACTGTTACTGTTAAAACTAGTAGGATTACCTTTTTCATATTGCATTCAAATTTAATACTGCAAGTAAATTAAATTTTTTAAATAATCATAAAAATCTTATACTTTTATAACGCTTGGAACTCCTCCCCAGACTTAGGTCAAAGCAATAATTGACCATAAATTCATGACTGCCCGAAGTACTTTTCCTGATGTCATTCATCGGGAAGTCGTAAGCGTATCCAATACGTATTCCATTATATAACTCTATACCTATCATACCGGTAAGAGCGTCACCTGCTCTATAAGAAACGCCACCCCAGACTTTTTTATTGTATCTTGCGGTAGCATTTAGTGTAAGCTGGAATATTTTACCGTCGCTGAAGACGAAAGCAGATGGTAGCAGCTCGAAGTTTGGATTGGGCAATCTCACTGTATATCCGGCAGTTGCGTAATATTGCCTGGCGATATAAGGAGAAGCTGTTGTATATTTTATTTCTGGTTCTGTTAGATGTGTTACCGAGATGCCCGCGTAATAATTGATGGCATTATAGAAGAGGCCGAAGCCCATATCATAGGCCAGGTGGCTTTCCTCTCCATCGGGAATGAGGGGGTCTCCACTCGGAGGGACAAAGATATCACCTGAGGGGATATTCCAGGATGGATCTATTGCTTTATTTAGTATCCCGGCATTTATTCCTATACCGAGGTTACCATTCCACAGGGGTGTTATATAAGAGTATGAAAGCATTACACTGTTGTCACTGTCGAAGCCCGTCTTGTCACTTACAATGGTAAGGCCTACGCCCGAGCGTATATTAAAGGGGCGCACTGCTGCATTGACGTGAAATACTGTTGATGAAGGTGCTCCTTCAAAGCCCACCCATTGCTGCCTGTTCATGGCTGTAGCGCATATCATTCCCGAACTGCCTGCAGAACCTGGATTATATAACATATGATTGAACATAAAGAGGCTGCTAACAGGATCGATCTGGGAGAATGCTCCTGTTATCATAAAAGCTGACAGTATGGTTATCAGTGTAACTTTTTTCATATTATGAATCCCAGTTGCGGCCACTTGAATGTTTCAGCTTGCGACAAAATAATGCTCAAAAATTAAGCCAACACTTCAGTCTGTAATCATTTATCATTAACGGACTAAGTAAACGAAGTAAAGACAAGAATGTTGCAATAAAAGGCCATTTTTTGATCAACTGATCAATTAATGCGTCTTATAGCCTTCATATATCTTCTTGGTATTTCATTTTCGCCTGCCTGAAGATAATCATTATATGAACATGCGATAAAATGTTTTTCCCCCTTTTTACTAACATATTCTATCCACCAGCGGTTTGTTACAGTGCTTTTGATGAATACCAGGTCTTCATTGCTGTCTTCAATGCTGACGTGGTAATTGACAAAGCGTCCCGAATTTTCCTTTTCCAGGACTGATGATTCATTTTGTTTCTGGGCGAAGCCTTCCAGGAAGAACCATATCATCTGTGCAGCCATTGTTGTTGTTAACCTGCGGTTGTCGAGCAAGGGGTTAACCTCGAAAAATCCAGCAGCCTGAAGTGAATCGGACAGCCCGGCATACCGTGCGAGGAGGCATATTTCTTCACCGTAGAAGCCGTTGGGTGATGGTGCAAATGTTCCGGGGGCATCAGCCTGGCGCACTGCAGAGATATCAAATGTGATGAGGCCTGAATCACGGAATGAGGGTTCTATTTCATGTATGTCGTCCCTCGCCTCACCTATTCTCACAAGGTCATAGTTCAGTTTCCTGAAGCGGTTAATAACCTGTGGGTCGTTGAGGTACGACTGATAGCCCACCACAAGGAAATTATCAAGATTACTATTGCCGGTGATAATATCCTGGAGGTAGTTAAAGGAGTCTTTTTCTCTGCGTTCATTAACCCAGTCGATACGTGAATCAACGGAGGCATAAGAGAATTTACCGGGTATCTTTTTCGCCATGGCGGGTATCAGTGTGCTGCTTCCACCTATTATAAGGGGAAAAGTATCGGAGTCAATAAGGTATTCAACTATATCGCTCAAAGCAGCCAGACTGTCATCGAAGCTCACACCTTTCTTCAGGTTGCCCAGGTCGGCTATTTTAATTTTTCCCTGCATTCTGGCCAGCCGGTAGAGGTCGTTTCTTATTTCATCAGGGGCGCTGGCACTTCCCTTGTTTGGTGAGCGCCTGTCATCGGGAACACCCACTATTGCGAGGCGGAAGGGTGCCACATCGGTAATCCGATTGCTTTCCGTGTTGATAGTGAGATTACGCGAGAAGCTTGATGGTTCAGCCATGTGAGTCCATAGTGGTTTATCTATACTCACGGGATCAAAGTAGTCATTTAAATCAAGCATAGTAAGGTTATTATTTTTCAATAATTTTCAAGCAGTCCTCCTTAGAAAGTGATTCAGGGTCAGTGCCTTTAGGTATTTTGTAGTTTTTCTTTTCATAAGAAATATAAGGGCCATACCGGCCATTCATTATTACTATATCACCAAAGCGCTTTATTTCTTTTTTCCTGTCGGATGCTTTTTTTTCCTTAATCAGTTCAATGGCACGTTCTTTAGTGATATTATATGGGTCGTCTTTACCTTTCTTCAGGGAATAAAATTTATTTTTATGTTTAACATAGGGTCCGAAGCGGCCAATGCCCACTAATATCTCATCTCCCTCGTACTCACCTAAGGAACGCGGCAGTTTAAAGAGTTCGAGTGCTTCATCCAGCTCTATTGTTTCTATCAGTTGCCCTTTGCGCAGGCTGGCGAAGCGTGGTTTCTTATCTTCCGAGGCATCGCCTATCTGGACCACAGGGCCGTAGCGCCCCATCCTGGCATATACAGGTTCACCTGACCCGGGATCGGTGCCCAGTTCCCTGACTCCCTTTTTACGGTCGGCTTCCTTCATCGTTGAGCTTACCTTACGGTGGAAAGGGCCGTAGAACTCCTCGATCATTTTATCCCATTCTTTTTCACCTTCGGCAATCTTATCAAACTGTACTTCTATATTGGCCGTGAAATTATAATCGAAGATGTTACTGAAGTGTTCAACAAGAAAATCATTAACAATAATACCGATATCTTTTGGGAAGAGTTTTGCTTTTTCATAAGCCGTTTTTTCGGTTTTCGTGCTTTCCCTGATGTCACCCCCTGAAAGGGTAAGTATGCTAACGGTCTGTGGGTCACCCGGCCTGTCTTCGCGGCTTACGTACCCCCTGTTCTGTATGGTTGAGATAACGGGAGCATAGGTTGAAGGTCGCCCGATACCCAGCTCTTCCATTTTCTTAACCAGGCTGGCTTCGGTATAGCGGGGAGGAGGCACCGTATATTTCTCCTGTGCAATGATTTTTTCGTATTCCAGGGGCATGCCTTTTTTTACAGGTGGAATAACTGTATCAGAACCATTATCTCCGTTTGAATCACTTGACTCCCTGTAAACTTTCAAAAAACCGTCAAATTTGATCACCTCGGCCTGTGCAGTGAAAGGGATATCGGAGTTAGACATTCCTATTTTAATACTTGTCTTTTCGACTTTTGCATCACTCATCTGGGATGCTGCTGTTCTCTTCCAGATAAGATCGTACAGTTTCTTTTCCTGCTGGTTCCCCTGTATGCTCTTTTTATCCATGTAGGCCGGCCGTATTGCCTCATGTGCTTCCTGGGCCCCTTTAGACTTTGTTTTGTATTGCCTCGGCCTGGAATAGTTATCGCTGTATTCTCCCTTTATGGCTTTGGCGGCTGTGTTGATTGCCAGCTGCGACAGGTTTGTTGAATCTGTTCGCATATAGGTTATCTTACCACTTTCATAGAGTCGCTGGGCAACCGTCATTGTCTGGGCCACCGAGAAGCCCAGTTTACGGTATGCTTCCTGTTGGAGGGTTGAAGTGGTAAATGGCGGTGCCGGTGAGCGGGTGCCGGGCTTTATATTTATTTCTTCGATATTAAAGGCAGCATCGGCACAGAGACGGAGAAATGACCTTGCATCATCTTCCCGGCTGAATTTTTTTGAGGCCTCGGCTTTTATTTTTGCCTTTTCCCCCTTGCCCATATCAATTATGAACTCACCGGTAAGTTTGAAGGATGATACGGGTTTGAAAGATATTATTTCACGTTCTCTTTCGACCAGCAGCCTCAATGCCACCGACTGCACCCTTCCGGCCGACAGGGAAGGCTGTACTTTTTTCCATAATATGGGTGATATTTCATAACCAACGAGCCTGTCGAGCACTCGCCGTGCCTGCTGTGCATCAACGAGGTTGTGGTTGATCCCCCGTGGTGAACCGACAGCCCTGTCTATTGCATCTCTTGTTATTTCGTGAAATACTATTCTTTTTGTCTTTTCGGACGGAAGTTCGAGTACCTGCACCAGGTGCCAGGCAATGGCTTCGCCTTCGCGGTCTTCATCGGAGGCCAGCCATACCAGGGAGGCATTGACGGACTGTTTTTTCAGTTCATTAACCACTTTCTTTTTGTCGTCGGGTATAATATACTCCGGTTCAAAACCGTTTTCAATATCGATACCCAAATTTTTTTTTGAAAGATCACGTATATGGCCAAAGCTGGAGACTACCTTAAAATCCTTTCCAAGAAATTTTTCTATTGTTTTTGCTTTTGCAGGCGATTCTACAATAACAAGGTTCACTCTCATATCCATCTGAATTACTTTCCACAATTAGCTCGACAAAGTAAAGCATTTCTCTTACATTGATCAAAATTAATATAGATAATTCTTTAATTAATATTTAGTATTTTTGGCCCAAAGACCACAATAAAATGGCAAAGAAAGAAGATAAATACAGGAAATATAAAATATGGTTCTGGGCAATATTTGCCACTCCTTTTGTATTGATAATAGCAATTTTTATCCTTATCTCCTTTGAGCTATTCGGACCCATGCCGTCCTTTGAAGAGCTGGAAAACCCGGAAAACGACCTGGCCGCCGAGATCTATTCGGCCGACGGTGTGTTACTGGGCAAATATTTTTTTCAGAACAGAACGTGGGTGGACTATAATGAGATATCGCCTTATGTAAGCGCTGCACTTATTGCCACCGAGGATATAAGGTTTTATCGCCATCCGGGCATTGATATAAGGAGTTTGATAAGGGTTGTGGTAAAGACCATTATCCTGGGCCAGGAGACAGGCGGCGGCTCAACAATAAGCCAACAGCTTGCCAAGAACCTTTACAGGACCCGTGAAATGATGGAAGATGGCACTGTAAAAAGTCATTCCATAGGCCTGGGGCTGGCTAAGTTCAAGGAGTGGGCTACGGCAGTACGCCTGGAGAGGAACTATACCAAGAAAGAGATAATAACAATGTACCTGAACCAGTATGATTTTCTATACAATGCCGTTGGTATAAGTTCTGCATCCTCGGTTTACTTCAATACCACTCCCGACTCATTGAGCATTGAAGAGGCCGCAATAATTGTGGGGATGTTAAAAAACCCGATAAGGTATAATCCCAAGAGGAATCCCGAGAATATGATAGTCAGGCGCAACATTGTTCTTTCCCAGATGGGTAAGTATGGTTACATTGAAAAGGAGGTGGCCGACTCACTGCAGCAGCTACCCATAGAGATCGACTTCAAAGAAGCGGGGCATGAAACAGGTCTGGCAACCTATTTAAGGGAATATGTGAGGACAACCATGATAGCATATGAGCCTGACAGTAATATGTTCCTTTTGCGCAATCAATACCTGGATGCAAAGAAGGAATGGGACACTAATCCACTTTATGGTTGGTGCCGGAAGAACAAGAAACCCGATGGCTCAAACTATAACCTATACCGTGACGGATTGAAGATATTCACCACCATAGATTCGAGGATGCAGAAATACGCGGAGGAAGCGGTTGCCGAACACCTCTCCCAGGACCTGCAGCCGGCATTCAATGAGGTGGTTAAAAGGTTCCGTAATCCGCCATACAGCAATGATCTATCCTCGGATAAGATTGATGAGCTTATGGAGATTTCTATCAGGCGGACTGACAGGTACAAGAACATGTCGGGACGTGTATCGGAAGACTCCATATGGAAAGCCTTCAATACACCTGTTCCCATGGAGGTTTTCAGCTGGGAAGGGGATATTGACACGGTGATGACACCATATGATTCGGTACTCTACAATAAATATTTTGTAAGATCGTCCATGATGGCCATGGATCCCCATACAGGTTATGTAAAGGCCTATGTTGGAGGGCCTGATTTCAGGTACTTCAAGTATGATGCGGTGAAACAGCAAAGGAAGCAGGTTGGGTCAACGATAAAACCCTTCCTCTACACCCTTGCCATGCAGGAGGGATATTCACCCTGCTACGAGGTTGAGAATATACCGAGGGATTTTGAGGATAACGACACCATTTGGTCACCCAGGAGCAGCGGGCCGCGGGAATATCACGGGAAGATGGTTACCCTTAAGTGGGGACTGGCGAACTCGGAAAATTATATATCGGCATGGCTGATGAAACAGTTCAGTCCCCAGGCCGTTGTTGACCTGATGGCGAGTATGGGCATTAACAGGAGGTATATTGAAGCGGTAAACAGCATCTTCCTCGGGACCTCGGTTCTGACTCTTGATGAGATGGTTGGGGCCTTCGGCACCTACGCCAACAAGGGTGTTTTTACAAATCCCATAGTGGTAAGCAGGATAGAAGACAGGAACGGCAGTGTAATATCACGTTTTACCCCGGCAATAGAGGAGGTGATGAGTGAGGCTCATGCTTACCTTATGATAAATCTTTTACGTGCCGTGGTAGACCAGGGTACGGCTATCAGGCTGCGGTTCAAATACGAGCTGGGAGGCCAGATAGGAGGCAAGACGGGTACCACACAGAATAATTCCAACGGCTGGTTTATAGGCGTCACTCCCAACCTGGTGGGAGGAGTATGGACCGGGTGGGAAGACCAGGCCATACATTTTGAAAGCCTCACCCTTGGCCAGGGGGCTAATATGGCCCTGCCGGTTTTCGGACTCTTCCTGCAGAAGCTTTATGCTGATCCTGAACTGGGGATAATGGAAGCAGATGAGTTTGATGAACCCCCCGGTTTCGATATAGAGCTCGATTGTGATAAGGTGAAGGACCAGGAGGGGAGAAGGTATATTTATGAGCTTGAGGAGTTTTAGTTATCAGGCAAAAAGTCGCTTAACAAGAGTTTCAACCTTGCCCACCCTCACTATATTAATCTTATTATTGCCTTTTTCTCCCGGGCGTGCATATTTTGAAATATATATCTCTGAAAAGCCCAGCCTTGAAGCTTCCTTTATTCTCTGGTCGATATGGCTCACCGGCCTGATCTCGCCGGACAGTCCTGTTTCACCGGCAAAGCATACATTGCGGTCAACAGGTATGTCAAGGTTTGACGACAGTACAGCGCTGATAACCGCCATGTCGATGGCGGGGTCACTGACCTTCAGTCCGCCGGCTATATTCATGAACACATCTTTCACGCCCAGCCTGAAGCCCGCCCTTTTCTCAAGTACGGCGAGTAACATATTAAGCCGGCGGGTATCAAAGCCGGTGGAACTTCTCTGGGGTGTGCCGTAAACAGCGCTGCTCACCAGGGCCTGGGTCTCTATCATGAAGGGTCGTATGCCATCGATGGTGGCGGCTATGGCTATGCCGCTAAGCACTTCTTCATGCTGGTTAATAAACATTTCGGAAGGATTGGACACCTGGCGCAGTCCCGTTGTGAGCATCTCAAAGATGCCAATCTCCGTTGTGGCGCCAAAGCGGTTTTTCACTGCCCTGAGTATTCGGTAGATATAGTTGCTGTCGCCTTCGAACTGGAGTACGACATCAACGATATGTTCCAGTGTTTTCGGACCGGCCAGGCTCCCCTCTTTTGTGATATGCCCGATAAGGATCACAGGGGTGCCCGTTTGCTTGGCATATTTCAGGAGGAGGGCAGCACATTCCCTCACCTGGCTAATGGTCCCTGCCGAGGACTCGAGGGTGGAGGTGCTGATGGTCTGTATGCTGTCTATGATAATTACCTGTGGTTTGATATTTTCGGCACTGTTGATTATTGCCTCAAGTGATGTTTCTGAATAAACATAACAGGATTCATTATCATAACCGAGGCGGGCGGCCCTCAGCTTTAATTGCTCACCGCTCTCTTCACCCGAAACATAGAGTATCTTCTTGTTATCCAGCTTCATGGCCAGTTGAAGGGCCAGGGTTGATTTGCCCACCCCGGGTTCTCCTCCCAGCAGGATTACGGAACCCGGCACTATGCCTCCTCCCAGGATGCGGTCTGTTTCTTCCATCCCCGAGCTGATGCGATTTCTCTCCAGGGTTGAAATATCATTCAGCAATTGGGGCCTGGCCTGGCCCTGGCTGAAGGAAAAAGGATCTTTCCTTTTTGATGGCACTATTTCTTCCCTGTAGGTGTTCCATTCACCGCACGAAGGACACCGCCCTATCCATTTGGGCGATTCCGCACCGCAATTACTGCAAACCCATGTGGTTTTATTTTTTGTCATAAACTATATTTTCAGCCTTAGGGTCTTTAAGCTTCTTTTTCCTGCCCAGAATAATATAAAATGAAATTGTACCCAAGATAGCAATTAATATCAATTGTGATTCATGGGAGAGGGTGGCATAGGCCAGTCCGTCTTTCAGTTTTATCCCGTATACAACGGTCAGGCCCCGGGACACTATCCAGTGAAAAGCCCCTATTCCACTCTGCACCGGTGCAGCCATTCCCAGACTGCCTATGACCAAAAGGAATATGGCATCACCGAAATGAAGGTTTGATGTTGCCGGTATGGCATAAAGAACCACCCATGTCATAATGATATACAGGGTCCAGATAAGCACGGTATGGAATACAAACTCCAGCTTGTCTTTCATCCTGGTGAAAGTTTTCAGTCCGCTTATTATGCCTTTCATAATATCACCTATCCTGGCAAAGAGTTTTACCTTCAATAGCCACTCCCGGTATATCGTAAGCATTAAGATTACGGCAACGATGAACAGTAATAGTATCGCAATGGTGGTTACAGGGGAGACGAATATATCGGATAACCTGGCTCCCAGTGGTTCCAGTACATTTTCCTTAAGGAAGGAGTTCATAATGTTGCCGCCGGCAAATATCATGATTAACAATATGATAAACATACTAACAAGGTCGATGGCCCTTTCGGCTATTACGGTGCCGAAGAGCCTTTCTACAGGTATTTTTTCTTTACGGCCGAGTGCCACACACTTTGTTAGTTCCCCGAGGCGGGGGGCCGCCAGGTTAAAGAGGTAACCTGTCATAACGGCATGGTATGCAGAAGAGAGGCTTGGCGTGTAGCCCAGGGGCTTTATCAAGAGTATCCATCGCCTGGCCCTGCTGAAATAGGCCAGTGTGGCTGCGGACAGGGAGATGAGCACCCATGAATATTTTGCATTTTTCAATTCAGCGAAAACATCGGCAAGGTCAATATCCCTGAAAGCTATTATTAAGAGTATTACACTGAGGCCTATGAAGATGCCCAGTTTAATTATCTGCTTAATTTTGTCGTTCAAGATCAGACAAGTTTATTTGTATCGGTATCGGGAAAGATAAGTGTTGGCTTGAATTTTTTTGCTTCCTTATAATCTATGGTGGCATAGGATATTATAATGATCACATCACCCACCGCCGCCTTTCTCGCGGCCGGACCGTTGAGACTGATAGTTCCGGACCCTCGTTCTCCTTTTATAACGTATGTTTCGAGCCTCTCGCCGTTATTGATATTAACGACCTGTACCTTTTCATTTTCAATAATATTCGCAGCCTCCATCAGATCTTCATCGATGGTAATGCTTCCTACGTACTGGAGATTGGCTTCAGTAACCGTGACTTTGTGAATCTTGGATTTTACCACTTCTATAAACATGACTGCATCAGATTAATTAGTCTTTGCAAGAAAACGCCAACTACTGCGTTATTCTCGTTTTTGAAGCAGTCATTTACGAATAGTAAACTCCTTAGCTTCAAAAACTTCGAAAGCCTTGTATTTGACGCTTTCTTATCAAAGACTGAAAATAACTTAGTTTTCTTTCAAGCACTAATTACACGGCAAAGTTAATCAACCTTTTGTAAACTGGAAAGAAAACCCGATATTATCGATTAATCTAACGTCACCGGCATATACCGCTATACAGCCGGTGTAACTTTTCTCGCTGCTGATGTCACTTGCAGAATCCAGTGGTTTAAGATCATCATCAACAATTTCAAAGTATTCAACACTTAAATCCTCCACCGCGTTAATGTCTGATATCACATTTGTTTTCAATGCATTGATGTCGACAGGCATGACCTGTTCATGGTACTTCTCAAGTGTTTTATAAATAATGCCGGCTTTTTTTCGCATTTCCGGGGACAATCTCTCATTTCTTGAGCTCATAGCCAGCCCGTTGTCTTCCCTGACGATGGGGCATCCGATAATTTTTATTTTAAGCTTTCTTTGTTCAACCAGTGTTTTTATCACTGCCAGCTGCTGGAAGTCCTTCCGGCCGAAGTATGCCCTGTCTGGTTTACAGAGGTTAAACAATATATTAACGATACGCACAACACCCATGAAATGGCCCGGCCTGTGTTTACCTTCCATTATTTTATCCAGTTGTCCCAGGTTTACCGGGGGAATTTTTTCGTCGCGGTAAATGTCGTCGGCCCTGGGGGTAAAGACTATATCATCCGGAGCAAGCATATTGGAAAGGATGTCCAGGTCTTTATCCGGGGTACGCGGATATTTCACAAGGTCGGCGGCGTCGGTGAATTGGGTGGGATTGACGAATATGCTGACTATGGTAATATCGTTGTCCCTGGTTGATTGTTCAACCAGGGAGGTGTGACCGGCATGGAGGGCCCCCATTGTTGGCACCAGGCCGATGCTTTTACCTTTTTGTTTTCGGATCTCACCCTTTAGGGCGGTTGTGCTTTCTATTTGTTTCATCCCGGTTTCAGTAACAGGTCATTTGATCGGCCGGTCAAATTTAGTCAAAAAACCAATATGGTGGCTCATGGATTCAGGTATTGGAATATT
Source organism: Bacteroidales bacterium (assembly GCA_041686075.1). Lineage (GTDB taxonomy): Bacteria > Bacteroidota > Bacteroidia > Bacteroidales > VadinHA17 > UBA9300. The sequence goes on along the minus strand of JAWLEO010000008.1, from coordinate 50,921 downwards.
TTTGCTATCTTTGCACTCTGTTATTAAAAGGCCAATGGATAGTAAGAAGGTATTATTCGTATCACAGGAAATAACCCCTTATTTGACAGAAACAGAGATTTCTACCATAAGCAGATATTTGCCTCAGGGGATACAGGAGAGGGGAAAGGAAATAAGGACGTTCATGCCGCGATACGGTTGCATCAATGAACGGCGCAACCAGTTACATGAGGTGATACGTTTATCGGGAATGAATTTAATAATAGACGACACCGATCATCCCCTGATCATCAAGGTTGCAAGTATCCAGGCTGCGAGGATGCAGGTTTACTTTATTGATAATGAAGATTATTTCCATCGCAAGCATGTGGTTAGTAATTCCAGGGGGGAAGAATTTTCTGATAACGATGAGCGTACAATATTTTTTGCAAGAGGGGTTCTGGAAACGGTTAAGAAGTTGAGATGGCCCCCCGATATAGTTCATTGTCATGGATGGATGGCTGCACTGGTTCCCCTTTACTTGTGTACGATATATGAAGATGATCCGCTTTTTGCCGATGTAAAAATTATTTATTCCGTATACAATAAGGATTTCAAAAAACCGTTCAGGGAGTCGTTCCCTGATAAACTGGTTTCTGACGGGATAGATAAAAAATACGTTGATTTTCCGGGGAGGGCCGATTTTTATACTATTTCTAAATTAGCCATTGATCATTCGGATGGCATAATTATTGGTAGTAAGGAGATAAATAAAGAAGTAGAGAAATATATTAAATCACAGGATAAGCCTATACTGGGATATCAAGATGAAGAGGAATATATTGATGCGTACAATGAATTTTATGACAAAATTACCTGAACATTCACACTCTGTAGCTGCGATAATAATATCACTCAAAAAACAAATACACAAAATACTGGTACTTCCGGTTGTGTTGTTGTTTTTCTTAATGTCGTGTGAGGAAGATCCCGCATCCATAGGAGAGGGTATACTGCCCCAGTCTGATTTTGACAGTATAGTGGCCATTGATACGATGGGAGTGGGTATGTATACTCTTTTTTCTGATTCTGCAACATCAATGCAGCCCACGGTTTCATACCTTGGGAAAATCCTTGATCCTTATTTTGGCCTGACAAGCTCTGATTTTGTAAGCCAGTTATGGATAGCTGCCGAATGGCCGGCCGATGGCCTCATTACTATTGATTCGATGAAAATGAAGTTTGAAATAACGGACGTTATGGGGGAGATGGTAGGCACGAATACTCTCAATATATATGAGATTGCTGAGAAACTATCCGCAGACTCTACTTACCTGGTAGGCAGTGATGTTCCTATTAAAGACCTCATGGTATCGCTTGAGATACCACCCCTGGAGGAAGGGACCGATACTGTTCTGACCATGGATCTGCCTACATCGTTCGGTGAATATTTACTCAGGGACACATCGATATTATACCTGCGGAGCGACACTGTTGACTGGCGGGACTTTTTCTACGGGCTATATTTTGAATATCCGCAGACCGATAACTACCATATACTGCAGTTAAACATGGTTAAAAGCAGTGAGTCAACAGGCTCTTATGCCGGGGCAACCATAGTTGTTTATTATACCAATGCCATGGGCTATGACAGAACTTATGCCTTTACCATAAATCCCAGGTGTTTGCTTTACAACAGGTACCTGCACGATTTTGAGGCAGCTGAGCCGGATAAAAAGATAAAATATATAAATGAGCCGATCCGGGACACACTTGCTTATGTACAATCTATGGAAGGCGTATATTCAAAACTGTCTATTCAGGGGCTTGAGTTCCTGAGGTCGGTGCCCTATGATGTGGCGATTAACAAGGCCAGGCTCTACCTGCCTGTTTACATCAGTGAACCTGATTATACAGAAGAGATGGTTCCCGGAAACATTTATGTCAGGTACGACAGTGCAGGGGTAAAGAGGGTGCTGTCGGACTACCTTATTGATCCCGCATTTCTTGACGGTATTTATAACAAGGTAAATGACCTTTACCAGGTCAACATTGCAAATTTTGTTCAGAACTATATTGAGGGCAAGGTGAGTAAACCGGTTATAGAAATTTATTTACCGGAGCTGAGCACAAAAAACCTTATCTTAAAAGCTAACAGGGAAAATAGCGAAGACGCCGTCAGGTTTGAGCTTAGCTATACCGTTCTCAAATAAGCGGGGATATCATCTTTTAACATATTGCTCTTCATAGTACTTTTCGTAATCTCCTGACAGTACATTGAGCAGCCATTCTTCATTTTCCAGGTACCAGTCAATAGTTTTGCTCAAGCCTTCCCTGAAGTTATGAGCGGGGGACCAGCCCAGTTCCTTCATTATTTTAGAGGGATCGATGGCATAGCGTTTATCGTGACCGGCACGGTCCTTAACAAAGGTGATAAGTTTTGCAGACTCACCGGGCGACCTTTTCAGCTTTTTATCCATCAGTTCACTCAGGAGGTAAATAAGATCAATATTTTTCCACTCGTTATTACCGCCGATATTATATGTTTCGCCATGCTTCCCCCTGTGAAAAATGAGGTCAACAGCCTTTGCATGGTCTTCCACGTAGAGCCAGTCCCTGATGTTTTCTCCCTTACCGTACACGGGAACATCCCTGCCGTTTTTAATATTGTTGATGGCGAGGGGGATGAGTTTTTCAGGAAACTGGTTAGGCCCATAATTATTTGAACAGTTGCTTATTACCACCGGTAAGCCGTAGGTGTTGAAGTAGGCACGCACAAAGTGGTCTGAGCCGGCTTTGGATGCGGAGTAGGGACTGCGTGGATCGTAGGCAGAGCTTTCGGTGAAACGGCCAACATTTCCCAGTGAACCGTAAACCTCATCGGTGGATATATGATAAAAAATTTTCCCTTCAGGTTCAGTCCATATTTTTCTTGAGGCATTGAGAAGGTTAACCGTACCTATGATATTGGTAAAGACAAATTCTTTCGGTGATGATATAGACCGGTCGACATGTGATTCTGCTGCCAGGTGGATCACCCCGTCAAAGCGGTATTTATCGAACAATGAAAACACAGCATCTTCATCCACAATATCTATCTTCTCGAAGCGGTAATTGTCTGCTTTTTCAATGTCTGTAAGGTTCTGCAGGTTGCCGGCATAGGTCAGTTTGTCCGCATTGACAAGCAGGTAGGAGGGGTAATTCTTTACGAATTGTCGCACTACATGAGATCCTATAAATCCGGCGCCGCCTGTTATTAATACTGATCTCTTCATATTATTATGTGATACTTTATTTCAGGTTACGATAAGTGAGTTCCCAGTCCCATGCAGATTTCATGGCTTCATCGAGGGAATATTTCGTTGACCAGCCCATCTCCTTATTGGCCTTTGAAGGGTCGGCCCATATCTTTTCGATGTCGCCGGGTCTTCTGCCAACCACCCGGTATTTCAGTTTTTTCCCTGACACTCTTTCAAAGGATTTTATCGCTTCAAATACCGACACTCCTTCCCCTGTTCCCAGGTTAAATATTTCATAGTTGTCTTTATTCTTTCCTTCGAGGAGTCTTTGCAGTGCAATAACGTGTGCCTGTGCAAGGTCAACAACATGGAGGTAGTCACGTATGCATGAGCCGTCGGCTGTATCATAGTCGTCGCCAAAGACTTTCAGTTCGTCCCTTACACCGGCAGCGGTCTGTGTAATAAAGGGCACCAGGTTTTCGGGTACACCAGTGGGCAGCTCGCCTATGTGTGATGAGGGATGTGCGCCTATCGGATTAAAATACCTGAGTGAGATACCCCTGAGTTCTTCACCGGCATGCAGCGTATCTCTCAATATGTCTTCGCCTATCTTTTTTGTATTGCCGTAAGGCGAAACGGCTTCCTTTATGGGGGAATCTTCCGAAACCGGCAATTTATCAGGCTGGCCATAGACTGTACAGGATGAAGAGAAGACCATATAAGGGATTTTGAAGTTATGCATGCACGTCAGCAGGTTAATAAGGGAAACAATGTTATTATAGTAATACAGCAGTGGTTTTTCCACTGACTCACCCACGGCTTTATAGGCAGCGAAATGGATTATAGATTCAATATCAGGATTAAGGGAAAAAAATGCCTCCAGCCTGTCAATATTGCACAGGTCAATTTCCTCGAACACCGGCTTGGTGCCTGTGATTCGTTCAATTCCGCCGAGTACCTCAATATCTGAATTAGCTAGATTATCAATTATGAAGACGTCAAAGCCCTCATTCTGCAATTCAACAGCAGTATGTGATCCTATATAACCTGTTCCTCCCGTGACCAGTACTTTATTCTTCATTGTTTTTATAAGCTCCAGTAAGTTAATTTTTTCATTTTACCCCTGTATATTCCTTTTATGTCAACAAGTATTCCATTTTTACGCAGCAATTTTGCAAAGTAGTCTTCATCGAGTTCCAGATACTGTGCGTGGTTCACCGCAACGATCACCGCATCATATTTACCTGATGGTTTGTTCTTCAGTTCCAGTCCATATTCATTTTTTACATCACCGGGATCGGCGTTTGGATCCACCACGTCAACCACACAGCCGAAATCATGCAGTTCAGCTATCACATCCACCACCTTGGAATTTCTTATATCTGTTACATTTTCCTTGAATGTTATTCCCATGATGAGTGTTTTGGCTCCTTTAGGGCTTTTGGATGCTGCAATGATTTTTTTGACGGTTTGTTTTCCGACATAGCCTCCCATGCTGTCGTTGACGAAACGGCCCGAATCGATCATCTGTGGGTGATAACCCAGTTCCTTGGCTTTATAGGAAAGGTAGTAGGGGTCGACACCTATACAATGGCCTCCCACCAGGCCGGGAAAGAACTTCAGGAAGTTCCATTTTGTACCCGCTGCTTCAAGGACCTCATAGGTATTGATGCCCATCCTGTTGAATATTATTGACAGTTCATTCATAAAGGCAATATTAATGTCCCTCTGTGTGTTCTCGATGATTTTTGCGGCTTCAGCCACTTTTATTGAGCTTGCCCTGTGCACTCCCGCATCGATTATCACTTCGTACACCTGTGCTATTTCTTCTGCTGATTGGTCATCACAGCCACTGGTAACCTTGACTATTGAACTGAGGGTGTTTATTTTATCACCGGGGTTTATCCTTTCCGGGGAGAAGCCCACCTTAAAATCGTCACGGTATTTCAGCGAGGAGAATTTTTCAAGTGCCGGGACACAGTCTTCTTCGGTACATCCGGGGTAGACGGTGGATTCATATACCACGTAATCTCCCTTCTTGAGTATTTTACCCACGGTTTCCGAAGCTGCCATCACCGGTCGCAGGTCGGGCAGGTTATGCTTATCGGTGGGTGTGGGCACTGCTATTATATGAAATGAAGCTTTTTTAAGGTCTTCCGGATCTGTTGTAAAATGTATATTGATATCATTAAAGGCTTCATCAGGGACTTCATTATTAGGGTCAAAGCCCTTTTTCATGCTTTCAAGCCTGTCGGCACGTATATCAAAACCTATTACTTCTATTTTACTGGCAAAGGCCAGTGCTATTGGCAGGCCTACATATCCCAGGCCTATGACTGATAATTTAGTTTTTCCTTCAATTAGTTCTTTGTACATTTTTACCTTTATTTAATAATACCGGAGGCAAAGGGATGGATTTCACCTTTACCTGTTTGAGCTTTACTGTTACGTATTTCATAGACTGTTTGCACCGAATTACGTGCATCATCCAGTCCGAAGCCTGCTCCTGCAAGGATCTGCCTGTATGTCTCATTATGGAGGTCAGTGAAGCCTCCGCTGAATTCTATCTCTTCGCCTTCGACACGTATCGAACGGTATGTTCTCTGTCCTTTCTTCTTTACATTTTCCGGGAGGTCATTATAATCTATGCTCATGAACCATCGTACCCTGGCGTACTCCAGTTCGAGATAGCCTGCTGCCTTATCTTCTTCAAGCAGGTGTACGTGGTTGTTCTTTACATCACCGAAGACCCAGCTGAGCATGTCAAAAAAATGTATACCTATATTGGTTGCCACGCCACCTGATTTCTGGATGTCTCCTTTCCATGAAAATTTATACCAGTTACCCCTGCTGGTGATATATGTAAGGTCAATATCATGCTTGGATTTTTGTTTTTCCTTCATCATTTTTTCCCTGAGTGCGAGGATTGAAGGATGAAGCCTGAGCTGGAGTACAGTATATACTTTTTTCCCTGTTTCTTTCTCTATCTCCTGCAGGGCATCTATGTTCCAGGGATTAAGAACGATTGGTTTTTCGCATATGGCATCGGCCTGGTGCCTGAGGGCAAACCGTATATGTGAATCATGGAGGAAATTTGGTGAACATATACTGACATAATCAATCTTAATGCCTGATCTTTTAAGTTTTTCAAAGTGACGGTCGAAGCGTTCAAATTCGACAAAAAAATCACTTTCAGGGAAATACTGGTCTATGATACCCACGCTATCGAAGGGGTCGAGGCTGGCAAGGAGGTTATTCCCCGTTTCTTTTATCGCTTTAAGATGTCGCACCGCTATATAACCCGCCACACCTATCAGCCCGAAATTTTTTGGTCTGTCACTCATAGGGCTTTTTTATGAATTGTAAAACTAATCAATAATTTTAGAAACCGCGTTTCCTGCAAGCCTGTATTTCTCTCCACTCTCGGGGCATACAGCTATGTTATCATCGTTGAATTCAAGCCTGTGCCCGTATTCGCTCATCCAGCCCACGTGTTTTGCCGGATTACCCACAACAAGCGAATATGGTTTTACCTCGCGGGTAATCACTGCTCCTGCACCTATAAATGCATAGTTGCCTATGTTGTTACCGCATATGATGGTTGCGTTTGCACCTATGCTTGCTCCTTTGCCCACTATTGTCTTTATATACTGGTCACGGCGCACCACCGCGCTCCTGGGGTTCACTATGTTGGTAAAGACCATTGAGGGACCGAGGAAGACGTCGTCTTCACATATCACACCGGTATATACCGATACATTATTCTGTACCTTGACATTGTTACCCAGGACAACGCCCGGTGAAATAACCACGTTTTGCCCGAGGTTACATTTTTCACCCAGTACGGCTCCCGTCATGATATGGGAGAAATGCCATATACGGCATCCCTTGCCTATCTTGCAGCCCTCATCGATCACTGCTGTTTCGTGAGCAAAATAATCATCCATGGTTTATTTTTCTTGGTAAAACTTAAAAATATTATCGCATATATACTTTAGCTGGTCGATGTGAAGTTCGGTATGCATCGGCAGGGACAGGACAGAGCGGCATAGCGCACCGGTCACAGGGAAGGCTTCATCCTCTATGCCCAGGTGGCTGTAGGCTTTTTGTTTATGCATGGGCACGGGGTAATAGACCATTGACGGTATGTTCTTTTCTGCCAGGTAATTTTTCAGTTTATCCCTGTCGGCGGGGTCTGTCTTTATTGTATACTGGTGAAAAATATGAGTTGACGTGTTTGATCGGAGAGGTGATGTCACCCTGCTGGTCTGGCTCAGCTGACTGTCATAAAACGAAGCGGCGGTCCTGCGTGCATTATTGTACTCATCGAGGTACCTGAGCTTTACCCTGAGTATGGCGGCCTGCAGTGCATCGAGCCTTGAATTAACACCTATATCATCGTGGTAATATTTCCTGGTGCTGCCATGGTTGGTAATACTGCGTATCGAGCTGGCGAGGCTGTCATCATTGGTAAATATTGCACCGCCGTCACCGTAACAGCCGAGATTTTTTGAGGGAAAGAAAGACGTGCAGCCCACATCGCCCATGGTGCCTGCCTTTTGTCTTTTGCCATCGGAAAATATATATTCCGTTCCTGTTGCCTGTGCTGCATCTTCGATAAGGAAAAGCTTATGTTTGCGGGCTATTTTCAGTATTTCCTCCATATCGGCCGACTGGCCGAATAAATGGACAGGTATTATTGCCTTTGTCCGTGGGCTTATTGCTTTTTCAATGGCTGAGGGCGATATGTTAAAGGTATCCGGTTCAGGTTCCACAAAGACGGGTCGTAGACCAAGAAGTGCGATAACCTCCACGCTGGCAATAAAGGTGAAATCGGTGGTTATCACTTCGTCACCCGGTTTGAGGTCGAGTGCCATCATGGCCACCTGGAGGGCATCGGTGCCGTTAGCGCAGCTGATAACATGCTTGACCCCAAGGTAAGAGGCCAGTTCTTCCTCAAAATGTTTTACTTCAGGCCCCCGTATAAAAACAGAGGAATCAATTACTGACTGTATAGCGGAGTCGATTTCGTTCTTTATTCTATCATACTGACCCTTAAGGTCAACCATTCTCAGTTCTTTCATGTCATTCCTTATTTTCAGAGATAGGAAAAGCGAAGATAATATTTAGATTGCTGAGATGAAATAAATATTCAAAGACTTTTACTATTTTTGTATTCAATAGAGCAGGTTAATATGAAAGATCTCAGTCCTTTTATCCGGGAGCTGTTATTCAGCCACGATTGTGTTATCCTACTAGGCTTCGGTGGGTTTATAGGGAATTATACGCCTGCGAGGATAGACAGGGAAAGTAACACTTTTCACCCCCCGGTGAAGGCAATATCCTTTAACAGCAGGCTCAGCCACAATGACGGATTGCTGATAGGTAAGATCTCCGAGAAAAAAGGCATAGGTTATGCTGATGCAAAGCGCATAGTGGAGGATTATATCAGCGGGGTGAAGGATAAGTTAGATAAGGGCGAACGCGTTCACCTGGAAGGGATAGGTCATTTCCAGATGAACAAAGAGGGCAGCTTCCAGTTTGAGCCTGATAATACTATTAATTACCTCCTGGATGCTTATGGCTTATCAGCCTTTACCAGGGAGCCGGTTGAGGATTATGATATATCAAAAGCTGTCATCAGGCGACGCGACAAGGATCCCCTCCTGATGGCCAGCCGCAGAAGGATGATCTGGAGGGCAGCCGTGGCGATACCCTTTGTCCTGGCAATGATAGTTGTACCCCTGAAGACCGATCTCTTTAAGTCAAATGCCGGTCTTAATCCCCTTGCAAAAGTGGAGTTTGAAGAGATAAAGTCGGCACAGGACGAGTTATTCAGGGAAATGCCTGAAACACACAGGGCCGGTGAACCGGTGCCCGCAGGTGAAACGGCGCTTGCTGATGAAAAAGTAGGTGAGGCAAGACCCGCTGAGCCGCAGGAAAGCCCTGACGCAGAGATCCGGGAATCAGGAACTTATGAGATAGATAATTACTACCTTATAGTAGGTAGTTTTAAGGATAATGATAATGCAAACCGGCTCTTCAATGATATTGCCAGTAAGGGCTACAATCCTGAATTATTAAGGGCAGAAAACGGTTATTACAGGGTTTCCGCAGCGTCATTCGCCACCAGGCAGGAGGCCATTGATGAACGTAACCGGCTCAGGGAGTCTTTTGAAGCAATCTGGATCTGGGAAAAGAAATAGGCTACCTTATCCTGCTGCCGTTTTTTGTTTTCTCCGAAGGGGATATAAATACCAGGTTGCCGTCGTCTTCTTCAGCCATCAGTATCATTCCCTGCGATTCAATACCCTTTATCTTTCTTGGAGCAAGATTAACCAGTACCGTTATTTTTTTACCTATGACATCTGATGGATCAAATTGTTCGGCTATGCCCGCAACAACGGTTCTTGTGTCTATGCCGGTGTCAAGGGTCAGTTGAAGGAGCTTTTTTGTCCTGGGCACCCTGGTGGCATCGGTAATAGTTGCGGTGCGTATATCCATCTTGGTAAAATCATCAAAGCTTATTGTTTCTTTAACAGGTTCTGCTTCTTTTACTTTATCGTCATTTTGCTTTTTTGTTTCCATAAGCTTATTGAGCTGTTTTTCCACTTCTTCGTCTTCGATCTTCCTGAAGAGTAATCTTGGTTTGTTTAACTTATGACCCGCTTTGAGGAGGTCATCCCTCCCGGCTTTTGCCCATTCAAGGACCTCTATATTAAGCCATTCCCTTAATTTTTTTACTGAAAAAGGGAGGAAGGGGTCCAGTATAATGCTTAGGTTAGCGCTTATCTGAAGGGCTATGTTCAGTATTGTCTTAACTTTTTCCCTGTCATTCTTGATCACTATCCAGGGTTCGGTGTCGGCAAGATACTTATTGCCCAGCCTTGCCAGGTTCATTGCTTCTTTCAGGGCCTCCCTGAACCGGAAAGTGTCAAGGGCAGAGGCAACTTTATCTTTAAGTACTTTTATCTCTGCCAGCACTTCCCTGTCGTATTCGTCCGTTCCTGACAGGGGCGGTATCTCACCGTCGAAATATTTATTGGTGAGCACCAGGGCACGGTTTACAAAATTACCGAGGATGGCCACCAGTTCATTGTTATTCCTCGACTGGAATTCTTTCCAGGTAAAGTCATTGTCCTTTGTTTCCGGCGCGCTGGCGCACAGGACATAACGCAGGACATCCTGCTCACCGGGGAAATCCTCCAGGTATTCATGCAGCCACACAGCCCAGTTCCTGGACGTTGATATTTTATCATTCTCGAGGTTCAGGAACTCATTGGCGGGCACATTATCGGGCAGGATATACGAGCCTTCAGCCTTAAGCATCACCGGGAAAATAATGCAGTGAAAGACTATATTGTCCTTACCGATAAAATGTATCATCCGAGTTCCCGGGTCTTTCCAGTATTTTTCCCAGTCATCGGTGAGCTCCCGTGTTGCTGATATGTATCCTATTGGCGCATCAAACCATACATAGAGCACCTTGCCTTCGGTTCCTTCAAGGGGGAGGGGCACACCCCAGTCGAGATCACGGCTCACCGCCCGTGGTTGCAGTCCCTGGTCGAGCCACGATTTGCACTGTCCGTAAACATTTGCCTTCCATTCCTTATGTTCCTCCAGGATCCATTTCCTGAGCCATCCTTCAAATTTATCAAGGGGTAAGTACCAGTGTTTTGTTTTTTTCATCACAGGCTTTGTGCCGCTGACCATCGAGCGGGGCTTAATAAGGTCGGTGGGGCTTAATGACGTGCCGCAGCTTTCACACTGGTCGCCATAGGCATCGGGATGGCCACAATGCGGGCAGGTGCCTGTTATGTAGCGGTCGGCCAGGAAACAGCCGGCTTCATTGTCGAAGTACTGTTCTGTTGATTGTTCCAGGAATTCGCCCTTTTTGTAAAGGCTCGTGAAAAAATCTGAAGCTGTCTCGTAATGTATTTTGTTGGTTGTCCTTGAATAAATGTCGAATTCGATGCCGAAGTCCTCAAAAGACTTCTTGTTAAGAGCATGATAATAATCGACTATCTCCTTGGGCGTAACACCTTCTTTCCTGGCTTTCAGTGTTATGGGCACCCCATGCTCATCTGATCCACATATGGAAATGACATCCTCTCCTTTTATTCTGAGGTACCTGGTATATATGTCACTGGGTACATACACACCTGCCAGGTGCCCGATGTGGATGGGGCCGTTAGCATAGGGAAGTGCTGAAGTGACCAGGTGTCTTTCAGGTTTCTTCATTCTCAAGATTTATCTGATAAGAAAATTAGGACAAAGATAAACATTAAATGTAATTTGAATTGCTGGCGCAATTCGTAACTTGCCATGCTTGCGCATGGCGTAACTTGCCTCACTACGTTCGGCGTAAATGGCACTGCTGACGCAGTGCGTAACTTGCTTCGCTGCGCGAGGCGTAATTGGGAGGGATTTATTATATTTACTATGTGGAAATATTACATTAATCAAAATTCTTGCTGCATGGATTTAGAAGATCTTGAAATTTATCAGATTGCTTTAAAAATAAGTGATCTTGCCCGGGAAATTTACCAGACCTTACCTCGCGAATTCAGGTTTACAATTGGCCAGCAGTTCCTTGAAGCATCTGATTCACCGGGTGCAAATATAGCTGAGGGCTTTGGACGGTTCCATTATAGAGACTCCCTGAAATTTTATTATAATTCCAGAGCATCTCTCTATGAAGCGATATATTGGACAGGTAGATTGCAAAAAAGAAATCTTATACTACCTGACCATTTGCAAAAAATGCAACAGTACACGGCAGAAGAGAAGATTAAACTCAACAAATTTATCCAGTCACTTAAATCAGTATCAGAAAGTACAACATAATTACATCCCGCGCCAGCGGGATCAATTACGCCGAACGTAGTGAGGCAAATTACATCCCGCGTCAGCGGGATCAATTACGCCGAACGCAGTGAGGCCAATTACATCCCGCGCCTGCGGGATAAGTTACGCCTCGCGCCAGCGAGGCAAATCCCATTATTCCTACTATCTTTGTCATGTCATGAAAAAATTAATCATCCCCCCTGCTTTGAAGGAAGGCGACAGGGTGACGGTGCTTGCACCGGCAGGCCTGGTTGACCGTGAAGTTATTGAACCTGCAATCAGAAAACTGGAATCGTGGGGACTGGAAGTGGAAAGGGGTGATGCCCTATATGAAAGATATGGTGTCTTTGCGGGCACTGATGCGAGGCGGCTGGCTGACCTGCAGAAGGCGCTGGATGACAGGGATATTAAGGCAGTGATATGTGCAAGGGGAGGATATGGGATGTCCAGGATAGTACGGGATGTGGATTTCAGGGCTTTCAGCAAAAACCCTAAATGGGTGGCAGGATTCAGTGATATAAGTGTATTGCATCTTTTCATTAACTGCAAGCTGGGGATAAGCACCCTGCATGCCGAGATGCCACTTAATTACAATAAAAACGAAGAAGGCTCGGCAACACTTGTTACCTTACGGAAGTCACTTTTTGAAGGGCCGCAGGATTATGAATGGGATTCAGCTTATTCAAGGGATGGTAAGGTTGAGGCCATAATCACAGGGGGAAACCTTTCCCTGGTAAGTAATTTAATGGGTACGGAAATTAAGGAATACCTGAAGGGTAAGATACTGTTTCTCGAAGAGAATGGTGAATATTTTTACTCGCTGGACAGGATGATCACGGGCTTGTGCCTTGGCGGTGTCTTTGAAAAAATAAAAGGTTTGATTATTGGTGGTTTATCCAATATCAAAGAGTCTGAAATCAGATATGCTTCAGGGGCTGCTGACATAATAATGGAAGGTGTAAGTCATTATGCTTTTCCTGTGGCCTTCGATTTTCCCGCAGGTCATATTGAAGACAACAGGGCACTGGTACTTGGTGCGGGTGTTAATCTTGAGGTTTCGGGAGGTAAGGCTGTTCTGCGTTACCTCTGAGCTTAAAAAGCGGCCAGCAGGAGGTTAAGGTCCTTGGAAAGGAGGTTGAATTTCTGACCCAGGGTTTCATTTGTGAGTATGCCCTTATAGACATATACACCATCGTTTAAGCCGGTATAGCTTTTTAACATTGCATCCAGTCCACCCTGGTCGGCCATTTCCTGTATCAGGGGGGTGAAAACATTGCTCAATGCTATTGAGGCAGTGCGGGCCACCCTTGAAGGGAGGTTCCATGCGGAGAAATGTGTAACCCCGTGTTTTTCATAAACAGGATCCTGAAGATCCCGACACTCCATGGTTTCAATGCAACCACCGCGGTCGATGCTGAGGTCGATAAGGAAAGAGCCCTTCTTCATTTTTTTCACCATATCTTCAGTGATATGGTACCAGGGCCTGAGATCTTCAATTTGTATTGCCCCTATAAGTACATCGGCTGACCTAAGTGCTTTGTTAAGGACCCGGGGATGGTAAACCGAAGTTTGCAACCTCTGGCCCAGTATGGACTGGAATCTTCTGAGCGTATGTACCGAATTATCAAAGATCTTTACCTCGGCGCCCAGGCCCAGGGCAGCCCTCGCTGCATATTCACCAGCCGTTCCTGCACCTATAATGACTACCTCTGTAGGTGTTACACCGGATATGCCTCCCAGCATCACTCCCTTGCCACCATGCTGGTTGCTCAGATATTCGGAAGCAATCAGGACTGCAGTAACACCGCTAATCTCGCTCATTGATTCGACAACCGGTAATTCATCGTGCTTATCCCTGATTTTTTCAAAAGCTATGGCAGTGATATTTTTGCGCATCATGGCGGTAAGGGTGGCCTTATTCTGCTTAAGCACTTTCAGAAATGAAAGGACTGTTGACCGTTCACGCAGTTTGTCCACTTCGTCCTTTGAAAAAGGAGCCACCTTGATTATCAGGTCGCACCTGTAAACCTCTTCCCCTGTTTTTGTTATGAGTGCCCCGTTCTCGCTGTAATCATTATCAGAATATTTAGCGCCATTACCCGAGCCTTCCTGCACACATACCTTATTGCCTGCTTCAACGAGTATGTTAACTGCTTCGGGGGTGAGGGCAACCCGTTTTTCGTTCTCTTCTGATTCGCGGGGTATCCCAATGCTTATTTTCTTCTTTTTCAGGCCTGTTTCCAGGAGTTCTTCCTGTGGCAAAAGTGCCGTACTGGAAATATATTTGTCCTTTTTTTCTTTCTCCTGCATGGGAGGGTATTTTATGATGAAACCAAAGGTAAAAAAATAATTGATGTGGAGCAATAGAATTATGTTAGGCTGAGGCTAAGGCTGAGGGGGGCTAATGACTTTAACAGTTCTGGACAGGTCAGTTTTAACCTTAATATTTATTTTTACAGTGTCCTCCGGGAGTAGTGACTCTACTTTTTCCGGCCATTCTATAAAGCATTTTCTTCCTGACATCAGGTATTCTTCGAAACCAAAATCAAACACTTCTTCCTGTGTTTTTATTCTGAAGAAGTCAAAATGGTACAGTAGATCACCATTGTGAGTTTTATATTCATTCACCAGCGTGAAACTGGGGCTTGTTACCATATCAATAGTGCCCAGCTTATCGCATATGGCTTTAATCAGGGTGGTTTTGCCAGCTCCTAATGAGCCGTAGAAAGCAAAAATATTGTGTCTTTTCGTAAACCTGATAAGTTCCTCCGCAGCAGCTGGCAGCTGATCTGTATTCTTAATTGTTATCTCCATAGATTAATTTGCCGTACCATATATGTACCACCATGCAAATATAATTGCTTTTCCCTTAGCCTTAGCCTCAGCCTTAGCCTCAGCCTCAGCCTTAGCCTCAGGCTTAGCCTCAGCCTACACCTCACTTCGGTTCCAGGGTTGCCACAGGAATCAGCAATTCCTGCAATGAAATACCTCCATGCTGAAAGGTGTTCCTGTAATATTTTGCGTAATAATTATAGTTCTTGGGATAAACGAGGAAATCATAATTACGGGCGAAGATATACCTTGATGAGATATTTGATTTCGGTAAACCTGCCTTTTGGGGTTCGGTAATTTCAAAGACTTCGGATGCGTGGTAATCGAGATTCCTGCCCAGCTTATACCTCAGGTTGGTCGAGGTACTCCTGTCACCCGTCACCTTAACGGGGTTGCTGACCCTTACAGTGCCATGGTCAGTGCTTATTATGACCTTTACCTTTTCAGTGCTCAATATTTGAAGCAACTCATAAAGGGGGGAGTGTGTGAACCATGAGAGGGTGAGTGACCTGTATGCTGGTTCATCATTGGCAAGATCCCTTATAATATCTATTTCAGTACGTGCATGTGAAATAAGGTCGACAAAATTATAAACCAGGACATTGAGGTCCATACCGAGGAGAACGGGGATCATGTCATTTACCTTCTTACCGTGGACATTACTGCTTATCTTGATATATTTCCATTTTATGTCGAAAGAAAGACGGGTGAGTTGTTTTGCAAGCAATTCACTTTCATACTGGTTTTTCCCTTCTTCCTGGTCGTCATAGACCCAGAATTCGGGGTATTGCCTCTGTATCTCAAGCGGCATCAGTCCGCTGAACAATGAATTTCTGGAATACTGGGTTGCTGTGGGCAGTATGCTGAAGTATAATGACTCCCCGGAAATGTTATATAATGAAGTTAATTCTTTTGATATTACCTCCCACTGGTCATAGCGAAGGTTATCAATAAGTATAAAGAACAACTTATCCTGTTTACCGAGGTGGGGAAATACCTTCTCTTTCATCAGGGAAGGGCTCATAAGCGGTTTCCGGCCTTCTTCATTAAGTACCCATGACAGGTAATTTGCTGATATAAACTTGGAGAAAGCAGCATTTGCTTCCTGCTCCTGCATGAAAAATATTTCACGCAAATTGATATCACTGGTCTTATCGAGTTGTATATCCCAGTAGACAAGCTTTTTATAAATATCTATCCATTTGTCACTATTATCAGCCTCACTTATTAACTGGCTTATCTTCCTGAAATCACCCTGGTAACCACTTGTTGTTTTTTCAGTTACAAGTCTTTGGCTATCGGTATTTTTCTTTATGCAGAGGAGTATCTGGTTTGGCTTAACCGGCTTTATCAGGTAATCGGCTATATGTGATCCTATGGCGTCATCCATGATATTCTCTTCCTCGCTTTTCGTAATCATTACAACAGGCACTGTCGGTTTTACCTGTTTTATTTCTTTCAGGGTATCTATGCCGCTCATCCCGGGCATATTTTCATCAAGGAGTATTATATCGTAGTTATTGGTTGCCACCCGTTCAATGGTGTCATTGCCATTGGTGCAGGTTTCAACCTCATAGCCTTTTTCTTCCAGGAACATAATATGAGGTTGCAATATCTCTATTTCATCATCAGTCCAGAGAATTCTTATTTTTCTCATAGTATGAGGCATTAATTATGAAATACTTCTGCAAAGTTAAATTACTTAAGGTAGTTTTCCCTGAAAAACAGGTAATATCTGTCGGCATCCTTATCAGAAATAAAACTGTCATAGTTGGGCGAGCTTATGATAAAGGTAAGCACTTCACCTTCTACCACATTGGTGAGTATTTCAGAGGGATTGAAATTATTATAATATTCCATTGCAGATGAGATATCTTCAAATGTACCGACAGTGATTTGTATATACTTATCGTCAATCAGCTCGCCCCGTGTATTATAATTCTCATTGGTATAGTTATCGATATTATAGTTTATTATATCAAAGGCCATCCTGTTCATGTCAAGACTCGTTTCTTTGAAGATGAT
Organism: Bacteroidales bacterium; assembly: GCA_041686075.1. Lineage (GTDB taxonomy): Bacteria > Bacteroidota > Bacteroidia > Bacteroidales > VadinHA17 > UBA9300. The sequence continues at coordinate 34,020 of JAWLEO010000008.1, read as the reverse complement.
TATAAACCTGTAAGGTGGTGCATCGAGGGTGTCATAAAGCTGAACGGCAATCTTTATTTCTTCTTCTTCTTTTAAAGCAGGGACTTTCTTATTGATGAATGCAATCATTTCTGAGGCCCTGGCAGCTTCCTCTGAGTCGGGGTACCGGCTTGTTATCAGGAGGAGATTTTCCTTCAGGGTTTTTTCATTTACCGATGGAGCAAGTGCATAAGTCTTAAGGAGCATGAATTTCGGAAGCAGTTCAGAATCGGGGAATTCATCTTCTGCATCAGTACAGATGTCAATCACTCTCTGTGTATTCCCTTTTTCCCATTCCCCGAATGCTTCGTTATATACCTCTTCGGCCCTGTTTGCCTCCTTCATCCTTGTCTCAAGGTAATCGGGATCAGACAATAGCTTTGCATACTCACTGTCAGGATACTTTTCAATAAGCCGTTGCCTGGATGAATTAGCCAGCTGGATGTCGGCATCTTTGTTCACCCTGTACAGGTTATACAATGCATGTGGCACCCTGTAATGATCAGGGAAGCGGTTTATAAATTCTGTATAAGACTGATTCGCTTCTTCGATATCATCGAATTTTTCGTGGTATAGACGAGCAGAATTATATAATGCCTCTGCGATCATTTGATCAGATACCTCAATAAGGGAATCGCTCGTGGGAAGATTTTTCAGATAAAATTCCTTTGATTTTATATCTGATTCGGGCTCTAAATTATTTTCTTCCTCTTCCACGCTGTCCTCCATAGGGCTTCTTATAGAACCTGTTTTTGATTTGTTTCTTCTTCTCCAGTGATCTTCCAGTTCCCTGTCGCCCCACCTGTTACGGAATTCTGTCCGTCCAAAGGTGAGGGACGACTGGTTATAGAAGTACCACTGTCCGCTACCATCTGTTCTTTCCCTGAACCTTCTCTGGTTTTCATAGAACTGGCCCATATTGTACCTGTCATCCAGGGCCCTGCTTGCCTGTCTTTCTTCTTCTTCGATTTTTCTTATTATCCCGTTTATTATGTTATCTATTTCCGAGGGGCTTAATGAAGCTACATACTGGAGGCTGTCCTGGGTGGTTATTATATCCAGGTAATTTGTCAGTTCATCAAGATTAACCGACTTTGTATGGTATTCATCATACCCGGGGTAATCTTTATCGAGAAAGACAACGGCGCTGTCGTAATACATACGCGACTTATGGTAATCCGGTTTTTCGAAGTAGTGCTCGGCCAGCATAAGGTATGATCTTCCCTTTTGATTGCTATTGGCTGTACTGGCTGCTACTGATTCGTGATAATATTCAACAGCTTCATCTACATTGCCTTCTCGCATTGAGAGGTTGCCGAGTGCAAAGTATATCTGATCACGGTATTCTTTGTTTTTGGAATCGCGCAATAATTTATTAAGTTCTTTCTTTAGATCCTCCACATTCCCTCTTTCAACATCAAATACGCCTGCCTGGCTGATTCTGGCATTAAATTCCATATCGTAGGGAGGATTCAACCTGGTCACTTCCTTATAGTACTTTATTGCCTGTTCACTGTTTCCTGTCTCCTCGTACAACCTTGCGAGAATGTAGGCAGGTCTGTTCTTATTCTTTTTTCCCGATATATTATCCAGGGCTTCAGTAAGAGGATCAATGGCCCTTTCATACTGGTTTTGTCTTATGTACATATCGGCGAAGGTGAGGTAATAATCTGCCATGTTTGAATCGTCGAGCACCCCGGTATTCATTTCTGTCAGCAACCTGTTAGCCTCAGTATAATTAGCCATTTCAATATATGTTCGCGCCAGCCATATGGTCGAGATGGCCTTCATTTCTTCATCATGTGTTTCCCGTATATTGTGAAGGAGTGTCACCCTTGCATCATTCAGTTCATGTTTGTGCAACTGTGCTTTCCCCATAAGGAGGTAACTGTCGTCAACCCAGTTATTATATTCTTTACGGTCATAAAATTCCTGTTCTCTTTCGTTCACGGGCCCGTCATTATCCATTTCGGGTCTTGCTGTCATCGAGTGCAGGCTTATCAATTTAGATGTCTTTTGTATCACCCTGTCCATTTCGCCGATACCTGCCCTTGCAGCGTTTTCATCGCTGTACTCAAAAAGAGGGATAAGTATGGCATAATCATCTTTATAGGCATTTTTTATCCTTTCCACTCCACTCATGTATGCTTCACTGGCATTAAAATATATATTATAATTGGAAGTCAGGTTGTGATAAAAGCGGCTCAGGTTGGTATTCTTTTCTACAGAGCATGAGAATGTCATAAGGCCTGTGGCCAGCACAATAAAAACCTTATTTGACTTAAGATACTTTCCCAAATCAATTATTTTACTGTATTAACTGTTAAAGTCAGTAAATAGTATATTTCAGACTCCGAATTTAATAAAAGAAGACCTAGACTGCATCTACCCCGGCTATTTCCGGAACTTCTTTTATAAGAGCCTGTTCCACACCGCCTTTAAGGGTTTGTGTCCTGAAGGGGCAACCCTGACAGGCACCCATCAGTTTCACTTTTACGATGAGGTCATCCGTGATTTCAACAAGTTCAATATCACCTCCGTCTGCCTGGAGGTAAGGTCTTAGCTTATCAAGTGTTGTTTTTACTCTTGATTGAAGATTTTCCATTTTTTCTTTTTCCATCATTCTTTATTTACCTTTACTTTTGAAGTGGGACCCTCCTTCTTGTTTCTCTCTTCCGTTCTGGCAACCAGTTCGAGCGCAAAATTTTCAAAAGCCTTTCCTATCTCATCATCTCCCAGGGCCACCGGTTTACCGGTATCACCGCTTTCACATATGCTCTGGATAACGGGTATCTGGCCAAGCAGCGGGATACCCATTTCTTCAGCCAGTTCCTTGCATCCTTCTTTGCCAAAGATATAATATTTATTATCAGGCAGTTCAGCGGGAGTGAACCATGACATATTCTCTACCAGTCCCAGAACGGGGACATTTATCCTTTCATTTCTGAACATGGCTATTCCCTTTACAGCATCCTGGAGTGCAACTTTCTGGGGAGTGGACACTATGACGGCTCCTGTTACACCCACTGTTTGCACCAGGGTAAGATGTATATCACTGGTTCCGGGAGGTAGGTCTATGATAAGATAGTCCAGTTCACCCCAATCACCCTGGCCGAGCAGCTGTTTGAGGAAATTTGATGCCATGGGTCCACGCCATACAACAGCATCGTTTTCCTTCACAAAAAAGCCTATGGACAGTATTTTTATGCCGTACTTTTCAACCGGTACAATAAGTTCTTTTTCGCCGTCTTTTCTTACGTAGGGCCTTTCATTTTCGGTATCAAGCATTTTGGGTGCTGAAGGACCATAAACATCAGCATCGAGTAAGCCGGTTGCATATCCCTGCCGGGCGAGGGCAACGGCAGCATTGACAGCAATTGTTGATTTGCCTACACCTCCCTTACCGGATGCTATTGCCACTATATTTTTTACGCCCGGAACAAGCTCATCGGCAAGATATTTTTGATGTTGGGAGTGTTCCGGACTTTTGATATCGACCGAGGAGATCTCAGTATCGGGTCCAAAAGTATCTTTCAATGCTTGTACACATGCTTGCTTTAGTGAAGGTGCCACCGGATCTTTCGGTTTATTAGTTTTAAGTACAATGACAATCCCCTGATCTGTGTGTTCTGCTTTTTCTACCATACCCAGGGTAACAATATCCCCATTCCCTGGATAATTAACTTTTTTAAGTGCTTCAAGTATCTGTTGTTGTGTATACATTTTTATGTTTTTTATAGCTTGTTTATAATTAATTTAAATAAGAAAGCAAGTTTAATGATTTTTTCCCTAAGCACAAAGGACTAATCAAGCTCCTTCGACGGGTCCCAGAATTTTTCCTTAAAATTGACTATACGGTTGTTTTCAATCAGTGCTCCTTCATTTTCCAGGAGTTGTTGCATGGTGCTTGAATTTCCGAAATAATGTTTCCCTGTAAGAAGCCCGTTCCTGTTCACCACGCGGTGTGCCGGTATATATTTTTCAAGGGTATGGCACTTATTAAGTGCCCATCCCACCATGCGTGCCGAACCTGCTGTGGCAATATAACGGGCTATGGCCCCATAAGATGTAACCTTACCGTAGGGTATTTTAGCTGTTAGCTCATATACTCTTTGAAAGAATGAATTTTCAGTTTTCATCTGCATTAATTTCGCTTATGGTTCTGTCGTTGTCGATCCTGAAGCAGATATAAGTAATTTTTTTACCGGCATCAAGGAACATTTGCTCATAGTGGGTTCTTATAAGCAGGTTTTGCCCGGGGCCTTTCTCTGCATACAGGTCTGTAGTTTTTCTAACAATATCCAGCTTGTTTTTGTTTAGCAGCTTAATAGTATAGTCATATAATTCCCGGCTATCGGTTTTGAGGTGAATCAGTCCGTCTTTTTTAAGGAATGAGCGGTAATGGTTAAGGAAGCGTGGGCCGGTTAATCTCTTCTTGGCTCTTCTTTTTTTGAGCTGGGGATCAGGAAATGTGAGCCATATCTCATCCACTTCATCAGGGCCGAAAAAGGATTCTATAAGCTCAATTCTCGTTCTTAAGAAACCTACATTGTCTATTGATTCCTGTTGTGCCCTGGAAGCTCCTTTCCACATCCTGGCCCCTTTAATATCGATGCCCAGAAAATTTTTCCCGGGGAATTTTTGGGCCATACCTACTGTGTATTCCCCCCTCCCGCATCCCAGTTCAAGGACAAGGGGGTTGTTATTACCGAAAAAGGCTTCCTTCCATTTTCCTTTCAGCTCATGATCTTTCCTGAAAACATCTTCAAAACGTGGCTGTATAACATGGGAATACCTTTCCATGTCGACCCATTTTCTAATCTTATTTTTGCCCAAGGTTTAAAAATTCATTTTGTTCTTTTTCTAACCTGTATACCAATATCAGTTACACCATCAAGATCTTTGTTTCTCATCCCATGCTGGATACTAAAGGAATAAGTCCCTTCCATGGGGAAGCGGACATTGGTTTTAAAAGGCACGGAGAGGTCATTTACGTCACCCAGGCCTGATCCATACCAGTTCCCTTTTTCATCTGCCAGGAAATATTCAAGGGTATCTTTAATACTCACATCTTCCGGTGATCTTGTTTCAATGAACAGAAAAAGGTTACGGTAGGGGTAGGAATTATCGGTACGTATAATAAGGTTTATATCATAAGAACCGGTGGTATCTTCCACTGGCACATCAAAGGTAATTATGTTAGCTGCGTTCCAGGTATATGCCGGTATGCTTTCACTGTCTGAATAAATATTACCGGGCTCACAGGATACCAGGCAGGCGGTTGATATAAGGATAATATATATTAAAAAAAGGAAATTATTATATGTTTTCATTTTTTGCTTCTTCTTTTTCCCTTTTTATTTCTTGATTTCTTTTTATCCCGTTTTTTTTCAAACCTTGTAAGGCTGTCATTTCCCACGACGTCATTAAAACTTATGGGATCGATAGTATCATACACTTTTTCAACCAGTTTATCGGGTTTTTCACCGTTACGGTTCATCTGCTGTATTTCCGCCACTCTTTCCACGGGTATGGCAAGCATATTTACGTGATTATCAGGGTCGAAGGAATACCAGTAGATTCCTTTGTATATTTCCATTTTACAGAACCATGCTTTTCCTTCCTGTGTTTCCAGCGGTTCTTTCGGGGGGAAAGATTTTTGTTTGTCCACGTAGCAGTCGAGTTCATAGTTCAGGCAGCATTTAAGCTTACCGCATTGACCTGCCAGTTTCTGGGGGTTAAGTGACAGGTCCTGGCACCTGGCATGTGTGGTGGTCACAGATATGAAATTTGAGAGGAATGAAGAACAGCACAATTCTCTTCCGCATGGTCCTATGCCTCCTATTCTGCCCGCTTCCTGTCGAGCCCCTATCTGTCGCATCTCTATTCTGACCCTGAACTGTTCGGCCAGCACTTTTATCAGTTGTCTGAAGTCAACCCTTTCGTCTGCTATATAGTAAAATATTGCCTTTGTTTTATCACCCTGGTATTCAACATCCCCGATTTTCATATCAAGGTTGAGGTCCTGTGCTATCTTACGGGACTTGAGCATTGCAGGTATTTCCTGTTTTATCGCTTCCCTCCATTTTTCGATATCAACAGCTTTGGCCTTACGGTAAATCTTTTTTATGTCTTCGGGCTCCGGTACTACTTTTTGTTGTCTTAGCTTTGAAGTCACCAGCCTGCCTGTCATTGAGACCCTGCCAATGTCGTGACCGGGTGATGCTTCAACGGCTACAATATCACCTTCTTCAAGCCTGAGATTGTTTACATTGCGGTAGAATCCTTTACGTGTATTTTTAAAGCTTACCTCTACAATGTCAGTCTCATGACCTGTTTCAGGTATGTCTGACAGCCAGTTTATAGAATTAAGCTTATGATTATCTTGCCAGTATAATGGTTCTTCAGGAATATTATTATTATCCTCTACTGTATTTTTCTCCTCGCTACCCATAACTCATCTGTTTAATCCCCCACAAACACGGGGGTGCTTTTATATAGTGTATAATTGTATTTTAAAATCAGGCAAATTTAATTATAATTTGACTTAATATCAATTCTTTATTAATCCTGCATCAAGGTTTAGCGTATCAGCCCTGTCACCTTCAGTGCCAGGTCAAGAAAGACAATTTTGGGGTTTCCGTTGGCTGCTATATGAGTATAGGCAGTTGAGAATTCATTATTAAGACCTGTAATATTCTTATGGTTTATAAAATACTTGAATTTCCTGGCAAATTCAGCTTCTTTTCCTTCCAGCAATACAAGTTTATCTTCATCCCCGGCAATATTGAGGATATAATTTTCACGGAGCTGTGAAAGGGAATAGCCCAGGAAGCTTTTTTGTGCTTCCCTTCCCCTGGTGGCTATCTCTTCAGACCATTCAGCAAGAGCGGGTATATCTCTTTTATAAGCAAGCCTCATGAGTTGTATAAAGCTTGTAAGATTTATTTTCCTTGATTCATTCTCTTCAATAAATTCGATAGCCCTGAGGTAATTACCCTGTGAAAGGTGGGCAATCATTCCGGCTTTACGTTCATCAAGATTGTAGACTGTTTTAATACGATCCCTTAGGGCGTCACGGTTTATTGAAGGGATCCTCACAAACTGGCATCTCGACATAATGGTAGGTAATATCAGGTCAGGCTGCTCGGACACAAGGAGGAAGAGTGTTTTATCGGGGGGCTCTTCGATCAGCTTCAGTAATTTATTTGCCGTGGCAGCATGCATTCTTTCAGGCATCCATATAATCATAATTTTATAGTCAGACTCATAAGTTTTGAGGCTCAGTTTTTTTATTATTTCACCTGCTTCTGATGCATATATCAGCCCCTGCTGGTTTTTAACCCCTATCTCTGCCAGCCACTGGTTGAGATTGAAGTAGGGTGATTTATTAACAAATGCACGCCATTCAGAGATGAAAGTGTCGCAAACGGTTTCCCCTGATCCTTTATTTATTATGGGGAAAACAAAGTGAAGATCGGGGTGGACCAGCCTGCTATATTTTATGCATGAAGGGCAGTTGCCGCAGGAATCATTACCATGCCTGTTTTCACAGGATATGTATTGGGCGAAAGCTATAGCAAGAGCCAGCTTTCCGCATCCCTCCGGTCCTGCAAATATCTGGGCGTGACTTACCCGTTCTTCTTCAACCGACCTGGTGAGTTTATTTATTATTTCATTCTGTCCAACTACTTCTGAAAACTTCATTTTCATGTTTTTTAGTAGCAACAAAAATAGAAAATAAGATTCATTTCTGGTGAAAATATTGTAGGTTTGTATATCGTTGTAATAATATGTTTTAACATACCGCGATTAAGATATATCATTAATTTACAGACCTTTCTTATTAAAACAGTTTTTAAAGGTTTGATATTCTAACTAAAAAAACACAGGTAATGAAGAACATCAGCAGTTATAGCTTCAAGGATAAAAAAGCTATTGTGAGAGTGGATTTCAATGTTCCTCTGAACAGTGATTTCCAGGTGACAGACAATACCAGGATAAAGGGAGCCCTGCCTACAATTAAAAAGATAGTGGAAGATGGGGGTGCTGCCGTTCTTATGTCGCACCTGGGACGACCTAAAAAAGGGCCTGAAGAAAAGTTTTCTCTGAAGCACATTGTCCCTGAACTTGAAAAACTCATAGACAGGGAAGTTAAATTTGCACCTGACTGCATAGGCGATGAAACATTGAAAATGAAGGAAAGCCTGAAGCCAGGAGATATATTGCTGCTTGAAAACCTGAGGTTTTACAAGGAAGAAACAAAGGGAGATGAAGATTTTGCAGCCAAACTTGCGGAAGGATGTGATGTTTATGTTAATGATGCTTTCGGTACAGCTCACAGGGCTCATGCATCCACAACCATTGTAGCACATTTCTTCCCCGATGAGAAACTCTTTGGCTTTCTTATTAACAAGGAGCTTGAGAGTATGGATAAGGTCATGTACGACTCGGAAAAACCATTCACCGCCATTATGGGCGGAGCGAAGGTGTCGGACAAGATCCTTATTATAGAAAACCTTCTGGGCAGGGTTAATAACCTTATAATAGGAGGTGCTATGGCCTATACATTCATCAAGGCCCGGGGAGGCAAAATAGGAAACTCCCTTTGTGAAGAAGATAAGCTGGATATGGCTAATGATATAATTAAATGGGCCCGGGAGAAAAATGTAAAGCTTTACCTGCCCGAGGACAGTGTCATTGCCGATAAGGTTGATGAGGATGCCAGAAGCTCTCAATCCGATTCAGACTCCATTGATGAAGGCTGGATGGGATTGGATATAGGGGAAAAAGCAATTGAAGAATATAAGAAGGTTATCGAAGAGTCGAAAACCATATTGTGGAATGGTCCCATGGGTGTTTTTGAAATAGAAAAATTTTCCAGGGGAACAAGTGAAATAGCAAAAGCTATTGCAGAAGCAAGCGGGAAGGGTGCTTTCAGTCTCATTGGAGGAGGCGATTCGGTTGCTGCAATAAATAAAAACAAGCTCGCTGATAAGGTCAGTTATGTATCGACAGGCGGTGGTGCCATGCTAGAGTATATGGAAGGCAAAACATTGCCCGGCATTGCTGCTGTCAGGGGCGATGAGTAATAATTATGTGGAAGGCTACACGAATATATTTATTGTTTTGCCTGGCTATCCTGCCTGCCATGATCTTTTCATGTGAGAAGGATGACGGAAAAACAAATGCCGGGGAGTTTACCATTGATAATGCTCTTTACGGCGTTGGCCCCTATTATGCCATAGGTTATTCATTTGAGTTGGGACGTGAACTGAAAACAACTGACTCACCACCTCCGGATATTACAGTTCATGGCAGGACCGATGCCCAGGGTAATGTCTCGGGTGCCTACCTCGACACACCTAACCTTACAGAGTCTTATGCCCTGGCAGGAGATTTTGATACTGCAGCCGAGGCAAAGGACTTTTTTGATGACCTCCTCCAGGTGGGTACCTACACCTGGAGACTTTTTGCAGATGATATCAGTGAATACCAGGTTTATATTTTCAAAACCAGGGAGGATAATTATGTTAAATTCTGGATAAAAAATTTGGTTCTGGAAAACAGGGGGAACGAAGCATATGCAGAGGTTACCATTGAATGGAGAATACAAGCTGATGGCTCAACTACCTTTTCTCAGTAATGGATGCACTCGTACATGACGTTTTCAATATATCTTCGGAAGACGAGTTTACTGGAATAAGCCTGGAAATATTCAGATTCCAGGCGGTGAATAACCCTGTTTATTCCTGGTGGATTAAGGAATTAGGAGTGGATTACCGGAGGGTTGAAGAAATAGACGAGATACCCTTTTTGCCTATTTCCGTTTTTCGGAATCATAAGGTTCTCACGGGCAGAAGTAAGGCTGAAAAAGTATTTGTCAGCAGCGGTACCACGGGAAGGCATAAAAGCAAACATTATGTAGCTGACCCGGGCATATACCGGAAAAGCTTCACAAGTTGCTTCAGGATTTTTTACGGCGAGATAAGTGATTATGTTATTCTTGGACTCCTCCCTTCTTACCTTGAGCAGGGAGGCTCGTCCCTGGTATATATGGTAAATGGCCTGATTGAAATGAGTGGTTCCGAGTTCAGTGGCTTCTTCATGGATGATTACCGCTCACTTAAGGCAAGTATAGAACTCGCGGGTGAGAAGGGGAAGAGAATAATATTAATAGGGGTGAGTTTTGCCTTACTTGATTTCGCAGAGTACAGTGCAACGGACCTGGGTGATCATATTGTTATGGAGACGGGTGGAATGAAGGGCAGAAGGGAAGAAATGACCCGGGAGGAACTCCACTCAATACTAAAGAAGAGTTTTAAGCTTGATCATATACATTCAGAATACGGGATGACTGAATTATTGAGCCAGGCTTATTCCAGTGAGGGGGGCGTATACAAAAGCCCTCCGTGGATGAAAGTTATTATACGTGACCCTCATGACCCCTTTAGTTTTTATGGGGATGAAAGAACCGGGGGAGTCAATGTCATTGACCTGGCAAATATTTATTCCTGCTCCTTCATCGAAACCGATGATCTGGGGGTAGCTCACCCGGACGGCAGTTTTGAGATAGTAGGCCGTTTTGATAGCAGCGATATAAGGGGGTGTAACCTGCTGGTGTAGCAGGGGGCAGGGAGCAGGGAGCATGGAGCAGGGGGTTTAGGGGCCGGGGACTTGATATAACCTCTCAACAGTAATGCCTTCTAGATTCCTAATTTCTGCCTTATATCATCGGGGACGGCATCTTTATGCACCATAATGAATATGACCTTTGCCTTAACATAGCTCTCGGACATATTAAGGTAGCCTTCGTACTTACTTCGTCCCGTGCCCCAGGAATTTTTTGTGATATAATATTTGGTGCCGTTCTGGTCTTTAACAATACCTGTTACATGCATCAGGTGGTCATCTGTTGTTACAAATCTTTCATAACCTTCCTGCCTTATTTCCTGTGTAACATCCACTTCAGGGAAGGGCCTCTCAAATTTATATACTTCTTCAAGACGCTCCTGTGTTGACATATCCTCAAAGCGGGCCCTGTCAGTTCCTGATAAATCTTCCGGTTCTGACACGTCGGGATTGATAGCCACCCCGTTGGTATGGGAGAAGCCCTTTTCACTTACGTCACCATCCCAGTCTACTGTATAACCGTTTTCAAGAGCATAATCCATTATTTCGACAAGTTCGTCGATGGGGACGTTATACAATTCTTCATGTCTCCAGTTGTCATATACTTCAATCTGGTCCTTGGTATAGAACGGGAAGTGGTTGAATGAGGTGATCTCGACGTAGTCGTCGGGCTTTATTCCCAGGCTTTCGGCAAAACTTTGCGGTGTATATGATTGACCTTTATATGTGAAATTTTGAGGTATTTCACCAATGTAAGTATCAAGCACTGCATCGACTATTTCATGATATTCTTCGGATCGATTTCTCCTTTCAATGGCTACCGGGGCAATGGCCCTGATGAATGCATTCAATTCACTTTGCTTATGGCTTTTTGAATCATCCTTGGGGTATACCTCTTGGGGTACCATCCCATGATCTGCGAAAACCTCCAGCCAGTCGTGTGAAAGGCTTCCCTGGCCAAGATTGCCCTTACCCCTTCTAAGATAATTATCCTCGAGCCTGTCAATATAATTATGACGGACAATAAACATCTCGGAAAGGTCATATTCTCCTTTATTCATTCTCAGAAGTTCTGACTCAATGAAGGAAGTCGTCGCGAAACACCAGCAAGTACCACCGGATTGGCTTTTAACCGGTGTGGCATCAAGGCTTACAACAGTGGTGAATTTATAACCTTCGGGCTGGTCATCTTTTTGTGTTCTTTTTCCCTGTGCACTGGCATCGAGGAATAGAAAAGCAAGTAAAAAAATGCTTATTATTTTTAATTTCATCATGGTTAAAAGTTTTTGATTTTGAGTGCCAAATTAAGATTTTATTGTGATAATTACAGCAAATATGTTCATTAACATTATTAAAATTAGCATTTACAGGGATAGATATTTGTGGAGTTTTTCAGTTTTTATACATTATTTAAATCATAAATCATAAATCATAAATCATAAATCATAAATCATAAATCATAAATAATACTTTTCAAAGCGTTGGGTAGAAGGCATCCTTTATATGTTCCAGTTCATGTTTTGGTCCGTCAATGACTATGGATATAATATCAAATCGTGCTTCCTTTTCAATCTCTTTGCGTTGTATATATGTTTGTGCGGCGTAAATAATATTACGTTGTTTAGGCACCGAAACCGCATTGCGGGGATGCAATTGAAAATCGGCCATCCTGGTTTTTACTTCGATAAATATTATAAATTCATCATCTTCGGCTATAATATCTATTTCCTTTTTTCCCGTAAGCCAGTTTTTCTCAATGATCCTGTAGCCGTTATCCTCAAGATACTTTAATGCCAGCTGTTCGCCATTTTTACCCAGGGAATGAGATTTTATCATGCTTATTGTATCCTATGGGGTATTAGACTTCTATTATTTTATTTTTTATCGCATACAATATCAGGCTTGCCGTGTTTTTTGACTGTGTTTTACTGAGGAGGTTTGCCCTGTGCTTGTCCACAGTTCTTTTACTTATAAACAGGCTGTCAGCTATTTCCTGGTTTGAAAACCCCTCGCATATCTTTAGCAATATTTCTTTTTCACGTTTTGAAAGGTTTGCATGACCTGTCTCGGTTTCCCTTGCCCTTATTTTTTGTATCACATGTTGCAGCAATTCCTGGGAGAAGTAGGTACCTCCATTATATACGGTAATAATTGCTTCCTTTACTTCATTAATATCTGAATCTTTTAAAATAAATCCTTTTGCACCTGCCTCAACCATTCTGTGGTAATATTCCTCTTCCCCATACATTGAAAGTGCTATTACCTTAATATCGGGATCTATCTCCAGCCCCCTGCGTGTGGCTTCGATACCATCCATCACAGGCATATTGATATCCATAAGTATGATATGGCATTCTGTGTTGGTTATTATTTTCAATACCTCTTCGCCGTTACCAGCCTCTCCAATAATTTCAAAATCGTGGAAAGCCTCGAGCAATATCCGGAGACCATTCCTGAATAGCTGGTGATCATCTGCAAGGATTATTTTTATCTGGCTCATAATTTAACCGGTTCTTCACCAATGTTTATTTTTATTAAGGAGTGCATGCCCTCCCCTTTTTTGCTGTCGAGTACGAATATCCCATTTACTGATTTAACACGGGTCTGTATATTAGAAAGTCCCATTCCCATATTTTCTTCACTTTCAAGTATCTCAGCATCGAAGCCTTTTCCATCATCATTATATTGCAAAATAATAAAATTTCCGTGTATGTTGAGGTCTATTGAAATGTTTGATGCTCCCGAATGTTTGAGTGAGTTATTGATCAATTCGCACGTTGAGCGGTACATCACAGCCTCAATGTCACTGTCGAATCTTTTATCCCCCACATTACTGTTAAAAGTGAAATTTACATCCCTGGCTTTATTTATTTTCTTAACAAAGGAACTGATGGCACTTACAAGTCCGAAATTAGTGAGCACATGAGGGCTGAGGGTATTGGATATGTCCTTGATGGTTGCTATTGCCTCATTTACCAGGTGGTTTGTATTATTGATAATATCTTTATCCACAGGGTCACTTGCCCTTGCGGATAATGCTGTAACAGACATCTTGACTGTTGACAGCAATGGACCAAGGTCGTCATGTATATCTTTTGCAAATCTTTTTCGTTCATTTTCTTCGGTATTGATTATGGCATGAAGGACTTTTCGCTCAGATCTCACCCTGTCGACCTCGGCTCTTTTCAGTGACAAAAATAATTCCCTGATGAGGATTACGCCACCGAATATCAATATCGAAATGAAAACACCTATCCAATTATCAATTACAGCTATGTAAACATTACTTTCATCACGTGTAAGTTCAATGAGGTGGATTATTTCCCTCCCTGCCATAAAAGTGAAGGCCAGGGAGAGCAGTATCCAGGAGAGGCGGTATTTTGTTAGCTTCATAAATCGAAGGGCAATGGATGCTGCGACTATCTGAAGCCCGATGGAAATTACCAGGGCCAGTAAACGTACCATATTCTTGCAGTATTGTTTCTACAGTACAAAAATAAGAGAATTTGCCTCACTTCGCCCGCCATAGTCGAGAGAATTCGAGACGACGGCGGGCTTCGTTCGGCGTAATTTGAATTGCTGACGCAATTCGTAATTTGCTCCCTTCGGTCGCGTAATTGGTCTCGCTGCGCTCGACGTAATTGGCCCTGCTAACGCAGGGCGTAATTTGCTTCGCTGCGCGAAGCGTAATGGGGGGGGGATTTATTATATTTACTATGTGGGAATATTAATAAAAATTCTTGCTGCATAGATTTAGAAGATCTCACTTAAATCAGTATCAGAAAGTACAACATAATTACATCCCGCGTTAGCGGGATCAATTACACCGAGCGTTAGCGAGGTAAGTTACGCCTCGCGCAGCGAGGCCAATTACACCGAGCGTTAGCGAGGTAAGTTACGCCTCGCGCAGCGAGGTTAATTACGCGACCAGCGGGAGCAAATATTTTTTTACCTTTGGGTTGGTCAAACTAAATATGAATGAAATATTTTTATTCCGCGGTAATATACATTTATAATTTCCTGCTTTTGACAGCGTCAGTTTTTAATAAGAAGGCAGCAGCAATTCTCAGGGGAAGGAGGGGTACTTTCGATAAGATTAAACAAAGCTTCATACCGGGTGAACGTGTATTCTGGTTTCATTGCGCTTCACTGGGTGAATTTGAGCAGGGCAGGCCGGTTATTGAAAAAATTAAATCCGAGGAGCCCGAGGTGAAAATATTGCTTAGCTTCTATTCACCATCGGGTTATGAAGTAAGGAAAAATTATTATAAGGCTGACTGTGTGGTATATTTACCTGCGGATACTAAATGTAATGCTGACAGGTTGATAGGCCTTGCCAGGCCAGAAAAGGCTGTGTTTATAAAATATGAATTCTGGTATAATTACCTGTGGGTATTGCAAAAAAGAAATATACCCGCTTATCTCATCTCAGGCATTTTCAGGTCCACACAGCCTTTTTTCAGGTGGTATGGTAAATACTTCCTTAATATACTGAGCGGATTCAGCCATTTATATATCCAGGATATCCACTCGGCGGAACTGCTAAAATCACATGGGCTAAACAATTATACCATCAGTGGCGATACCCGTTTCGACCGGGTGATGGAAATCAGCCGAAAAGCTGATAAAATCCGCTCTTTAGAAAAATTCAAAGGTGCTAATAACTTAATAGTTGCAGGCAGTACCTGGCCTCCCGAAGAGGATATAATAGCTGAGTATCTGGATAAGGAAGATAAGGACATTAAATTCATTATTGCCCCTC
The DNA here is from genome assembly GCA_041686075.1 of Bacteroidales bacterium. Classification (GTDB taxonomy): domain Bacteria; phylum Bacteroidota; class Bacteroidia; order Bacteroidales; family VadinHA17; genus UBA9300. The sequence continues at coordinate 18,608 of JAWLEO010000008.1, read as the reverse complement.
ACAATATAGGCGAGGAGAATATTAAACGGCTGGAAAATATGCTCAGTGTATCCCATGTTAAATATTCACAGGTACAGGAATATATTCCTGAGGATATACAGGTTTTAATAATAGACAGCATCGGCTTACTGTCGTCTATTTACAGGTATGCCGATATAGCAGTTATCGGAGGGGGTTTCGGAAGGGGTATCCATAACATACTGGAGGCAGCCACCTGGTCAGTGCCTGTAATGTTCGGGCCCAGGTATGGCAAATTCAGAGAAGCTGTTGATCTTGTAAAAATGGGAGGAGCCAGGGTATTTAACAATTACAAGAGCTTTGTAAGCTCAGTAAATGAGCTTCTCGGTGATCCTCAACTGTTAAAGGATGCTGGAAAAACAAACCTTTCATATATAAAAAGTAACCTTGGGGCTACTGAAATGATTGTTTCAAAGTTATTAAGCTAAGACTGTTAATCCCATCTTCATAAACCCTCCTTTTTTTTGTATATAAAATTTAACAGAAATGTAAAAACTATCGACATTCAAAACCTTATATTAGAGCCCCGTTTCAAAAACACAAGAAAGTTACACTATGGGCTATAAAAAGCTTTTTAAAAAACTACCAATAATTATTTCTAACCTAAATTTAAGATACATGAAAAAGCGAATTTTATTAATGTCGCTTCTGGCGATATTTGTTTGTGCCACCAATGTTTTCGGTCAGCAAACAACCGAGATCACGGGAAAGATTATAGACTCCCAGGGTGAGTCAATAGTTGGCGCAAATATTTATCTCGAGGGAACAACTATCGGAACGGTGGCTGACCTGGAAGGTAATTTTAACCTCACAACGAGGGCCCAGGGCAGTTACACTCTGATAATTTCTTTTGTCGGGATGATCCAGGTTGAGCGACAGGTTGAACTTACCGGTTCTGATATTGACCTTGGAACGATAGTGATGGAAAGCGATGCTGTTGGTCTGGCGGAGGTTTCGGTTTTTGCCAATATCGCCATCGACCGTAAAACGCCTGTTCCGGTTGCCAATATTAAACCGGCATATATTGAAGAAAGACTGGGCATGCAGGAATTTCCTGAGATACTGAAGTCCACTCCGGGTGTTTATGCAACCAAACAGGGTGGTGCCTTCGGGGATTCACGTGTTAATATTCGTGGATTCAATTCACGTAACTCTGCAGTAATGATAAACGGAGTGCCTGTGAATGATATGGAAAACGGCTGGGTCTACTGGTCGAACTGGGCAGGACTTGCTGAAGTCACCAGGACTATGCAGGTGCAGCGCGGACTTGGTGCTTCAAAGATTGCCATCCCCTCACTTGGTGGTACAATAAACATACTTACCAAGACCACCGATGCAGAACGGGGTGGTAATATTTATTATGCTGTAGGTAACGATGCTTATACCAAGACCGGTTTCACCCTGTCTTCAGGCCTTACAAATGATAACTGGGCAACAACCCTTTCCATATCAAAAACAAGTGGTGATGGAATAGTGGATGGAACACAGTTTGAGTCTTACTCGTATTACCTTAATGTTTCAAAACTAATCAACAATCAGCACAGGCTCGCCTTCTCATTGTTCGGCGCACCACAATGGCATGGACAGAGGAGAACAAGCATGCTGATAAGTACCTATAAAGATCCTAAAATAAACAGCATATATTATAATTCGGACTGGGGATACAAGAATGGTGAAGTATATCACCTGAGGAAGAACTATTACCATAAGCCCATGTCCATTCTTAACCATTTCTGGGATGTAAATGATAAACTCAATTTATCCACTGCTGCCTACCTTTCTATTGGAACAGGGGGTGGCACGGGTCCGCTGGGAGAAAATAAATTTTACGACCCCTCATATCTAAGGGAAAACCAGCCTGACATCGACAGGGTGGTGGATGAAAATATAGAAAATGGTGCAGGTGGCTCGGAGACAATTATGAGATCATCAAGAAATGATCATTTCTGGACCGGGATCCTGACCAATGCAGTTTACACACAGGACTGGCTTACTCTTACCGGCGGTATTGACCTAAGGTATTACAAGGGGATACATTTTCGCGAGGTAGTTGACCTTCTCGGGGGAGAATATTACCTTGATAACAGTGATGTGAACCATCCTAATAAGGCAGCTTACATCGGAGACAGGATAGAGTATTACAACGACGGCATTGTAAACTGGCAGGGCGTGTTTGCCCAGGCTGAAGGAGAATTTGGCGATCTCACAGCCTTCGTTGACGGGGCAATTTCGAATAAGTCATACAAGAGGATTGAATATTTCCTTGAAACGCATGATGGGTCAGGAGCATTGTCTGACACCTATAATTTTCCCGCCTTTAGCTTTAAGGGAGGGGCGAACTATAACCTGACAGAGGAGCATAACGTTTTCCTCAACGCAGGATTATTCCAGAACCAACCTGACTTCAGGACGGTATTTTATAATTATACCAACGATGCCAATGCCGATGCCCCGAATGAAAAAGTAATGTCATTTGAACTGGGCTACGGTTTCCGCAGCAGCTTCATCACAGCTAATGTCAATGCCTACTATACAACATGGAAAGATAAATCAAGGGTTATAGGATACAACGATAATGGAGTTGACAGGTTTGCCAACCTTGAAGGTATCAACGCTTTGCATAAGGGAATTGAAATAGATTTTACTACAAAGCCTGTTAATAAGCTTACCATTAGCGGTATGGCTTCACTCGGCGATTGGAGGTGGATGAATGACATCATTGATGCACGATTCTATGATGACAGTCAGAATCTCATAGCAACACAGTCTGTTTATATTGCCGGTGTTCATGTTGGTGATGCCGCGCAGGTAACTTCTGCACTGAACGTTTCTTACATATTACTGGCAGGACTTAAGTTCGGCATTGATTACACTTACTATGATAAGCTCTTTGCTTATTTCGATCCCGAAGGCCGTACCTCCGAACCGGCCAGTGGCGAAGAAAATCCTGATGCATGGCAGATGCCCGGGTACCAGCTCGTAGATGTATTTATGAGGTATAATTTTGACCTTGGCCCATACCGCGCCACTCTGGTGGGTAATATAAATAACCTCTTTGATACGGAATATGTCTCGGATGCCAGGGACGGTGCATCACACTCCTGGTCAGATGCCGAAGTGTACTATGGCTGGGGTCGTTCATGGATGGTCAGCCTGAAGATAGATTTTTAACCCGTAACCATATCTAGAACAATATTTAAAATGGATAAAATGAAAAAAGCAATATATTATTTAATGGCAATTTCACTCATCATGGCTTCGTGTGAACCAATGGCTGAAATCTATGATGAGCTGGAAGCAATGGATACCGGATATGCGACAGAATTTACATATATGCTGACGTCAGATGATTATGCTGCCATAGCAGACCTTACCTCAAACGGTGATGCAGCTGACTTCATAGAGGATAACGAAGCTTTTAGCGACGAATACCCTTCCTCTGTTTACCTGCCAGCATATCTTGAAGATCTATACCCGGCACTGGGAAAATCGTCAGTGGGTAAAATAGGATACAACTTCTTTACCGGCTACCCGGAGTACCTGGATAATTACTACGAACCTGAAAAATATTATGTCAGCGATGATGATTATAATTCAATGGGTGGCGATAACAAGACATTTAAAACATTTATCGGTGATGATAAGCCCGAGGATTATATCCCGGGATTCCTGGCTGCAGAATATCCAGATGCGGAGGAAGACGATGTGGTGCTCGCTTTGTATAAGTATGCCGAAGAGATAAATGATCCTTCCATTGTATATGAAATGCAATCAGGCGATTACCAGCTTATCGTGGATCATGTTGCAAATGATATCAACCCTGATTACATCGATAGTTACGGCACCGCTGAATTCTATTACGGTGCAAACGCCTATTATTCAAACTTTGATGCTAACATAGAAACACGGGAAGATTACAATGTTGAAGGCTTTGATGGTCTTACTGAAGAGGAAGCTGAAGCCCTTATAGCAGAACGTATACAGCTGGCTATCGTTTACTGGCTCGAACAGACATACCCTAATGCAGTACCAATGGTGCAGGGTCAAACCGTATACTATAATATACAGTATGATACATATAAATACGGTGGATTAGGTGGCACATATTATGTTGTTTATGAATGTACTGCCCCCGGTTCACCCGCAAGCTTCGAGTTGGTAGCAGGTCCTTCGGAAGATTATCTTGTTTACTCGAGCACGGTGAAAGAGGATAGAGGTGATTATTACCAGTTCGACGGAAGTGAATGGGAGACAATGGACGGTGTATACTATCTTAGTTCAGCAGACTATGATGATATGGGAGCACCCGGCAGGTATAACAACTTCTCCAGCTCCGACAGGCCGGAAAACTATATACCCCAACTCCTCGAGGAGATGTACCCTTATGCACAGGATGGTGATAAGATGGCTGTATCATATAAATACTACTCAAGCGGGTCCACAATCGTCAGGGCTATGGAATTTATATACCAGGGAGAATGGCAAGCTTTTGATCCCTATATATCCAGACAGGATCAATTCATTCATAACGGCACAGACTGGGTATTTGATCCCACTGTCATGTTCACGATGGCATCGGGCGATTACCAGATAATCGTTGATTATGTTAAAAATAATATCGATGACAGTTATCTTAATTCATACGGTACTGCTGAGTTCTATTCAGGAGCAAGCGCGTATTATGGTAACTTTGACATCAGGAGTGGCAGTTATGAAGATTCAGTCTTCGATTCATGGGAGGATGCTGTTGAGTGGGCAATTGGAGAAGCCCTGCTCCCGACAAAGTACCCGGATGCAGTGACCCAGGTGAGTGGAATTGATGTATATTACATTGTCAGCTTTGAAACTTACAGCACTGCCGCAGGAAATTATTCAATGAAATTCCAGGTGACAAAGTCAGGACCCAATCCTGAATTCACACTTGTTGAAGGCCCTACTGCAAACTGATTAATTTCTTGAAATAATACAGAAAAGGAAGGGATTTTTTCCTTCTTTTTTTGTTATTTACAAGCCTGATGAGACCTCTTCCCGCTGTGAAAAAATTAGCAGTAGAGGGGACCTTCAAGAGGGAAGGGCAAGGCCAGTCAATCGCCTGTTAATCAGCGATATAAAACCCAGCGTTGATAACTAGGGCTGATTGTTAATAATTATGGCTTGTTTCTACTCCGGGCCTTTCTTAATTTAGCATTATCTGTAAGAATTACTGATCATAATTCGAACTAGCTAATTTTCAAGTCAAATCCATAAAACTGATCTGTCAATGGGAGAACTTTTTGTCGATGAATCCGCGCCCACGTCACAAACAGGAACGGAAGAAATGGGAAATGAATTACCTATGGAAACTGATAAGATACGAATAAAAACAGGGAAAATCTCTGTAGGGAAAACAGACAAAGGGATAGTTGAAGCGGGTGAGAAAAGAAAAACATACAGCCATAATGAGGTCATAAGTGCATCAATAGATTATTTTAAGGGAGATGACCTTGCTGCGAGGGTATGGACCAATAAATATGCTCTTAAGGATTCATTCGGTAAACTTTATGAAAAGACTCCCGACGATATGCATCGCAGGCTGGCAAAAGAAATACACCGGATTGAGAAAAAATACCCGGAGCCTGTAAGCGAGGAAGAAATATATTCCGTGTTAAAGAATTTCAGGTATATAATTCCCCAGGGTGGACCAATGACAGGTATAGGCAATGATTACCAGATAGCGTCCCTCTCAAATTGTTTTGTCATTGGCAACGATGGTGAGTCGGATTCCTACGGTGGGATTTTAAAGATCGATCAGGAGCAGGTGCAACTGATGAAACGAAGGGGCGGTGTGGGGCACGACCTCTCACATATACGGCCTCAGGGATCGCCTGTGCTTAACAGTGCACTCACCTCGACAGGGGTGGTACCCTTTATGGAAAGGTATTCAAATTCAACAAGGGAGGTAGCACAGGATGGAAGAAGGGGAGCATTGATGCTGTCAATATCAATTAAACATCCTGACTCAGAGAAGTTTATTGATGCAAAGCTGGAAGCAGGCAAGGTTACCGGTGCAAATGTCTCCGTTAAGATAACCGATGAATTTATGGAAGCGGTTAAGAATAACCGGCCTTTTAAGCAACAGTATCCTGTAAATTCAGATAATCCAAAATTTGTAAAGGAGATTGATGCAAGAGAGCTATGGAACAAAATAGTTCACAATGCATGGGCATCGGCTGAGCCGGGTGTCCTTTTCTGGGATACCATTGAAAAGGAAAGCGTACCCGATTGTTATGCAGACCTGGGGTATAAAACAGCATCAACCAATCCGTGCGGTGAAATTCCACTATGCCCTTACGATAGTTGCAGGCTCCTGGCATTAAACCTCTACAGCTATGTGGATAAGCCATTCACTGACAAAGCAAAATTCGATTTTAAGCTCTTCACCAAACATGTCCACCTCGCACAGAGAATAATGGACGATATTATTGACCTGGAACTGGAAAAGATCGAGATGATCCTGGACAAGATCAACAAAGACCCCGAGTCGGAGGAAATAAAAGATGTTGAAAGAAAACTTTGGGAAAATATACATTATAAGACCAGGGAAGGCAGGCGCACAGGGATAGGAATCACTGCAGAAGGCGATATGCTGGCCGCATTGGGCCTGGTATATGGAAGTGAAAATGCAATAGAATTCTCAACCGAGATACATAAAACACTGGCTGTAGAAACGTACAGGTCATCAACAATGATGGCCAAAGAAAGAGGAGCATTTGAAATATACGATCCTGAAAGGGAAAAAAATAACCCTTTTATAAAACGACTCAGGGACGCCGATAAAAACCTTTATTATCATATGCAGGAGTACGGGCGAAGGAATATAGCTCTCCTGACAATAGCCCCTACGGGCACAACAAGCCTTATGACACAGACAACCTCAGGAATAGAACCTGTGTTTATGCCCGTGTATAAGCGGAGAAGAAAGGTTAATCCCAATGACCAGGACACTACAGTGACATTTAAAGATGAAGTCGGCGATTCCTGGGAAGAATACAATGTCTTTCACCATAAGTTTGTGGAATGGCTTAAGATAAATGGCTATGATCCTGAAGAGGTCCGGAATATGGATGATGATGATGTTGATGAGATAGTCAGAAAGTCGCCTTACTATAAGGCAACAGCCAATGATGTAGACTGGGTGGCAAAAGTCAGGATGCAGGGAGAAATACAAAAATGGGTTGACCATTCGATAAGTGTTACAATAAATATACCCGAGAATGTGAAGGAAGGCCTGGTGAGCGATCTTTATATGACTGCTTGGGAATCAGGGTGTAAAGGCGCAACAGTATATCGTGACGGATCCCGCAGCGGGGTACTTATTTCCGGGAAGAAGGATAAGATAGAAGGAATAAAGAAAAGACCCAGGGTCCTGGATGCCGATATTATACGGTTTAACAATAATGATGAAAAATGGATCGCATTTGTAGGACTCAAAGACGGGGTTCCATACGAGATATTTACAGGGCTGGCTGATAATGAGATTTTCCCGATACCGGACTCAATAGTGAAAGGGAAAATTATTAAAACCAAGGATGAGTCCGGTAAAAACAGGTATGATTTTCAGTATACCGATAAATATGGCTACAAAAATACCCTGGGAGGACTGTCTCATATGTTCAAACCGGAGTTCTGGAACTATGCGAAACTCATCTCAGGTGTATTGCGTCATGGAATGCCCATACCAAATGTAGTAAACCTGGTAAAATCGTTAAGGCTCGACAGTGCATCAATAAATAGTTGGAAAAACGGTGTTGAAAGAGCTCTGAAGAAATATATTCCGGATGGTACCAAGGCAAAGGGCAAATGCGAGGAATGTGGCTCAAGCAACCTCGTTTACCAGGAAGGATGCCTTCTTTGCCAGGACTGTGGCTCTTCCAAATGTGGTTAATATATTTGTATGGGTAGGAATGGGGGGTGTTGCACTCTTGCAGCATCCCCTTATTTTTATTGTCATTCTGAGGGTAGCCCGCAGGGCGAAGCGAAGAATCTGAACAGCTCCTTCACTTCGACTTCGCTAAGTCCTTGTCGCCAGGCATTCAGGATGACAGCTTAAATAATTTTCATCTCCTTACCTATTTTTTCAAATGCCTTGATAGCCTTATCCAACTGATCCTGTTCATGGGCGGCGGAGAGCTGCACCCTTATCCTGGCCTCTCCTTCGGGAACAACGGGATAAGAAAAACCAATCACATAAATATCCTGGTTAAGGAGCCTTGCGGCAAATTCCTGTGACAGTTTTGCATCATAAAGCATAACGGCGCAAATGGCTGATTGAGTGGGCTTGATATCAAAGCCCAGCTCCGACATATGGTCGACGAAATAGGAAGTATTGTAATGTAGCTTATCCTGCAGCCTGTTGGTCTCCGTCATCATGTCTATCATACGGCTTCCTGCAGCAGCCACGAGAGGCGGTATTGAATTGGAGAAAAGGTAGGGTCTTGACCTCTGCCTTAACATATCAATGATTTCTTTCTTACCCGTTGTAAAGCCTCCAATAGCGCCTCCAAAGGCCTTACCCAGTGTTCCGGTGATGATTTCCACCTGGCCTTTTACATTAAATAATTCGGTAACGCCACGTCCCGTTTTACCAACTACACCAGCTGAATGAGATTCATCAACCATCACTATGGAATTATATTTTTCTGCAAGCTGAAGTATTTTATCGAGGGGGGCGACGTTGCCGTCCATTGAAAAAACACCATCTGTGACTATTATCCTGAACCTTTGTTCCTGGGCAGCCTCAAGCCTGCTTTCCAGGTCTTCCATGTCGGCATTTTCATACCTGTATCTCTTAGCCTTGCAGAGCCTCACACCATCGATAATGGAGGCATGATTCAGCACATCGGAGATAATAGCATCCTCACTGGTTAACAGAGGCTCAAACAAACCACCGTTGGCATCAAAACAGGAAGCATAAAGGATGGTATCCTCAGTGCCGAAAAAAGCAGCTATTTTCTCTTCCAACTCCTTGTGCAGGTTGCTGGTGCCACAAATAAAACGAACTGAAGACATACCGTAGCCGTGACTGTCAAGTGCTTGCTTTGCTGCTTCAATCAATTCCGGGCTGTTGGAAAGCCCCAGGTAATTATTAGCGCAAAAATTAAGTACACGCTGGCCATTAGTCAGCTCTATTTCAGCTGACTGCGGTGAGCCTATTATCCTTTCATCCTTGGATAATCCCGCCTCACTGATCTTTTCCAGTTCGGCCTGCAGGTGTTTCTTAAAATCACTGTACATTTCTGATGCTTTTGATGTGAGGACACAAAAATAGTATTATTAGACCAGAAAGTACACATTCAAGGATGTGAATATTGTCATCTTATGAGATGGAATATTGGAATGATGGAATAATGGAATGATGAAAGCGAGCTTGATGGAAGCTCGAGTTTTCGGGCTGAGTAAATACTGGAATAGTATGTATTAATGTTAATCACCCACTATTCCAATATTCCATCATTCCAACATTCCAATAAAGAAAGTTAGAGTCCGTACTTTTCGATAATCTCCTGTTTTGTGAGACCGAGTATGCCGTACTTATCTCCCACCTTCTTAAAGGCATCCAGTGCCTTTTCAAGATGATGTTTCTCATGGGCGGCAGAAATCTGTGTCCTTATCCTGGCCTGGCCGTTGGGCACAACCGGGAAGAAGAAACCTATGGCATAAATTCCCAGGTCAAAAAGATCCTTTGAGAAATCCTGTGACAGCTTGGCATTGAAAAGCATTACCGGAACTATCGGACTTTCACCTTCTTTCAGTACAAAGCCTGCATCGGTAAGGCCTTTTCTCCAGAATTTAGTGTTTTCTTCCAGCTTATCTCTTCTCTCAGTGCTTTCCGACAGGATATCAAAAACCTTGAGCACACCGGCCACCACCACAGGGGATATTGTGTTTGAGAAAAGGTAGGGCCTGGCCTTCTGGCGGCACATTTCAACTATTTCCTTTCGCCCGGAGACACAACCGCCGGAGGCGCCACCAAGGGCTTTGCCAAAGGTGGTTGTAATAATATCGATCTTGCCTAAGACACCACAATGTTCATGGGTGCCACGACCTTTCTTACCTATAAATCCCGTGGCGTGTGAGTCATCAAGGAAAAGCAGGGTATCATATTTCTCGCACAGATCAGCCATTTCGTCGAGCTTTGCCATGTCTCCATCCATTGAAAAGACACCATCGGTGATTACCATTTTAATCCTCTTATCGGCATGGAGCTGGAGTTTCTGTTCCAGGTGCTGCATGTTTGAATGCTTAAAGGTATCATGTTCGGCACTGCACAATCTCATCCCATCAATTATTGAAGCATGGACCAGCCTGTCAGATATCATGATATCCTCGCTGGTTAGGAGTGCTTCAAAAACACCTGCATTGGCATCCATGCAGGAGGGGAAGAGAATGGTGTCTTCCGTACCGAGAAATTCTGTTACCTTGTTTTCGAGGTCCCTGTGTATGTCTTGTGTGCCACAGATAAATCTTACCGACGACATGCCGTAGCCCCGTTTATCAAGGCCCTCGTGGGCTGCTTTCAAGACGTCGGGGTGACTTGATAATCCGAGGTAATTGTTGGCACACATATTTATGACATTCTTGAGGTCAGATCCCTTCGGGTATTCAACCTCGATATCTGCCGATTGTGAAGAATGAATAAACCTTTCCTCCTTAAAAATGCCTGCTGATTGTATATCCTCCAACTGGCTTACAAAGAGGTTTTTTACATCATTGCTATAACTCATAATTGGATTATTTTATTTTTTTTCAAGATATCCGTTTACCAGATCAACAATTTTGTTCACTGAGTCAAAAGCCTCAGGGGTGGCTTCTTCATCAGGAATGCTGATATCGAATTTCTTCTCAAGGAATACCTTAAGTGATACCATTGAGAAGGAGTCCACAAAACCACTTGATATAAGCGGTGTATCATAAGTTATCTCATCGTCTTCGTCTTCCTGGTATTCATTAATTACGTAATTGAGCACCAGGTCTTTCATATCTTCCATATTGTTTAGTATTTAGTTTAATAATTTTATTGGTTCTGCAAATATATTTGGTTTGAAAATTTGAAAGTTTGAATGTTTGATCCAAACTAATCATCTTCCAGCGTTGACGTATCTCCAATATCCTCGCCCCACTCTCTGGCATGTAATATCCTTCTCATTATCTTCCCGCTTCTTGTTTTCGGGAGGCTATCTACATACTCTATTTCCTGAGGCATTGCCAGGGGTGAAAGTCTTTTCCTGATAAAGTTCATTATTGACAATTCCAGGTCATCGCTGACCTCATAGCCCGGTTTAAGGGTAATGAAAGCTTTTACCACTTCCATATTTACTTCATCGGGTTTTGAAACAACTGCAGACTCCGCAACTGCCTCATGTTCTATTAATGCAGATTCAACTTCAAATGGACTTACCAGGTGGCCGCCTGTATTTATAACGTCATCATCGCGTCCGATAAACCAGAAATATCCTTCATTATCTATTGAGGCCCTGTCCCCGGCAAGGTACCAACCATTGGAGAATTTTTCCCTGTATTTTTCCTCGTTGTTCCAGTAGGTTGTCATCATAGAGGGCCAGCCGGGCTCAAAGGCTATAAGCCCCACCCTCCCTGTTTCTTCAATGGGATTATAGGTGTTGGGGTCGAGCGTCACACCTCTTATTCCGGGGAATGGTTTACCCATGGATCCAGGTTTTACTTTCATCCCCGGATAATTACTTATCATCATGCAGCCTGTTTCAGTTTGCCAGTAGGTATCGAGGAAGGGAAGGCCAAATACTTTTTCAGACCATATAACTGCCTCGGCATTCAATGGTTCTCCAACACTTGCAAGGTGTCGCAGGCTTGACAGGTCATGTTTTTTAACAAGCTCATCGCCTGCTTTCATTAGCGACCTTATGGCGGTGGGTGCGGAATACCAGACCGTGACCCTGTATTTCTCAATAAATTTATACCATGACTCAGCAGAGAAGCCCTTATCGAGTACGCACTGAGTGACACCCAGGCTCCAGGGGCCTATTATGCCATAAGAGGTACCCGTCACCCAACCGGGGTCTGCTGTACACCAGTAGATATCATCATCTCTCAGGTCGAGTACCCATTTGGTGGTCAGGTACTGTGAAATCAGCGAGTAGTGCACATGCCTTACACCTTTAGGCTGTCCTGTGGTGCCTGAAGTATAATGAAGCACTGAAGGTGAGTCAGCCTTTGTTGGAAATATCTCCATGTTTTCCACTGCTTCCTCTTTATCGAGCTTAAAAGAAACTTCCTTTTCTTTTAATGGTTTAGCCTCATTATGATCAACGATAATAATATATTGAAGGTCAGGTAACCTGTCAATTATCTTCCTTACTTTGCCCGCATGTTTCCTCTGGGTTATAATTGCTTTGGTGCCTGCATTTTCAAGCCTGACATATAATGATTCATCGCCAAAGGCTGAAAACAAGGGCTGTACTATGGCCCCTATTTTAAGTACTCCAAGGAAAGAAAGGTAGAGCTCGGGTATCTTATCCATGAAAAGGCATACCCGGTCTTCCTCTTTAATACCAAGGTTCCGAAGGAAGGTCCCTATAGTATTACCGGCAAGCCTGATATCGTTAAAGGTATATTTTCTTTCTTTGCCCGTGAATTCTTCATGATAAAGTGCTACTTTATCAGCTTTGCCCTGTTCGCATATCCTGTCCGAGCAGTACCACCCGATGTTTATTACATCGCCATCTTTGTAAGCAAGTTCTTTCTCAGATTTAGACCAGTTAAAATCCCTTACTCTTTCTTCATAAGAGCCAATGTTACTCATAGTACAATCTTCTTAAAATTAATGGCCCTTAAGATAATGTTATTTTTGAAAGATTAATAATCTGCGACTGTCAAATTTATGCTGTTTGGCAGCAGGATGATTCATTGGAATATTAACACCTATTAATCTTAGCCATGAACTTATCCTGTATGATCCTGAGCTTCTCAACAGTTCTTTTCTCATCATAGATACGGGTCATATCAAGTATTCCATTTTCATCATACATAGTGGCAAGGGCTGCGTCAAAGGAAAAGTCAATGTTATTCCTCGCATAGGAGTATACATTCTCAAATGTATCCCACTGCAGGTATTTATATATTCGCAGGTATCCATATGCTGTACTTTCGAGGTCAAGGAAAATGCCTTCTTCAACTTCTTCAGTTTTAAAGTACTTGGTAACATGTATAATCCCTTCAAAGGGAGCATGTTTATGGTGGCGTGCAAACTTTATGCCTTCCTCTCTAAAGACTCTTATGAGAGAGGGAATCATCTGGCAGGATAGAGACCTGATCCTTATCATACCATACCGTTTATTCTTAAAGCTTATGGTACCGGGAACTGCGTCGAAGTCGTGCTGGTAATATGATTTTACATTCTGTATTGTTCTGATGACTTCATCTACGTTATGTACTTTGTCCGTCACCAGGAACATCGATTCGGGTTCTTCTTTGTCGGGAACTGTTGTCCCATAATAACCGGCATAGGGAAATTCTGATATAAAAATAAGGGCTGATCTGCATTCTATGCGATCATTAATAATTAATCGTTCTTTTTTTGTTATTGTACCCAGGGAAGAAAACTTACCACGTGCCATAATTTGTAGCTTAGTACAAGACTTATGACAAAGGTATTAAATATGTAGCAATTACGTAAAATACTACCATTCGAGTATCACCTTACCGCAATTTCCTTCCTCCATGGCATCAAAGCCCTTCTGGTAATCATCGATTGGGAAGTGATGAGTTATTACCGGGCTTAGGTCTATGCCTCCTATTATCATTTGTTCCATCTTGTACCATGTTTCCCACATTTCCCTTCCATATATGCCCTTCATTGTAATTGCTTTAAATATAATATCGCTCCATGGCACTTTGAATTCGGAGGGAAGAATGCCCAGCAGTGATATGGATGAGCCGTTATACATATTTTCAATCATCTCGTTAAAGGCATCGGGAGAGCCCGACATCTCAAGACCTACATCAAAACCTCTCATTCCAAGTTTTTTCACGGCATCAGATACTTTTTCTCCTTTTGAAGGATTAATAAGCATTGTGGCGCCCATTTTCCTTGCTATATCGAGCCTGTAATCGCTCAGGTCACTTGCCACTACATAGCGTGCACCCGCAAACCTTGCAATGGCAATGGCCATGCTTCCTATAAGGCCGGCACCGGTAATAAGAACATCTTCACCGATAAGAGGAAAAGAAAGGGCCGTATGTGTAGCATTGCCAAAGGGATCCATTATAGCTGCCCAGTCATCGGGTATGCGGTCATCAAGCAGTATAACATTCTCCGCCGGTAGTTTCAGGTATTCGGCAAAGGCACCATCAATGTGTACTCCTATTCCAACTGAATTTTCACAAACATGTTTTTTCCCACGTCGACAGTTTCGGCAATGACCACATGCCAGGTGACCTTCACCTGTAACCCTGTCGCCTGACTTAATGTTTTTAACGCCTTTTCCTACAGATTCAATGTAACCTACATATTCATGGCCGATAGTCATAGGGGTTTTTATTGTTTTCTGAGCCCATTCATTCCACATGTATATATGAAGATCGGTGCCGCAGATGGCCGTTTTCTTTATTTTGATAATTACATCATTAAGTCCGGGTTCAGGTACAGGAACCTTGTCCATCCAGATACCTTTTTCCGGTTTGGCTTTAACAAGAGCTTTCATTTTTTTCATACGGTTGAAATTTTTTGCATGAAAATTTATAAAAGTCGACGGATGAAATTTTCATGTACGTTTTATAACAATAATACTACAAATGTAACTTAAAAAAGATGATTTTTCACAGCCCGTAATACTTGATACATATTACTTATCTTTACATTAAATTCATCATTCAGTCATGTACTATGAATAATAATATAAGAGTCAGATTTGCCCCGAGCCCGACGGGGCCCTTACATATAGGAGGGGTACGTACAGCATTGTATAACTATCTTTTTGCTAAGAAACACAAGGGTACATTTATCCTCAGGATAGAGGATACTGACCGTTCAAGATATGTTGAAGGTGCTGAAAAATATATAATGGAATCGCTTGATTGGTGTGGCATAAAGGTAGATGAGGGGATCAGGGAAGGTGGCGATTACGGACCCTACAGGCAAAGTGAAAGAAAAAGTATTTACGGCAAATACGCTGATGAACTGGTTGAATCGGGATGGGCATATATAGCTTTTGATACACAGGAAGAACTCGAAATAATCAGAAAAAGCCAGGAAGAAAAGGGAAATACCTTTATGTACAATGCACAAAGCCGGGAAAGGCTGAAAAATTCACTGGCTCTTCCTTCTGATGAAGTTTCCAGGCTTCATGCAGAAGACACCCCATATGTTATAAGGTTTAAGATGCCCGCCAACGATGATATTGAAATGGATGATATAATAAGGGGAAGGGTAACTGCAAATTCAGGGACTCTTGATGATAAGGTACTATATAAGTCGGATGGTAATCCAACCTACCACCTTGCCAACGTGGTTGACGACCATTTAATGGAAATATCACATATAATAAGAGGTGAGGAATGGTTGCCATCATTGCCCTTACATGTTATGCTTTATCATGCTTTCAAGTGGGAAATACCACACTTTGCCCACCTGCCCCTCCTGCTTAAACCCACTGGCAAGGGAAAACTAAGCAAGCGTGATGGAGACAAGCTTGGATTCCCTGTTTTCCCACTCTACTGGCCCTTCGGAGAAACGGCAAGGGGTTATCGCGAAGATGGTTATTTCCCTGAAGCTTTTGTTAATATGCTGGCCCTCCTTGGATGGAATCCGGGCACTGACAGGGAATTGTTTACGATGGATGAACTTATAGAAAATTTCAGCCTTGACAGGGTTGGCAGGTCAGGGTCACGATTCGATCCTGAAAAGGCCAGGTGGTTTAATCACCAGTATATGCAGTTACAAGCGGTGGAAGAAATTGCTTCTGAATATAAAAAGATAGTAGAAGAAAAAGGATATAGCATTGATAAAAAAAGTGCTGTAGAACTGGTTGAACTGGTCAGGGAAAGGGTGGATTTCATTTCTGAGCTCTGGTACCAGACGAATTTCTTTTTTGAAGCTCCCGAGGAGTATGATGAGGTAGCGGTGAGAAAAAAATGGAAGGAAAACTCTCCTGCTATGATGAATGAGCTTAAGGTAGTTCTTGAAGGTATCAGTAATTTTACTTCGGAGGATACGGAAGAGGCCGTTAAACAATGGATAGAGAAAAAAGAATATGGCATGGGGGCTGTGATGAATGCCTTCAGGTTACTTATAGTTGGCGAATTAAGGGGTCCTCACCTCTTTGATATTATTGCTTTTATAGGTAAGCAGGAGACCCTTAGGAGGATAGAAAGAGGATTGAAGGCACTGTCGTGATCACTAAACATCTGCCTGATCTCGTTTATATTTCTTGAAGAACAAATACGCCGGCACTCCTGCAGCGACGGTGAGCAGGGCTATGGAAGATTCCACGGTCCTTTCAAGAAATGCCAGAACCAGGATAACGATTCCCGTCGATAAATAAATGAGCTGGGGCACCGGGAAGCCCGGTATGCGTGTGCGTATTGTCTTATTTCTCCTTATTTTAAAAGAGCCTGCGATTGTCAGTAAGGGAAAGATGCCGAGAGAAAAGCCCATATATGTAAGAATCTGGTCAAAGGTGCCGCTTAATATAAATATTATTGCTATCAGTGACTGAAGGTAAATGGAATAAGTCGGCACATTGTGTTTTGGATGTATTTTTGATATAGATTTGAAGAACAAGCCGTCACGTGCCATTGAAAAGTACACTCTTGGACCGATAATGATATAGGCACTCAAAGAAGAGAAAAGTGCAAATGAGATGAGCAATGAAAATACGGTTTCAGCACCCGGCCCGAACATTTTACCCATTGCAAGCCCCCCGACTGAAATAACTCCTTTCATCTCTTCCGGGGGAACAGCATATACATATACCGCGTTGAGCAAGAGGTAAAGGATGATGACAATACCTGTCCCGATAAGGAGGGAGCCGGGGAGGTTGATTTTAGGCTTTTTTATTTCTGATCCTATATAGGTTGATGCATTCCAACCGCTGTAGGAGAACATTATCCACATCACTGCAAGACCTATTGTTTTCCAGCTTGATATTCCACCACCCAGAGTGCTTTCTGCATGGAAGTTCTCGGGGCTGCCCTGGCCGAATGCAAGTCCGGCGACTATCAGACCGGTCACCAGTAAAACCTTAAGCAGGGTGAGAACGTTCTGCACCTTTGAACCAAATTTGATGCCCCTGGAATGAATAAGGGTAAAGATCAGTACGATTATTACTGCAAATAATTTTGAGGATCCACCGATACCCAGGAAGGTATTTACGGATATCCACTCCGAGAATTCCGGGAAGGCTCTTATGAAATATTCACTGAAGCCAAGTGCTGATGCAGCTATGGGTGCGGAAAATCCCACTATGAATGACACCCATCCGCTAAGGAAGCCCAGTGCCGGGTGGTAGATTCTTGACAAAAACATGTATTCACCGCCTGCTTCAGGCAGGTTGGCTCCCAGTTCGCCATATGCAATAGCTCCGCAGATAGCAATCACACCACCCACGGCCCATAGTATTATGAGCAGGAGGGGTGAACCCAGGTCAGCCATAAGCAGCCCGGATGTGGTAAAGATTCCTGCCCCTATAATATTGGCAATTACAATATTGGTGGCGGGAAAAAGACCGAGTGTTCTCTTTAGACCGTTATTTGCCATAGGCAGGATTATCTATTTTGATTTCTTATAGCTTATTGAGACTCCGTTACCCCTGGTGTAAACTGTTGTCTCGTAATTGTCGAGGCTCCGTACATAATCCAGGAACTCATACTGTCCCCTGCTGTACCTCGAGCGCCTCCCGCTCACATTATGGGCTGTGTAGCATCCTCCCACAAGGAGTTTGGGATCGATATCAATAAAATAGTTTTTATACCAATGTTTATCAGCATCGTTGAATACAAAATCAAAGGGGCCCTTAAGCTCTTTTACCAGTTCATGGGCATCAGCAAGGCGGGCGTCAATATAATCAGATAGGCCTGCTTCCTTAAAATTCTCAAGTGCCTCCCTGTATCTTCTTTCATTGACCTCAATGGTAATCAATTTACCTCCGGTTTTGCTCAGCGCCCATGCTATCCAGATGGCTGAATGGCCCGTTGAAGTGCCTACCTCAAGTGCACGGGTGTAAGAGTTTTCTATGATGATATCGTACAGCAGTTGGCCGTCAACGGCAGGTACATTCATGTCATGCCAGCGGTGCCTGTTTTCTGCCAGGAATGCTTCTACCTTTCTGTCCAGTTCAGGGTTTTGAATGAGGTCCTGGGAAGGTAGATAGAGGGGAAGTATAACGAATATTAACAATGTAAATGCATGCCTGATTGTGGATTTCATTTCTTTCATGGCTAATTATTTAAAGATAAAAGACAAAAGATAAAAGACAAAAGATAAAAGTAAAAAGTAAAAAGATCCTATGTTTAAAAAGCATAAGCCCGAGTAATTAATTAACTTGGTAATTATAAATAAAACAATTATTAATCTTAAT
>JAWLEO010000007.1:45514-108532 GCA_041686075.1 Bacteroidales bacterium | reverse complement strand
ATAAACATATGAGTGTTTTTGCATCACCCAAAATTAAAAACTTAATACTGATATACAATAAGTTACATGGGTGTTGCAAAAAAGTGCGGAAAACAGGAGCAGTAAGGTGATTGCCCCTACCAGCAGTATGGCTCTTCTGTACATATCCTGGCTAATTATATTCTTAATGGGTGTAAAAATAGTAAAGTAATGCATAAGTTGAAGAATAAGTTTAGAGTGAGTTTAGAATGGGTTGAATGGGTTTAGAATGAGTTAAGAACGGGTTAATTATCAACGAGTTAAATATTTCTCGCCTGGCATTTTAGCCCTGTATTCCCGGGGCTTCGGCGCCGAAGTGCTCAGGATGGCAAGCTGTTAAAATTTCCCCGTTGACTCCCTCCGGTCGTCGAGCTCGTACCTCTGACGCGGTACTCGGTTGAAAGGGGGAAAACATCCCCCGTCATCCTCACGCTTGTTCGGATGACACCCCCTTCAAAGGGGGATCAGATGGTGTAGTCGTATGGGTATTCATGTAAGATGATACCGCCGTTGTCTGTGACACGGTATATATCTTCAAAGCGCACGCCTCCCACTCCCGGTATGGCCAGTACAGTATGGCCCACGGTGATTGTCATATCCTTCCGTAATTTTGTTCTGCTGTGGGCCGGGATGATGGTTGAAGCCGGGTTTTCCTCGAAACGCAGGCCGATGCCATGTGAAATACCCTTGATATGATATTCGCCCAATCCATGTTTTTCACATATTTCTTTGCCAAGCCTGTCAAGGTTTCCAGGTGTATTTCCCGGTTTTAACTCTTTCCGGCTTGCCTCATGCATTTCAAGGTATGTGTCAAATAATTTTTGTTGAGTCTTGTCAGGTTGCCCGATAATGAATGTCCTTGCGAGATTAGAGCAATAGCCTTCGAACATGGGAGTTAGATCAATGACTACCAGTTCCCCTTCCTTTATAGGGTCCTTTGTTACCGTTCCGTGAATCCAGCAGCTTCTTTTACCAACGTTAATATGCATCGGGGTACTTGTTCCTTCAGCTCCTTCTTTCATCATGGTGTAGGTTATTTCTGTTGCCAGTTCATGTCCGGTAATCCCCGGTTTAAGCAATTCCCTCGCGGTATCCATGCCCTTTGCTGCTATTGACTGTGCCTTCTTCATTTTATCAATCTCTTCCTCATCCTTAACCATCCTGAGTTCGTCCATTACGGGATCGGAGGGCACCAGTTCCACCTGCTTATTGACCTTCCTGAACAGGTCGACGAGGAAGGCAGGTGTATGAAACCACATCTGCATACCAACTTTTGGGTTTTCGCGGTGGCTCATTCCGGGAGGGGCTCCCTCAAAGAGGTTTTGAAACACTTCCTTTATATTGGAGATCTGTTCACCGACATGGCTGAAGAGCGTGATTTCGTGGTTTTTAACCTGCTCCCTCAATTCATCTTCCTCAGCCCTGAAGCCAACAAGTACAGGTGGTCCTGAAGCAGGAATTATTGCCCGTGGTTGTACACGAAGATCACCGAAGAAATAGATATAATCGTCGTGATTCATAATCATCAAACCAAGCATATTTTCTTTCTTCATCAGCTCCTGTGCCTTTTTGATGCGTTCGTGGTTTATTTTAATCATGGCAGTATAGATATTTGTATTTCAAAAACTAAGATAGTCGATTATAATGTAGATGGCAATTTTATTTGATATGAGGCGAAAGGAAGTATTATTTATGAATGATGATTTATGAACTGGTAGCTGGCAGCAAGGAAAGGAAAGGCGAGATGCGATATGCGATATGCGATATGCGAGATGCGAAAAAGCAGGGGGCAGGGAGCAGGGAAGTATTAATGATTATTTATTATTTATGAATTGGGAGGTGGTAGCAAGGATTGGAGGGGGTAAGATGAGAGGCGAGACGGAGTGAAACGGAGTCCCTGACCAATCGACTTGTGCTGAGCTTGCATGCACTGAGCAAGGTCGAAGTGTCGAAGCAAGCGAGGGTCAGGGTTTCGGGGAGAACATCCCCCTGTCCCTTCACTTCGTTCGGGACTTTCCCCGTTGGCTCCCGTTGGTCGCCGAGCTCGTCCCGCTAAAGCGGTACTCGGTTCAAAGGGGGAGCCTGATGTCAAATTTTTTCCACAGTATAACCTTTTTGTTCCAGGAGATCCCTGATATTATCGGGGCCGAAATAATGGCCTGAACCCACGAGGACAAAATATGTAGCAGGTTGTTCTTCAGCCTGTTTTTCAAATTTTTCCACCCAGCTTATGTTCCTGCTGGTAAAAACTTTATCATAGTACTGCTTAACCTGGGGATTGGTAAAATCCATGTTTTTAAGGAATTCCTCTTCAAAAAGGGCCATGTTTTCAGAGAAGTAGGATTCCAGCAAGGGCAATTCCTGCTTTGCCTGTGACTCCATATTGCTTATATTGTTTTCCAGAACCTGCACCTGCATAAGTACCGGTGCATCAAATTCAAACAATACAATCTGGGTTTCTATATCATCAAGTCCGATAATCTCTTTATTGTCCTTTGTTGCTAATTCGTGGAAATGCTTGTCAACAGCCAGTAAGGGATCAAATCCCATGAGTTTGGATTTAGTGCCTGCAATAGTCATGTTCAGAAGCCATCCTTCATATTTAAAATATTTATCGAGTTCTTCTTCAGTAAAAATCTTTTTGAGCTTTTCAATGCTTTCAGGCTTCAGGTAGTTATTCAGATAATCACTTTCAGGCAATGTATCTTTCTGTGCATAATTAAAAATCTCCTGTTCGATAGCTTCAAAATCTTTTTCCAGTTCAAGTATCAGCTTGTCAGCCTTTTGATAATAATCAGTGTATGTTTCAGGAAGAGGGTAGTAGGCTTCCTTTGCAGTGTGTATAGAACCGGCCAGGTAGAATGTTGAGCCGTTTATTTCGGTTTTCCATATAAAGCATTTGGAAGGTTCTTTCTGAGTACATGCAGCTGCAAATATAATTATCCCTGAGAGGACCAGCAGCAGGGAGTTCCTTTGAAATGAGTTTTTCTTTTTCATACCAGAATTTATTAGTTGTTGGTTATTTTGATGCGAATAAAATTGCTAATTTAAATAATATAAATTGATTTTAATGTTAGAGCTAAGTTATGGGAGAGGCGGAAGGAAGTATTAATTATTAATGATGATTTATGAACTGGTAGCTGGCAGCAAGGAAGGGAAATGCGATATGCGATATGCGAACCGAGCAGCGTGAGTTTGCCGCAGGCAAGCGAGGGCTGCGAGCTCGCGAGCGGATAGTGATTGTGGCCAGTGGGAGCGAGCAAATGCGAGACGAAGTGAAACGGAGTTCCTGACCGACTGGAAGGAGCGTCAGGGATGCGAAAGAGCAGGGGGCAGGGAGCAGGGAAGTATTAATTATTATTTATTATTTATGAATTGGGAGGTGGTAGCAAGGAAGGGAAATGCGATATGCGATATGCGATATGCGAGATGCGAAAAAGCTGAGCTTGCATGCACTGAGCAAGGTCGAAGTGTCGAAGCAAGCGAGGGTCAGGGTTTCGGGGAACCAAGTGAGGCATGATATTTGTACGCTGAAGGTGTATTAACCTGAACCTTTAAACCATGAAACAGCTACCTGCACTGATGCTGGCATTGTTGTTAAGTGCCATATCATCAGTAAGCTATACCCAGAAACTATCTCTTGGTTTCACCAGCGGTATAAATATTTCCGATATTCATATCCTTAAGAATAATTATGAGGGTAAATGGAAGTTTAAGCCCGGACCTTCAGAGGGCATATTCATTGATTATTCTATTAGCCCCATCCTGGGAATCCAGACGGGTCTCAATTATTCAACAGTGTACTATGAGTATGATGATTACAATAATTATTATTACTATCCGTGGCCTATACTACATTATTCATCAAGCTCAGTGTCGCCTTATTACTGGTATTATAAATCAAGTTGGATGATGGATTTCAGTTACCTGACTGTCCCGTTGCAACTGAAGATCACCATTCCTTCCAGGCCACAGCTAAACCTTGGTGTAGGGGCATATTATTCTTTCCTCCTCGATTCCAATTATGAATATGATTACCTACTGGATGAAGAGGGTAAAAAGAATGACCTCGGCTTTATTTATTCTGCCGGTCTCACTTATCCTGTTTCAGACCGCTTTAGTGCCATCTTCAATGTGAGATATTTGACCGGCAGGAGGGAAATCGATGAATTTGAGGATTTCTGGCACGGCTTTGCTGATTTTACGGTGGGCCTGTCATACGATCTTATTCCCGGGGAAAGACCTGACAATAATAAGCAGGAGGCCAGGGATTCGATTAAGAATAAAATTCACCTTACCTACAGGGGAGGTGTTAACCTGTCGTGGAATTCATGCAATCCGCATCGTGAAAGATATTCGCCTTATGCAGGTCCTTCATTAGGTTTCAATATCGGTTTCGAGATGTCGCCAGGCACGTATTTCCGTACAGGCTTATCGTTTGAACGGCAGGGTTATACGTTCAGGGATTCAAGTGATTATTACCACCGTTATGTTATCCGGGGTGATGCAGATTATTATGTTAACACGAGGATAAGTACTGACTACCTTGTGATTCCGGCATTATTTGAATTCTATACAGGTGAGTACACAAAGTTTTACTTTAACACAGGGCCATATTTTGGAATCAGGCTCAATGCACGTTGTACGGGTACGGCTTTATCGGAAGATAGTGGTTACCATCCCTATTATGAAGAGGCGGAAAATACAACTGAATACAGGCTGAAGGAAACTACAGTCTATGATGACCTTGAAGCGGTCATACAGAATACCGATTTAGGCTGGCTTACCGGGGCAGGACTGGTCTTGCCACTTCGTGAGAACCTGGTACTGGATATAGGTTTACAGTTCAGGCAGGGCTTCTTTGAGGTTTACGATACGGATGTAATACAGGAGGAACTCAGGCCCGGCCGTGGTGAGGCCTTAATACGAAACAGTTCGCTGGCACTCCATGTAGGCCTCAGGCTTCCCGTTTACAAATAAGAGAATCAATAATCATGAAAACACAATATATTCTTACGGCACTTGTTTTATTTCTTCTCTCTTCGTGTACACCGGATCCATCCCAGGAGATACTTGAGCATTATTATTTCTATTTCGAAGACGACAATGTGAATCGTCTCCTGGCTGGAGAAAAAAAGGATATCGTCCTGAATTACGAAAGGTACAAAAATACAGATGCTCCTGCTGACTCTATAATGGTGGTCTTTGAGCCTGTCACGGGCGGCGGATCGGTAAGCCCCTCATTATCTTATGTTACACCCAGTAAGGACGCTACGGCTGAATGGCAGCTGGGAACCAATGCCTGTAAGCAGCGGTTGAGAACATCATTTTATGACCTGTCAGGAAGATACCTGACCCAGGTTGACAGGATAGCCTATGGATTCAGGGAAAACGAGTGGGATGAGATGTCAGAAGATCCTGATGCCGGAATGCGGGATATGGTAGCTGACACCGTGAACAAAGTAACCTTGATGGTGGCAAATTCTGAGGTATACAGGCAGGGTGAAAGATATTTCATATGGGAACCGGTGGAAGAGCCAGACCCCGAATGGGAGGGTGTTCCCCGTACTATAGAGATCGACAGCCATGGCCTTATATATGTCAGCACATGGAAAGGAGAATTATATAAGAGTACTGACCATGGTAACTCATGGACGGAATGCACCAAGCCATATCCCGACAGGCATGAATACATTTACAATTATGTCTCCAATGATGATGATGTATGGGCCTATGCCCATGGATATCCTATAAAACGATCCAGGGACGGGGGCCTTACATGGGAAGTGATAAGCGGCCTGGAAGGAGCAGGTTTTGGGGATGTCTTCAGGCTCACTGATGGCAGACTCTTATTTCACGGATCTAACTGCTGCAGCCTGCATATATCGGATGATGACGGGGCAAGCTGGACCCCTATACCCACCCCCGGTAACTCAATAAAGCTGTATGTGAATGATGACGACGAAATAATAATATGCACCGAGTATTCAGGCCTTGATTTTTTCAGGTCGACGGATTACGGGGAGACCTTTACTTTGGTACATCATACTGCACCGGAGTATGGTACAGTAATGAGGAATACTTTTACAAGGTCTAAGGATTTTTATTATGTCCTTGTTCCGGGTTACGGAATACTTAAGACTTATGACCTGGTTAACTATGAAGCCTACTGGACCAACTCTGAACTTATAGATCTTTTCATTGATCATAAGGGTGT
Organism: Bacteroidales bacterium; assembly: GCA_041686075.1. Lineage (GTDB taxonomy): Bacteria > Bacteroidota > Bacteroidia > Bacteroidales > VadinHA17 > UBA9300. The sequence continues at coordinate 102,297 of JAWLEO010000007.1, read as the reverse complement.
CCTGATAGCAAGGGACTTTGATAGCGAAACTGTTTATTACAGGTACAATACAGAATAAGCAATCAGCCATCCTTCTGCAGCCGTGTGTGAGGCAGGCTGGTTTAACATGCGTATGCAATTGAGGCCGAAAAAGGTTAGATGCTGAATTCTTTATGGTAATCCTGTTTAAAGGTTGTCTTTTTACCATTAATAAATATCTCTACCGGTGCGGCCCATCCTTTTCTGAAGTTTATTGATATCTTTTCGTGGGATATCCGTACATTTATCCAGTGGCTCCTGTAGCGAATGTTAAAGGAGATAGCATTTATTTCATCGGGTAGCCGTGGATTAAACCACAGAACCTCTTCCCTCATTTCCATGCCGGAATAACTCCGCATGACCATATCGACTGTTGTCGCCATAGCACCAAGGTGTATGCCTTCCGATGTTGTGCCTCCCTGTTCATCTTCGAAATCAAGCTTAAGGGCTTCAATATATTTTGACCATGATTTATGTCGTTCGGACCGGGTGTATACCCATGAATGGACCACTCGGCTGAGCGTTGACCCATGTGAGGTAATCTCCTGGTAATAATCAATGTTTTCCGGAATATGTTCGGCTTTAAATTCGTAGCCAAGGTGATTGAGTATATTAATTATCTCGTCAGACGAGAAAAGGTAAAAGATCATAAGCACATCTGCCTGTTTACAGGCTTTATAATTGTTCGGTGAGTCATTTTCCTTTTCGAGTATACGGTCGAGCCGTATTGTCTCGCCGTATTCAGAACGATATTTGTCCCAATCGAGATCATCCAGTTCTTCGAAGCCGTCAAACTGCATTATCACTCCCTTCTCATTAAAAGGGATATACATTTTCTTTGATATTTCTTTCCATGACTCTATATCCTTTTTATCGAAACCAACGCGCATCTGTAATTCTTTAAGTATATTTTCACTAAGAATGCCTGTTAATTCTACGGCCTTCGTCAATACCCATGTTGCCATGAAATTTGTATAGGCGTTGTTGTTTAAGCCCGGTTTTTCCGAACCCGGGTACTTTGTATGGTACTCGTCAGGCCCTACTATACCATGTATCTCGTACCTGTCGCTGCTGGCATTTCGCCTGGCCACCGATGCCCAGAACAGTGCGGTATTGAATATTATTTCCGCACCATATTCGCTAAGGAACTCGAGGTCCCTGGTGCTCTGAAAATACAACCATACATTAAAGGGTATAGCAGCATTGATATGAATCTGGAGATGTGTATTATCCGGTATCCACCGTCCCGACTCAGGGTTAAGGTGAATGACCTGGCTTTCTTCGCGCCCGTTGCTACCGCTTTGCCAGGGGAACATGCTGCCGCGGTAACCTGCTGCCTTTGCTTCTTTTTTAGCTTCGGGAAGCCGGCGGTACCTGTATAACAATAATGATCGTGCCAGCTGTGGATTATGAAGGTTTATGTAAGGGTAAATATATAGTTCGTCCCAGAAGATATGTCCCCTGTAGGCTTCGCCGTGCCAGCCTCGTGACGGTACACCTATGTCGTATCCTATACTGTTGCGCGACACAGTCTGGTTAATATGGAATATGTGCATGCGGAGTACCATCTGGTGGTTACTTTTTGAATCGTCTTCTATAAGGATGTCGCTCTTCTCCCATATGGAGGACCATGCTTCTTTGCTCCGGCGTATGACTTCGTTGAAGCTACCCAGGCATTCAAGGTGTGACAATGCTTCTGTCATCGGGTCGCTGATTGCGAAATCCCGTGATGAATACATGGTAAGGGTTTTTTCTATCGTTGTGGGGTAGAGCTGTTCGCATTCGATTTTAATATCTTCAGCTATAAAATCTTCCTCCTCCACGGGTTTTCTATCGACTTCAACCATATGCTCTGACTTATACACATTAAGAGCAGAGGTCATGGCAACATTAATTTCTGATTGCAGGGTACACGCCGCGAGGTATATTATGTGATCTTCTGTTGCTCCTTTTTCACATACCTTGGTGTGCCGGCTTTCGAGTTCACTGTACCTTTCGACACCATTATTTTTCACCCGCCCGTCAATTGCCGACCTGACAATTATATCGCCTGACCAGTTTTCGGGCAGCAATGTCCACCGGATGCCCGCTACATGTGGATTGTTCATGCTTACCACACGTTCGCTGATAAGTGAAGTTACCCTTTCTTTGCTGTCCTTGAATTTCATTTTCCGCAGGAGGACACCTTCCTTCAAGTTTAGTTCCTGTATATATTCAATTACTTCTACATTTTCAAGATCGAACCATTCTCCATCCTCATGTTTGAATGTCAGGTATAACCAGTTAGGCCAGTTAACAAGATCTTCATTCTCAATTTCTCTTCCGGCAATATGGGATTTGGCCCTGTTATAGCCGCATGCCATGTATGTTCCGGGATAGTTATATTTATTTTCAGGTACTTCCTCGGCGGCACCCCTGGTGGCAAAAATACCATTTCCCAGCGTGCACAGTGATTCCCTGAGTCCTTGTTCCTCTGGTTTCCATCCTTCGTAATGTAAAATCCAATTATTCATAGTTTAAATATTTATAAATTATTGATGATTAACGGTTAAGACATACAAAGCCGGGATGCGGGGGTATCCGGAATTTCAACGGTCTGATCCGTTGTCTGGATTAATTTATTTTTCGATTTTGAATACAAGGAATGTTTTTTGCTCATAAGAAACATATGACGGAGAACCATAATTATATTATTTTACCTGAAAGGTTCTCAGCCTTTTTTATCAACCGGCATTCCCATCTTAAGCCATTCTTTCCTGCCACCGGGATAATATGATACATTTTCATAACCCATATCTTCCAGTTTTTCAGCTGCTATTCTGCTTACGGGGCATTCATAGTCAATACTGTAGATGATAACCGGCGTTTTCCTGTCGACTTTGTTGACAATTTCTTTTTCCAGGTTCTTAACCGGTACATTGATGGCATTCTTAATATGGACTTTATTATAGTCTTTCGGTTCGAGGACATCAATTATTATTGCATTCCGTTCGATAAGAGCATTTATTACATCCGGTATTCTGACTTTTTTTGCCATCTCTTTCTTTAATTCAGTCCTTATCATGATTTTTATTTTCGCTGTTGACCATTTAAGGTTGTATTTAAGATTTTATATCTTAATTCAATATATAAAATATCAATTTCAATACCAAGCTCCCCCGGCTATTGTGTTTAAAGCCCTTTGATTTCTATATGTTTAACTTATAGGCTTATATATCATAATACCAGTTCAGGCTGCATTTGGAACCACGGAGCAACATGTAGAAAAAACGGGCACACTGGGGAATTAGATCAACAGCTCATTCAGAAAATTCCAGGCTTCTTCAAATGATTCCAGGTTATATTTAGCAAATGTTTTGCTCAGTCCTACTTTTATGGTTATTGTTTTATCGGGTAATTCCTGGAAGAGGTATTCATCAATATAGTCGTCTCCAATGGCAAGAATAAAGTCATATTTATGTTTTTGCAGGTAAATTGCGGCGGCCCTTCCTTTGTTAAATGATGTGTTCTTTATCTCGAGCACTTTATTTCCTTCAAGCACTTCGAGGTTCATGTTAGCCACCAGGTTGCTGAGTTCATCTTTCATTTCGGCAGCCCTGGAGACCACCAGGTCAGGGTCGGCATCCCTGTAATGCCATGATATCGAATTACTTTTTTCAACAAAGCCGCTCGCCGGTGTGCGGTCGGTATAAGTCTGAACCATGGGCCTCACTATCTCTTTCCAGTAATTTGATGAATGATCATTTGCCGTTTTTTCCCAGTCGCTGCCCGGTTCCTTAATCCAGAGTCCATGTTCTGCGATGAGTGTATAATTATCCGATGAGAAGAGTTCACCTAATTTTTCTTTCTCCATTCCCGCGAGTAAAACAATGTCAGTTTTTTCCTTACTGCTAATTTGGCTTAGAAGGTTCAGTAGTTCACCATAGGGCTTTTTCTTATTTATGTCTCCTTCAAGGCTAACCATTGTACCGCTGAAGTCAACGAAGAGCACTCTTTTTTCCGATCGTTTGTATTCGTTGATTATAATATCGCTTATCTGTGGTGTTATTTTTTTGGACAGGTAATCTTTCTGACTTGCGCTTACCCTGTCAAGGCTATTTACAAAGTCGGATGCCCAGCGTTTTATGTCGTATCTTTTGATACGCTTCTGCATGAGTAAATTTCTTTCGATCTGTTCATCCAGGGGCATTTCTATTGCTTGCTTTATTCCTTCGGCTATTTCGTCTTTATCATTGGGATTTATCCAGATAGCTTCATTCAGTTCTTTTGCTGCCCCGGTCATTTCACTTATTATTAAAACCCCCGAGCCATTGATTCTGGTAGCGAGGTATTCTTTGGCCACCAGGTTCATCCCATCCCTCACCGGTGTGACGAGGGCTATATTTGCAGAGCTGTATAGTTCAATGAGGTTTTCAAAGGGCAACGCACGGTAGAAGTAACGTATGGGTGTCCAGGTAATAGTTCCATAATGGCCGTTAATTATACCTACCAGGCGGTCAATTTCTTTTTTCATCATCTGGTATTGTTCCACGTTGATACGTGAAGGTACAGCCAGCATGATGAGTGTCACCTTATAATGATATTCGGGGTATTTACTTAAAAAGTGATCAAAGGCAATCAGCCTGTTGGGTATTCCTTTGGAATAATCAAGCCTGTCAATTGAAAGTATGATTTTCCTTTCCGGGTGATGGAGGAAGTACTTATCTATTTCCTTCCTTATTTCGGATCGTTCTTCTTTAGGCCTTTTACTGCTCTTCAAAGATGCATTATAGAATTTATCATAATCGATTCCCATGGGGAAGGAATCAGTTCTTACAATGCGATTTCTCAATTTAATCTGGTTCAGGTGGATATCGAGACCGAGAATCCTCCTGGCACTACTTATAAAGTGCCGTTCATAATCGTAGGTGTGAAAACCAACCAGGTCAGCTCCGAGCATTCCTTCCAGTATCTCTTTTCTCCAGGGCAGAACCCTGAAAAGCTCATAGGAGGGAAAGGGGATATGGAGGAAGAAACCAATGGATACATCAGGAGCCTCATCCCGGATTAATTTTGGCAGAAGAAGAAGGTGATAGTCGTGCACCCACACCCTGTCGCCGGGTTCTATTACTTTGATAATTTCTGAAGCAAATTTCCTGTTAACGCGCTTATATGCTTCCCAGTAAGAGTCTTCATATACAGCATATTCCATAAAATAATGAAAGAGTGGCCATAGTGTTTTATTACTGAAACCCGAATAATAGAGGTCGATATCTTCATCCTCAATATATACGGGCCGGCATCTTTCTTTTTCCAGGCTTTCCCCGGTTTTTTTCTTTACTTCATCGCTTATATTTTCTTCGCCAAAGCCCGGCCATCCAAACCACAGGCTTTCATAATCCTTGTATATGGATTTCATACCTGTTGCCAGTCCCCCGATACTGGGTATTAACTCGGGATTATTTTCATTATCTATGTTAATTTTAAAGGGGAGCCTGTTTGATACTATTATTAATTTCTTCATACTTGATATAAAGCTAAATTTATGCCATCATATTTACTTGCATATCTGTATGGTGAGCGTTTCAGCTTGTCATTCGGCCAATTATTATTTTAATTTACAGATAACAAGGGTAATATAATTAACTTCCGACGCTCACCTTGTATAATAAAGATACTCAATAAACTATATTTATTCAAGTGGGCATGCCTGCTATTGCCCTAAAAAATGGGGACTTATTCCCCATTTTCCCGGTCATATTTACAATTACCGTGAGCATATTTTTTCTTTAATCATGGATTCACTTTAATACCTCAGGATAGCATTTATTTCTGTATCCTTCGATGGCATTTCATCCTCTGTGGAGATATATACCCATCCTCCGTTAAGGAGGGTGTTTATTGCTGAGAAGTTAAACAGTGACACATCCCCTTGTTTTCTTTCACCGGGGGAAATATACACTTTCCTTTTTTCAGGATCATAATTTCCATATTTATCTTTTCCTTCAACAATAAAGAGAGTGTCAACCCTGCCATCTACTGATGCCGTGACCACGTCACCCGTTGTGACAGCAGTTTTGTCGCTACCCGAGAGTTCTCTGAACTGATTGATTTTATTTCCCCGTTGTTTTCTGAAGTGATCTTTTATCAGCAGCCATGCTTCAGAGTGGAGGACAAGTGGATCTTCATCGTCAGGGTTACCGTTGACAAACTTTTCGAAAAGCTCAGGATAGGCCGTTAGCCGCTTATAAACAGGATAATAATAATCAACGCATGCAAGCACCATGGGTTTCTTGTCGTCGGCCAGTAATTCCATCAATCCTTTATCCACGGCCCGGAAATATCTGACTATTTCTTCCTTGTCTTTATCTTTACTTCTTCCCTGTCCGTGAAACATTGCACCGCCATCACCTCCATGACCTGTCCTGTACTGCAGCGACTTTTCTTCATAATCGTAGCCAACAACATCTTCCAGTGAACCGGGGATGAGGTCATCAATTACGATCTCGGTAATATAATTCTTAGAGCACTCATAAAGTTTAACTTCTTTCTGGCTCAGAGCAAGAAGATAGAACTCACCGTCGTTATTAAAGAAGGGGAAAAGAGGCAGGAGGTAAAAGTGATCGCCTATATATATCTTCTCTTCAAAATGTACCGGAAGCGTGAACCATTTCATGTCATTTCTCTTGATAAAGATTGCAAGACCGTCTGATTGCTTCCTCCAGAAATTATCATCTTCCAGCAATTCTTCAGCCGGTTTAAGTAAGGAGCCTGTTTCCTTTTCATTCATTCCTGCCTCCACCAGGTCGGAGCGTATTTCTTTGAGCTTATTTTTCAGTTTTTTCTGGGCATGTTTCGATATAACTTTCTCGCCTGCACGGGATGTAGGAACATAAATTGATATGCAATTATCTTCGTGCTCCCGCGCCAGTTCCCTGAACATCTTCAGGAATATTAAACCATTATCTTGATTATTGTCTTCGTATTCCATAGATTAAATTATTTATCTTTTACATAATAAATGCAGAAAAATGCCTGCCAAATAATGTCGATACCTGGAGTATTTTCTCAACCAGCATTACTCAGGGCTTTTGCGGGCTTTATTAAAAATACCATCAGGAAGAAAGTTGTGAACTTTTTTCCTTTAATGTGGAATAATGCCACAGGCTTAGATCATGCGTGCAGTTATAATATGGACAATGTGATTATTGAGAACTTGTTTTTGCAAAGACGATCCTCTCACCTAATTTCTTAACTATGTGATTAAAAGCCGTTTTAATCTCATTATAGTTATCTGCAGAATATATCGAGTGTTTGAAGAAATATTCAAAACTAACACTTATGATGTTGTTTTTATTCTCAATATCATAATTCAATTCATATTGTTCAGAGTTTCGATGTATTTCCCCTGGTAAAAAATCAGCAATATACCCTTCAGGTATTTTTATAATGGATTTATATGTCCTTTTTCTAGGATAGGTCATGTCAATAGGGTATGTTCTCTTATTCTGCTTAAGAGGGTTATCTGTTATTATTTCATCAAAGAATGGACTGATATAAATCTTATCATTTATTATCTCCGGTTTAGATGAAAAACTACATTCAAGTATATAAGGTTCTTCTTTATTTTTCTTATTAATTACCTTTATCGATGATTCATCAAAGTTTATATCGTCTGCTGTTATTATTTCTTCCGCTTTTTCTATTATTTCACCAGTATAATTTTCCCTGCAGAAAAGAGCTTCATATTCAGTTGCAGTTATTTTCAGATTTGCCACTATCCTATCCTCTTCAATATTTATATCTGCTTTTGTTAAGAGCTCCGATGGGAAATCACAGGTCAGGTCTACCCATTCCACTTTTCCCTCGTTAATAATAAGACCCTTGTCATTAATAGCTCTTAGTGGTATCCTGTTATTATGATTCATTACTTCTGTAGCGTCGGTAAGAACTTTTTCACCATCAATAAATGCCAATACCAGCACATAATTAAAGAAATGTTCATAAGGATAATCATATTTGATCTTACCATGAGATCTTGTGCTCACAAGCACAGGATAGGCCTTTATACCCTGACTTCGTAGAAATCCTACAGTGAGTAGATTGATATCAGCAGAATTCCCATGTTTATCCTTTACTGTTTGCTTTGGAGCTTTAGTAGCTATTTTGTTGTTTTTATTATTCCAGTTGAAATTGGACTTAATATAATCAAGCACAAAATTAAACTTACTTTCCTCATTGGAAAAAGTCAGACCTTTGGTATTGAGTGTCTTTTCGCCCAGCTTCTCACTCTTGCTTACGTATTTACCAAAGTATTTATGTTTCTCAAATTCTTCTATCATTGATTCCCATGTAGTCATCACATCTTCTGATGTTCCGTCCAGATAATTTATTCTTGAAAGCTGGAAATCAATTTTAATAATATAATCATTGATTGAAGTTATGAATTCTTCATCGGTAAAGGCGGGTATATCTTTCTTTGTGTACTTATGAACCACATCCTGGAATTCATAACCTCCGAAATGACGAGGCAATCCCTTATCAACATATGTACTATATGAGTCAAAATCCTTTGATCCCTGTAATAACCAGGAATATTCATAGAAAGGCATCATCTTGATTTCATATTCACTATATAGTACAGGTATGTGCCATTGAAACTCCCAATCGCGCAGATTAAACTTACGAGGAGAGTTTATTTTATAGCGGTATTCAATAACAGATCCTGCTTTAACTTCGGGCATGGCAAATTTTTTGGCAAGCCAGTAGTCGCTTATTTTTTCGTCGAAAATATTTGATACGTCGAGGGCTGTTTTTGTAAACCTTCCCTCTTCAAAATTATAGGTATAGGCTTCAATATCATAAACCTGTTCAAATATTTCTCCTTCCTGGTAATAAGGGATTGACACCTCTGACCATCGCTCACCTGCACCGGTGAATATTTTTATCCTTGTACTTCTTTCAAAGACTATATTAAATGTATTATTGGTATTGGCAAAGTGAGTTTTACCAATGTCAAAAAGTACCAGAGCTTCTGCATCACCGTCTTTTACGTATTGCTTGAGCTCCATCTCCTCATTGCTTATTTTGCCAAATTCTTTAGAATAATCCTGTCCCCTGACAATGTTTGCTGAAGAAATAAGAATAATAAGGGAAATAAGTGCGGTTTTCATTTTCAGTATTATTTTTTTGTTAAAACAATATGTGTTTTATATTCAGATTCCTTAATCATATTAATAAAGTCATAGAAATCATTGTACATTGTTGTTGGGTAATATCCACTATTAATCAGCATAGTCTTAATTACACATATTGCATTATCCGATAGATTATAACTAATGCTATACTTTCCGTAGTTATTTTCTATAGATATTTCATTAAGCTCGCCAGATACTTTATAGAGAACTGGTATTTCATATACTAATGTGTCTACTCTATATATAAGGAAATCAATCTGTACCGGTAAATCTCTTTCTTTGGGTTCTTCGAAGGGAGGAATTTCAAAAGGGATGTTCTCAAGAAGTAAATCATTACCGTAGTACTTATAAATATTTTTTGATTCGGCATTATATTTAAGGCTTATCCTGGCTGAATCGCGGTCTGGTGAAGATAAAGTAAAGTCCTGCATTTCGAAACCTTCCTGAATAAAATATTCCTTTAATGCCCTATTCTGTTCATCTCCTGTAAGTTTTCTTTTCAGACCTGCGAGTATTTCATACATTTCTCCCCTATAAGTATTATTGAAGTGTGCCCTGGTACCGCTCCTGCTTCCTGTGCATTTTATACTTCTTTTTTCCATCACCTCGCCCTCTGTAAGTGCCGGTGTGTTAATGAAATGACTTCCGTTATCCTTATCAATAACAAAGGCCATTCTGTTCTGTGTGAAAGTACCCAGGTAAGCAAAGGCATTATCGCTGGTGCAATCAAGCCATAAAGTGTCATTATCCAGTGGAATATAAAGGATAATATGGTTTGACTGTTGTGAGGGGAAGGAGGTATCAATCTCAATTATCGGATTTCCTGCATATATTTTAGTGTAATATGATTCTATTCCTGCAAATAAAAGAACAGATTTAAAATAATTTGTCAGGGCCTTACAATCACCGTACTTATTCTTAGCTACATATGAGGCAGGATAAGGTTTGAGTCCACCTGTCTCCAGGGTAACATTGATATAGCGTGTTTCGTCCTGCAGGTAATGATAGAGTTTCCGGATTTTCTCAACTTTATCTTCCAGTCCTTCAATTATTTTTCTAATATTGATCTTCTCGAACTCAGGCAATATATCCAGTCCCTCACTGATTTTGTATTGCCAGTTGCCGAATGACTGCCAGCTATCAAATGATCCCGGGATGCCATATATAAAATTAAGAGGTACTATTTTTACTGATGGTAATAACTTGTTGGGGGATGGTGATTTTATCTCTTTCTCTATTATTTCTTCATATTTAGCCTTCCACCTGTATGTGACATTATTTTTGCTATTAAAAACTTCCGGCACAGGCACAAGGTTCTCACTGTGAGATATATTGTAATTTGCCGGTACTGTGAGTGTAAGTAATGCGTTACGTGTTGGAATGCTACTGTTAATTACAGGTATCCAATAATCAATATATAGAAAATCGCTTTCTTTCCTTGTGTATGAATAATTTACATAATAGGGGTAAATATTGTGTTTGAGAGTAAATTCCTTTACATAATTATCTTCATAAAAAGAGAAATTTTTCGCGGTACTTTTTTCGGTAATGTCACTTTGGCTTAGCTTTTTGATAATTTTGCCCTCTTCGTTACTGATATAAGCCTTAAGCTGACTTACCTTGCTCAATTTAGAATACGGGATGCTAATCTTTGTATATTTTTCTCCCGCCCTGTTATTTATTTTGATTACATAGCTTATCTTGCTGGTAAGTTTTCCTTTGTTTATACTTGTATTTGTTTGATATTCTATCAGTTCGGCATTGTAAACCTGTGCGTTTACCGTTAGCTGCAATAAAGGAAAAATAAAAAAGATGTATATCTTGATCATACTAATTTAATGTTTCAGCCTTGGTTGATTTAGCATTAGATAACATAAGCAGCATAAAGTTCTTAAATACACTATAGACAGTAGAACTGTATTACAAAATATGAAAATAGTAAGAATTTTTTTATAAATAGATTCTGTGAGAAAGAGAGGGTCCTTTTTCAACAGATCTAATAGGCCTGGATTGCAACCGGGCCATTTGAGTTTGTTAAAAAAAAATTGAGGCACGGGTCAGAGACCCGCGCCAGCGAAGAAGGGAGACCCGCGCCAGCGCAGGAGGATCTATTTTTTGCCTGACTTATCCGGGAAGGGCGGGATGGGAGGCAGATCAACCGGTGATTTTTCCAGTTCTTCAAGTATCACCTCTACGGCCTTGTTCAATTGGGCATCCTTTCCTTCATAAAGTTCTGCCGGGTTGTTTTCTACAATAATATCCGGTACAACGCCTTTGCCTTCAATGATAAATCCTTTACCCTCCTTATCGTATGGTGCGTATGAGGGGGTTATTATTGAGCCTCCATCGATCAATGGTATGGCACCGCTGTATCCTACCACGCCACCCCATGACCTGGTACCAATTGTCGGCCCCAGTTCTTTAACCTGGAAGCGGTAAGGGAAGAGGTCGCCATCGGATGCTGAGTATTTATCAAGCAGAGTAACTTTTGGTCCTACATGAGTGCCCACGGGGTTGGGATCGCCTTCCTGCTGGCCGGTATGCATAGTCATATAAGTAATTTTGCGCAGAAGCCTCTCTATTATCATGGGCGATACGTTGCCTCCTCCATTGCCTCTGACATCTATTATAAGACCTTCTTTGGTAAGCTGGGGATAATAATGTTTGGCAAACTCATTCAGTCCGGTGACTCCCATGTCCGGTATATGAATGTATCCCACCTTGCCGTCGGTTTGCCTGCTTACTTCTTCAATATTATTTTGCACCCACTGGTAATAGTAGAGTGACGACTCGTTATTTATCGGTTTTACCAGCACCTCACGGCTTCCATCAGGCGATGGCCTGTCATTAATCTCGAGCATAACTTCGCTTCCTGCCTTGCCAATCAGGAGTGTATAGATATCATCTGTCGTTGTGGTTTCAGCACCGTCAACAGAGATAATATAGTCACCCTCATTTACATTGACACCCACGGCGCGTAGGGGAGAGGTAAGATCATCACTCCAGTTGGCTCCCCTGAGTATTTTATCGATACGGAAATAACCGCTTTTGTCACGGCTGACCCGGGCTCCCAGCAGCCCTATTTGTATCCTTTCGGGTTGAGGTCTTTCTCCGTTATTGACGTAGGTATGTCCCACGTTCAGTTCGGCTATCATCTCGCCCATAAGGTAAGCCAGGTCGGAACGGTGGCTTACGTGAGGCACCATTACATTATATTTATCGTGGATAGCTTTCCAGTCGACACCGTGCATTCCCGGATCATAAAAGAAGTCGCGCATATGCCTCCATACCTCGTTGAACATCTGCTGCCATTCTTCACGGAGGTTTACCAGCACCTTCATTTCAGACAGGTCAATTTTGTCTTTAATATTTATTTTCCCGGAGGGTGTACTTATCACACCCCAGTTACTGTTCATTCGCACCAGCATCTTTTTACCATTGGGCGAGAGTGTGAAACTTACATTGTTACCAAGTTCGCTTTCCTTTTTCTCCTCCAGGTCATACATTTTCATTGTGCTGCCACGCTCCGCTGCGCTACGTACAATATAATATATCTTACCGTTTACACCTGCTAGGCTGTAATAATTAGCTGGGTCTACAGGCAGGGCGATTATACGCTCCCCGATGCCATCAATATCTATTTTAACGTTCTTATCACCTTCTTCTTTTTTCTTTTCATCCTCTTTGTTTCCTTCCTCTTCGTCTATTTTCACAACATCATTTTCAGGGGCAAAGGGGGAGGGTGTTTCTTTTGCCAGTGTAACCAGGTATATGCGGCTCATATCAACATATGCATGGTTCCATTCTGCCTGGCTGTACACCGGGTTAAAGTCGCGCGCAGATGTAAACAGAAGGTACTTACCATCATTGCTGAACGAAGGGTTGGACGAGTTGTACCATCCTTCTGTCACCTCGTATGACTTTTTATCTTCCAGGTTATAGAGCCTTATGATTGTCATATCGCGCTGCGGCCGGGTATAGGTAAGCCATTTACTGTCGGGCGACCAGTTATAACTAAAGCGGGTAGAGCGATCTGAGGTTTCTATTACTGTACGCTTTTTGCTTTCAATATCAACATAGCACAGTTCCCTTTTCTTATTATGATAGAGTATCTTTTTACTGTCGGGAGACCACTTCAGTGAGAAGATATAGGTTTCGTTCCCGTCTGTGATCTGTATGGGTTTATCACTGCCGTCCTGGGGCATGAGGTATATCTCAAATTCACCGGTGGCATCCGATATATAAGCTATGTATTTACCATCAGGCGACCATTCAGCATCACGTTCGTTGACCCCTGAGGTAGCTGTAAGGTTATGGGTGATGCCGTTTTTTGCAGGCAATGACCATATATCGCCCCTTGCACTGAAGACCACACGTTCGCCATTAGGTGACAGGCTTGCTTCACGGATGTTCTTGGAGGCGTCCTTCCATTCATTGCGTGCCCATGGCCGGTCACCGGCAATAAATATCTCCAATTTTTTTGACTCTTGTGTTTCCACATCGAAGAGGTAGATGTATCCTCCTTTTTCAAAGGTTATATAGTTGTTGCTATGGGAAGGAAATTTTATATCATAATCAGTGAAATCGGTGACTTTACGTGTCTCTCCTGTTTCAGTGTCATAGGCAAAGAGGTTCATTGTACGGTCGCGGTCAGAAAGAAAATATATTTCTTTTCCTATCCACATAGGAATAATATCCTGGGCGGGGTTATCCGTTACTTTTTCAAGCTCGCCTGTTTTGAAATCATATATACGTATATCATCTGCCATTCCACCCCTGTAATATTTCCATGTCCTGAACTCACGGAAGACCCAGTTAAATGCCAGTTTAGTACCATCAGGTGAATATGAGCAGAATCCGCCGTCTGTCAGAGGTATTTCATCTGACAGGCCTCCCGAGGAAGGTACGGTAAACAGCTGGCCGCGGAAGGCGTTGAACGACTGCTTTCGCGAACGGTAAATTATGTTTTTGCCATCTGGCGACCATGTCATAACTATATTGTTTGGTCCCATGCGGTCACCAATATCGTCGCGCCCCAGTGTAGCAGTATATGTTAGCCTTTCAGGCATGCCTCCCTCTGCCGGTATTTTGAATACTTCCGTGTTCCCGTCATACTGCCCGGTAAAAGCTAGCTCACTGCCATCAGGTGAAAACCTGGGGAATACCTCATAGCCGTTATGAGTGGTCAGTTTGCGTGCCATACCGCCATTAATACCGGTGGTGTAGAGGTCGCCGGCATATGAGAAAACAAGCTGGTCTCCCGAAACGGTAGGGAATCTTAATAGTCGTGCTTCGTCCTTTTTCTGAGCAGAAAGCTGAAAGGCTGATGCCAGCACTGCAAGGAAAGCAATAGTCAATATTCTTTTCATATTATTTCTGATTTAATGGATTAATTGTAAAAGCAATAAAAGTAATTTAAATGTTCCTAAAATAGGAAAATGAGGTGTTAAAAATAGTGAATTTTTGCTCCCGTTGGTCGCGTAATTTGCCTCGCTGGCGCGAGGCGTAACTTGCCTCACTCCCTTCGACAAGCTCAGGGCAAGTCGTTCGGCGTAACTTATCCCGCTATCGCGGGATGTAATTGGCCTCGCTGGCGCGAGGCGTAATTTGCCTCACTCCCTTCGACAAGCTCAGGGCAAGTCGTTCGGCGTAACTTATCCCGCTATCGCGGGATGTAATTTGCCTCGCTGGCGCGAGGCGTAACTTGCCTCACTCCCTTCGACAGGCTCAGGGCAAGTCGTTCGGCGTAAAATGAACCTTAGCCTTAGCCTTAGCCTATTTTTAATATTGCATATACGTTTTTAATTGCCGTTATTTGTTATACCAAAGGAAAAAAGCTATGAAAGAATACAAAGTAAAGGTGCTGGACGTGTCTGATGTTACCCATAATGTAAAGAGATACCGGATGGAGAAGCCGGACGGCTATTCGTTCACACCGGGGCAGGCAACAACTGTTGCCATCAATAAAGAAGGCTGGAAGGATAAGAAAAGGCCCTTTACTTTCACGAACCTGCCCGATGAGGATATCCTTGAACTAACCATCAAGATATATGTTTCGCATAATGGTGTCACAAAGGAGATTGGCGACTTAAAAAAGGGCGATGAACTGATTTTAAATGAACCATGGGGAACAATAAACTATAAGGGCGAAGGCATATTCATAGCCGGCGGAGCCGGTATAACTCCTTTTATATCAATCTTAAGAGACCTTAACAGGAAGAATGAGATTAAGGACAATATGCTTATTTTTGCCAATAATACCAGCAAGGATATAATACTGGAAGATGAATTGCGGGATATACTCGGTAAGGATAAATTCATTAATATACTGGCAGAGGAAGAATCTGAAAAATATCACCATGGCCTGATTAGTAAGGAATTCCTGGAGGAGCAGGTTGGTGATTTTAACAGGATATTTTATTTATGCGGACCACCGCCGATGATGAAGGCAGTGCAGGAGCAACTGGACAAGCTGAATGTAGATAAGAATGCTATAGTAAAAGAGGAATTCTGAACAGGATAAAGAGCGCAGAGCACAGAGCACAGGGCGAAGAGCTTGTAGGAGGAGGATACACTTATAGTATTGTATATCAGCTATTTTCTTAGCCTCAACCTTAGCCTCAGCCTTAGCCTTAGCCTCAACCTTAGCCTTGTGTTAATTTCCCGTGCCTGGCCCTCCTGATTGTTCGGACAGTGCCTGCAGTGTTTCTTCAAGTTTAGAAAGCTCGGCTGCTGCCCTGTCAAATTCTCTCTGCTGCATATATTGCAGGTAGTTATTAAAAGCCTGATTTGCTCGTTCAATAAGTGCATATGTGTTCTGTATACCTCCCTCACGGAGGCCCGGGCTCACCTCTTCGCCGGTGTACAGGTTCTTTAATGCTTCGTCAAATGTTTCAGCATAACTGAGTTTGTCACCATGCATGACAATCACCAGTCTTAACTCGGGGTATGCTGAAGAAACCGACTGGAGGTATATAGGTTCAACATATATTATTGTATTGTTTATAGGAATAGCCAACACATTTCCCCTGATTACATTTGAACCTGACTGGTCCCACAGGGTGAGCTGGCCTGAAAGGAATGCATCCTGGTCTATTTTAGTCTCCACCTGCTGGGTTCCCAGTATACGCTTTTCCTTCGGAAACTGGTAAGCCAGGAACCTCCCGTAGTTTTCAGGGTCGCACATTCCCGCAATCCACCCTATCATAACTTGTTTGTTTTTTGGTGTGAAAGGCAGCATGATGATAAACTCAGCCTCGTCAGATTCAGGTGGTTCCCACATAATATAATAAGGCTCAACAGCTTGCACATTGGCATAATATTTTTCGGTAGCCCTGACCCATAGATCCTCCTGGTTATAAAAGACATCGGGATCGGTCATATGGTATTTCGAATACACCAGCCCCTGGATCAGAAGCATATCAGCAGGATAACGTACATGCTTCATAAGAGATTCCGGCAAGTCTGACTTTGGTTTAAATAAACCCGGGAATATTTTATCATATACCCGGATCAGTGGATCATCTTCTTCAAAAATGTAAAAATCAGTCTGACCGTTGTATGCGTCAATAATTATCTTCACAGAATTACGTACATAATTTTCTCCCTCAAGATGTGAACTGACGAACCTGTTATCGGGGCTTTTACCGACAGCCTGCCCACCGGAATAAAGATTCGTAGCTTCGAAGGATGAAAATGGCTCGCTGTAAGGATAATATCCTGAGGCAGTGTAAGCGTCGATAATCCAGTAGAGTTTACCGTCAGCAATGACTATATACGGATCATTATCCATATAAAGGAATGGTGTCAGTGTTTTAATCCGCTCGGTAATCTGGCGATACAGCATTATCCTGCTTTCTTTGGAAGGATAGCCTGATACGAGGAAGCGTGTTCCCCCGTATTTCCACCCATAAATAAGTTTCCTCCAGAAACTGGAGACTTCTACGCCACCGTCGCCGCTGTAACTTACATATATATTTTCATCACCGCTGGGGTAATCGAACTCTTTCTCTTCCGAATTCGCCACTACATAATTTAATGACATTTCACCATAATAAAGCTCAGGCCTGTTTATTTTTAAATTCTCATAAGTGCTTACCGGTGGAATATCCTTGATCAGAAGGTGTGGTAATCCATCCGGCGTAAATTCATTAACCAGGTTCAGTACGGCACCGTAACCATGGGTATACTTAAAATGTTTATTGACAAAAGTCTGGCTTTCAAAGGGGAGATTAGTTGACTGCATTTCCCTGGCTGAAACCATTACCTGACGCTTAACATTGTCAATATAATACCTGTCAATGTCAACATCGTTGAATTCATAATAAAGCCTTATCTCCTGGAATTGTTTAAAGACAGCATCAAGAGCCCTGTAATCCCAGAGCCTTATATTGGAAAAGAGGTTCCGGTTCTCTTCCACTGTATTTTCATTAAATTGTTCGGATACATCGTATTCTCTATTTTCGACTTTATCCAGATGGAAACCTGACCGGGTGAAGCTTATATTATGGAGGATATATGGTTTTTCCACCGTAATTTCATTAGGCTCCACTTTCAACCATTGAAAAAGCACAGGAACCACAGCCATAAGAATGAACCACAATGCAAAAGCGGATCCTCCTACGTTATAAAGGGATGACAATGCCGATTTTGCTTTTTTTGCACTTAAGCTATTACGCAAAGCCGGACTAAAGGCTGCAATTATCAGCATTACTGCAGTAATCACAAATATTACCGTCAGCACATTGAGCATGGGCAACCTTATGTTAGCATCGGTCCAGCCGGGGCCTGATACTATTCCGTATTCGGAAAAAAGGATACCAAATCTTGCCAGGTACCTGCCGAAGGCCAGTACCAGAAAGATTACGGCTGCCGATATAAACAATGAAGCCACTGGCTGCTTGAGGCTTGCAGAATCATCAGCCCTTCCCTTTACTGATTTAAAGTACCAGTATTGTATAAATGATGCAAAACCTGTTATCAGGGTCAGAACCAGCAATTGATAATACAGTGATTTCAAAAAGGGATAACTGAAAAGATAAAAACCTGTATCCCTATTCAAAATAGGTTCTGCAAGGTCGGTTTGTATCCTGTTCAGGAATTTCAGGACAATATCCCAATTTGAAAACCAAAAAATTCCTGTGAAGAGGGCTGCAACAAGTATTGTAAGCGGTTGAAGATATTTTACTTCACGTGAGAAATTTATGCTTAGTAAGTATGCTATTAATCCGCCGGCAATAAAGGTTCCGGCAAGAAGTAGTAATTTTGTGACCCATACCGTCCAGAAACGGTCATTATAACCAAGCTGGTCGAACCATAACCTATCGCTCCAGAATCCCATGAACCAGAAAAACAGGATTACGAGTAATCCGGCAACGATACCCGTGACTATAAGAGCAACTTTCTTTTTAGATACGCCCCTGGCTATAATAAAGCCAGCTAAGGCCAGCAGGATGATAAGAATAAGTGTATACATGATTTTTGCTTTATATTTTTAATAATGCCTTTGACAAGGCGTGAATATCATATTTACCGGAGAATTGATTATCTCATTATTCGATAAAATTTTAATTATGAATTGCCAATAATCAAACCAAAGATATCACTAAACATTAATACTGCCGGCTGCTTATCCTATAAGAGACACAATTAATGAGAATTTGGAGACTATCAGATGCCACTTAGATTGGGCTTAAGATGCAGAAGATAAGCGCAAGCAATCTCCCAGAGTTGGGTAGTTAATACTCAAAAACTGTGAAATAATACCACACCAAAACAGGGGGTTGCAGATATTATATAATAACGACTCATTGTTTAACCGGTCTTTCTGCTTATAAATCAGTCGATAAAACCATTATTACCTTGAATGCTAAAATATATAAGAGCTTTGGAACATATTTAGATATCATACAATTGGGATTGATAAGCCTTATCAAGCCGGTGATAAGTCCTGGAAATAAATCATTTAAACGAATACTCAAATTACAATAAAATGCCACTTAATAATAAGAAAATCGCGGAGAAACTGGAAGAAGTTGCCGGCCTCCTGGAGCTTAAAGGAGAGAACAGGTTCAGGGTAAGATCCTACAGGGATGCGGCAAGAGTTATTTCAGGTATGTCTGAAGATCTTGGTGGGCTGGTCGACAGCGACGGCAAGCTTCAGGATATACCCGGAATAGGGGAAAGTATTGCCGAAAAAATAAAGGAAATAATAAAAACGGGCAAGCTAAAGCAGCTGGAGAAGCTTAAGAAAGAGATACCTGAATCCTTACTGGAGGTAATGGCTCTTGAACAGATGGGTCCCCAGCGAACCAAGGTCCTCTATGAAAAGCTGGGTGTGGAAACTATTGAAGATCTGAAAAAAGCTGCAGAAGGTGGTAAAATTGATGATATCAGTGGTTTTGGTAAGAAAATGTCTGAAACTATCCTGAAGGCAATCGAGGAATACGAGGAGAGTGACCATGTGGGCCGGTTCAAGTTGAAAGAAGTGGAAGACAGGATAGAGTCCCTGAGGGAGTACCTGAAGGAGGAACTTGATAATATAAGCATTGCAGGTAGCTACAGGAGAAAAAAGGAAACAGTGGGGGATATTGACATCCTTGCAACAAGTAAAAACCCTAAAAAGGGTGTTGATCGTTTTACCTCTTACGAAGATGTGAGCAGGGTACTTTCAAAAGGGGATACCAAATCATCGCTTTTCCTGAAGTCGGGAATGCGTGTTGACCTGAGAGTTATCGAGAAGAGGTCATACGGTTCTGCAATGTTATATTTCACCGGGTCGAAAGCCCACAACATAGAACTGCGAAAGATCGCCCAGGATAAAAACATGAAGGTCAATGAGTATGGTCTCTTCAAGGGTAAGAAAAGGATTGCCTCGAAAAAGGAAGAGGATATATATGATAAGCTAGGCCTTAAATATGTTGAACCTGAACTCAGGGAAAATAAAGGAGAGATAGAGGCGGCACGAAATAATAAGCTCCCCACGTTGATTAAGCTGGAAGACATAAGAGGTGACCTTCAGACACATACAAAGTACAGTGATGGAATTTATTCGATCGAAGATATGGTGAAAGCAGCAGAAGAAATGGGATATGAATATTACGCCATAACCGATCATTCAAAAAGGGTGACCATGGCCGGTGGCCTGGATGAAAAAAAGCTGGCAGAACAGATTGAAAAGATTGATGAGCTGAATAAAAAAATGAAAAAACTGAGGATACTGAAAGCCATTGAGGTGGATATCCTAGAGGACGGGTCGCTCGACCTGTCCGACGATATACTCAAAGAACTTGACATTGTGATATGTGCCATTCATTATAATCAGAACCTGTCGGAGAAAAAGCAAACCAGAAGGGTATTAAAAGCCATGGAGAATCCATACTTTAATATCCTGGCGCATCCCACGGGCAGGCTCATAGGAAAGAGGAAGGGATACGAGATAGACCTGAAGAAAGTGATGAAAGAGGCCAAAGACAAGGGATGTTACCTGGAGATAAATGCTGCTCCCGAACGCCTCGATTTGAATGATGATAATGCAAGGATGGCAAAGGAAATGAACCTTAAAATATCGATCTCAACAGATGCACACAGTATAGACCAACTGAAAAATATGGAATATGGTGTGAACCAGGCACGCAGGGGCTGGCTTGAAAAGGATGATGTATTAAACACCCGCCCATGGAAGGAATTAAAAAAGTTGCTTAAGAGAAATTAAATAACATTACCGATGGCTTCAAACCCTTATAAAAAAACACCTTTCCCCGATTTTAAAGACGTGGAAAAGATCAGCAAGAAAGATGCAAAAAAAGAGATTGAACAATTGCGTGATGCCATAGAGTATCATGATCACCGTTATTATATCGATAATGATCCGCTTATCTCGGATAAGAAATACGATGAATTATTTAAACGTTTGCAAGAGCTGGAAGAACATTTTCCCAGTTTTGACAGTGAGCTGTCACCAACACGTAAAACAGGTGCACCACCGGTTGATCATCTCAAAAAGATCAAACATGCCGCACCCATGCTCAGCCTCAGATCATCGATTGAGGAGGAAGATGTATCATCCTTTATCGATAATATATATGATGAAGCAGGTAAGGGAAAGGCTGAGTTTGTTTTGGAGCCCAAGTTTGACGGATTATCAGTTGAGATAGCATATGAAAACGGAGAATTAAGTTATGGTGCAACAAGGGGTGATGGTAAAACGGGAGAAGATATTACAGAAAATATAAAAACCATAAAGGCTGTTCCCTTGAAGCTCAGACAGGGAGCCGATTATCCTTCAAAGCTACACCTCAGGGGTGAAGTTTTTCTTAGCAAGGAAGCATTTCAGTCGCTGAACAAGGAAAGGATAGAAAATGGAAAGGAAGCATTTGCAAACCCGAGGAATGCTGCTGCGGGAATAGTAAGGCAACTCGATTCAAAAAAAGTCGCCGGTACCGGGCTGGATATATATTTCTTTGACATAATTGCCGGTGATGATGGTAATTTTAAAAGTCACTGGGATATGCTCCGGCACTTCCCTGAATGGGGATTGAAGACCTGTGAACTGAACCGTAAGGTCAGCAGTTTTAATGACATCAAAAAGTATCACGAAGAGATAGGAGGTAAACTGGAAGATCTGAAATTTGAGATCGACGGTGTAGTGATAAAACTTGATGACAGGCACCTAAGGGAAGAGATGGGTGCCCGACAGAATAACCCGCGCTGGGCGTATGCATGGAAATTTGAACCCAAGAAAGAAATAACAAGAGTCAGAGATATCATTGTGCAGGTGGGGAGAACAGGAATACTTACACCGGTTGCATTACTTGACCCGGTTGATGTGGGTGGGGTCACTATCAGCAGGGCAACCTTGCATAATGCTGACATGGTAAAGGAAAAAGATGTCAGGAAGGGAGACAGGGTAAAAGTGATACGTGCCGGTGATGTTATACCTGAAATAGCCGAACGTATAAAAACGAAAGGGGAAAAACGCGAAAAGCCTTTCAAGATGCCCGGTAATTGTCCTTCCTGTGGAACAGAGCTAATAAGAGAGGGTGCTTATATCCTATGCCCTGCGGGATTAACCTGTCCTGCCCAGCTTAAAGGAAGAATGATTCATTTTGCATCGAGGAACGCTATGGATATCAGGCACCTGGGTGAAAAAATCATTGAACAATTACTTGAAAAGGAATTTGTTAGCAGTATTTCTGATCTGTATAGCCTCGAAAAAAAAGATCTTAAAAAGTTAGAAGGATTTGGCGATAAATCTGCGGAAAGACTGTACGAATCAATAAATAAATCCAGGGATATCCCCCTTAATGATTTTTTATATGCCCTTGGGATCAGGCACACAGGCAAACGCACGGCCACGATCCTTGCAGATGAATTTAGATCACTGGAAAAAGTGAGAAATGCCACTTATGATGAACTGGTAAACATCAGTGAAATAGGCCGGGAAACTGCAGAAAGCGTCAGTCACTTTTTTGATAACGATACAAACAATCAAATTCTTAATGAATTGATTGACAGGGGCGTTAAGACACACCACGAAAAGAAAAAGAAATCGGGCAAGCTTAATGGAAAAGTCTTTGTTCTAACGGGAGAACTGGAAAAGTTTACAAGGGAAGAGGCAAAGAATAAGATCACTTCCCTGGGTGGAAGAGCAACTTCCAGTGTAAGCACTAATACCGACTACGTGGTAGTAGGGCAGGACCCCGGCCAAAAGAAAGACGACGCGGAAAAGCATGACGTGGCAATCCTTGACGAAAAAGAATTTTTGAAGATGATTGAAGAGTAAGGCCTCTTACCTCTTATTAATATTAACGAGACGGTAACTTACCCGATTTAAAAATTGTACCTGCTTGCCGGTATGCATCATTGAATGATTTCATATCCTGATACACATTAAGCTCGAATTCGTCCCATTTTTTATCTTCCTTTTCCTTTATACGCAGATACTGGGCTTTAATTCTGTCCCTTATTTTCTCAAGCTCTATAATAAGTTCGTCCAGTTTATCCTTGTTAACGATATCCTCCAGGGGACTGGAGCGCAGGCTGTTTATCTTTGTTGTTAATTCATCAACTTTTGCTTTTGCTTCTTCACGTAGTTCTTCCTGTGTTTTCATATTTGCATATATTTAATTTTACTAATATGTCTGGCTGTTCTTGTAAAAGTCATAGAGCTCATTTTCCAACTCCAGGTTAAGATTTACCATATCCTCGAATTCGGGTGCATTCTTTATTGTCCCGGTATGTAATTCTATATCTACTTCCTTTTTGGTATAACTGATCTTGTTCAGCCAGTTAATCGGAAGCAATACTTTTTTGCTCCATGGCTGCCAGTTGGAAGTGTCGATAATTGCATATACGATCTGCCAGTCATCTTCGTCTATTATAATATCTTTCACCGACCCAAGTTTACCGTCGATCGCATTGATATGGTATCCCTTTAATTCGTTATAGCTCCTCATCTCTGTATCCAGGTCCTCTTCACTTACTATTTTTGAAGGTACCTGCAAGGGCCTGGGCGGAAATATCATTGATGCAGCGGCAGTTATTGTATATCCATGGGGCCAGTAATTACGTATTTCATAATATTTATTCAGTTCATTTTCATATTCCCGTGACACGGGGGCTTTTTCATCAAGGTCGGGGCATGCCTGTATACCTTCTTCTGATAGATTTATAGGGAAATGCTTTTTTTCCCAGTCGGGTTCACCGAGCAGGGCTGTGGGTATAAGAATTCTGCGGTTCTTGAATAAGCCTCCGAAATCGGCATCTATATATCTTATGACCCAGGATTCCTCATCAAAGAGAAAATCTTTGATCTTGCCACTTGTTCCATCTTTTGTTTGTATACTGTACCTGGATAGGTTGCTTAAACTTCGTTTCATTGCTTTTATTTATTCGTTTCTGGATTATTTTTACTTAGCGGTTTAAGGATATTATATGAGAATAGTGTGCCAAAAACAAAACTCATCCTTCATACTATTGTAGATCACTCTATATCAGTATTATAAATTTTCTCTAAGAAAGGGCAATCATATGCCGTATGAGGTTTTATTCCATTTGGTGTGGAATAAATACACAGACGGTGAAGTATTATTTATGAAGTATTATTTATGAAGTATTATTTATGAAGTATTATTTATTATTTATTAAGTATTAGTTTTTGTACGAAGAGTGTAAGATAATTTAATGAAAGCATGTTAGACACGAAGTGACTTATTTAATGGGCCTTACGATATAAAAGAATTATGTTTTTTAAACTATTTTATTTTGAGCATCAGAAATATATTTGTACTTATTATCATATGCTGAAATGAAAACTGATGCCAGGAATAGTCTCACCGATGAAGAAATCATCAGAAACATATTGGAGGATAATCATACAGAATATTATGACATTCTCTATAAAAGATATTTTTCCAGGGTACGGGATAAGTGTTACAGCATTGTAAAAAACAGGAACACTGCCGAGGAGCTTGCAGATGATATTTTATGCAATGCTTACGAGAAATTGGCTTCTTTTAAGAGGGCATCCTCTTTTTCATCCTGGCTGTACTCGATAAAATATAATCACTGTATAGACTACCTTCGTAACTAGAAAAAATTGAACTATCATAGCTGGAGCAAGGAACATGAAATTCCCGAAATAATAGATGAGTATGAAGAGAATATCGAAGATATAAGTTATGACAGGCTGATGGTGATCCTTGAAAATTATTCATTCAAACCATGGATCCATATCCGTGTTGGGGTCCCCGAAAATATCCCTGTTCTGGAATTCAAGTATTTTCCTGAGTTGCTCAAGAAGCATTTTAATTTCCTCATTATCAGGATATTCAATCTCCGCCTTCATCAGGTGATTAATAGCAATTCCATACTGACGCTCAGCTATTAATTTATTGACCTTCTTTTTAAGTTCTGAAATGTCTTTTTCCTTTTTCATACTTAATTTATTCCGGTGAGATTATTATTTATAATATGTGGAATCAGTGATAAATGTCTCATCATGATGACCAAGCTCTATTTCTACCATTTCATTTTGTAAACTTTTCACGCAGTCAACAGAGGGAAGGTAGGGCTTGATATCCAGTACCGGTGTTCCGTCAAAAGCATCTACGCCGGAGATATAGAGTATCCCATTCTCAATTTTTTCAAGTTTCACCAGGGAGAGCCCGATAGGATTAGGTCTTTTGGGGCTCCGCGTGGAAAAGAGCCCAAAATTATGTTCATGGTTAGCAGCCGGAGGATTGACAATTGGCTCCCATTTCTCAACCTCGTTGAAATGATACAGAACCAGAATGTATTCAAAGAAACCAAGAAAATTCAGGGCACTATGGTACTGGGGATATAATTCAATGCTGCCCATAGTTTCTTCCATAAGTATACCCTGGCGCGGTGCGCCTGTTTCAGGCGTATAAGGTGTATGAAATACACCTATTGGCTTGTAAATAATTTTCTGTATGGTATCCTTCACAGTATCCTTCACAGTATCCTTCACAGTATCCTGTCCGGTAATAAATAGAGTGTTAACAATAATTAGAATAAATATGTTAATAATCCTGTATCTGTTTATAAGCGCTTTAAACATTTCTTTAATTTAAAATTACATTAATGTGTACATTTCATTCTGTAAATAAAGAAAACGGACAAACTGACTACACCGATAAAAGTAAGACAGAAGGCAGTAAATCCCCACTGTGTAATAAACCAGCCGCCCATCAGTGGGAAGATCGCAGGTAAGATATTTCCTGCTCCTGCAAAGCCTGCATAGAGGGCCCTGTTTTCATGCCTTGAAACCTCCAGTAATACTCCATTCATACTTATTGTATAAAGAGAAAATACGACACCGCCGAGAATAAAAATATAGCGAAAAGCATGCAGATTATCAACATTCAGAACAGCCAGAGCCAGCAGGACAGTTAGAAATACATTGAGATATAAAAGCAGGTTGTATCGTATCCTACCCGAATAAATCAGGATTATTAAGCTTATGGCTACCATGCCCAGGATTTTACTGAACAGGAAGACCCCGGTATCGGTATTTTGTGCATCGAAGGATTGTTTTGCATAGAGTGTTACAAAGGGAAGGAAGGATATTGCTATGCCCTGGGTATTGATGAAACCAAGGAAATAAAGCAATTTTTTGTTATCCTTCAGTTCGGTTTTAAGGGTTTTAAAATAGCCAGGAATATTTCGTATCGGCAGTCTGGAAGCAACGGTTTCCTTTATTCTCCAGAACCCCAGGGAAGCTATGAGCAGCAGTATTCCCCCAATAGCGAATGACCATGCGTAGTTAATGGGATATTCTTTCAATGAAATCAACTGTTTAGCAAGAAAGGCCGAGATCAGGACAATAGAGCCGTCAATTATCTGCCGTGCAGAAAAGAATTTTTTCCTCCTTTTCGGGTTTATTGATTTTCCCAATATATCTATATAACCAATATTGGCAAAGGCACCACTAAGGGCAAAAATGGTAATAAAAAAGAAGATCAATACCAGTATGGATTGTGATTGATGATTCCGTATATAATAAAGGATAAAGCCAAGTGCCAGGAGTGATAATATACGTGCATTAATCCCGGTTAAAAGAAACTTTTTCTTAAAAGGTTTATTACTTAAAAATGGGGCGAATAGTATCTGGGTGAAGCTGGATCCACCAAGTAATATGGCAGTCATAAGGCCAATGTGAAAGGCACCCCCGCCCGAGTCAATAAGCATTGAAGGGATAATGGTATCGACATCCATAAAACTCTTGGCAAAGGCAAGAAATCCGGCATGCCACAGGAATGCGGAGAAATTACGTTTTGATACTTTAATGGGGAGGATTAATTCTTCAGACTTCATTACTGTTATGGCCCCGTTTATGAACACTGGTTTTCAATATACCCTGCTTAATGGTGAAGAGCCTGTAGTTCTTAGGCCTGTTCTGTAATTCATCTTTAAGCCACATAAGATATTTAGTGAGCACTGTTTTTACTTCATCCGGGGTTTCTGAAAAGACGATAACCGGAATAAAATTTTTAGCTGCCCTTCCTATATTCACACCGAAATTTCTGGCTACCAGCACCGACACCTTATTTTCTTTCAATAGATTTATTATTTCCTTCCCTTTTTCTTCCTTTCCCTTTTGTTTACCGTTATTTTCATCCCTGAAGGGGTTGATCAATTCTTTTATGAAGGTAAATTCATTGTTTTTCCATTCATAAACCAGAAATCTCCAGGCAAAGCAGAATTGTTTAATATCAAAGTTATCTGCACTGTCAACAGCCATGGCAAACCTCAATGGTTTTTTAACCTTTTTAATAGCTCTGGTAACAATGAAGCTTCCCTTACCCTGGCCGTTTTTAACCTGTTGTACATCTTTTATGCTACCGAGTGAACCGAAGACTGTCTGTACCGTTTTCCCGATAATAAAATCATTCTCCTTCAGCATGTCATGAATCTCTTTAGTGCTGAAGAAACTGGCATCTTTGTAAAAGAGGCTTTTATCTTTTTCTTTCAGGTATTGTTTCCCAACCTGGCTGTTGCGGTCGACAAATCCGATTATCAACTCACCCCTGGGTTTAAGTATCCTGTTAATCTCACTTATGGCTTTACCCGGATCATCAACAAAACATATGGTGGTTACCATCAAGGCATAATCGAAGCTCTCGTCTTCATAGGGTAGTTTTTCAGCAACGCAATTTATTGCTTTAATGCCACGGGCAATGGCTTTTTCCCTCATTGCTTTAGAGGGATCACAGCCTTCTTCTATACCCAATGGTGCGGCAAATACCCCGCTGCCCACACCAATTTCAACGCCCTTGCCTTTAAGAGGCAAAAGCTTTCTTACAGCCTCCAGCTCTGAAAGAAAAGCATAATGATTATCTTCAAACCACTTTTCGTACTCTTGTAAATGTTTGTCAAAAGGTTCGGTCTTCGCCATTGGATTATTTTTTAGTTACGTTTTTCTTACATATTATTATAAATTCTTTTGAGTCTTTGTCCAGTTGATCACCTTCATAATCTCCAATTATATCATATTCTTCAAAATTAGACCGTTAAACGAGGTGTTTCAATTCATAGCATTCAGGATATTTATGTGCCATTTTTGGCTGTGATTTTATATTTACGTAAAGATACTTATTTGATGAAGAATGTTGAAATGTTGAATTGTTGAATTGTTGACAGGGTAATCAGAATCTTATACCTATCAGTATAACGTCATCCAGCTGATTGACCTTCTCTTTCCATTTCATGAACCGTTTCTCCAGTATTTCATACTGTTTTTTCATAGGCATGTTTACCACCTCAACAAGGCTTGACTTAAACTGGCGTGTACTGAATTTCTTGTTTTCCGGTCCACCGAACTGGTCGGAGTACCCGTCGGAGAAGATATAGATGACGTCACCCGCCTGTATCGGTATCTCGTTATTGGTAAAGCTACCGGCACGGGGGATATATGAGCCTACGGGCATCCTGTCGGCTTTGTACTCGGTCAGTTCACCATTCCTGAAATGGTATAATGGATTAAAGGCCCCTGCATATTCCAGCAATTTATTTTTCCTGTCGTACTTGCAGAAGGCAAGGTCCATGCCATCCACCGCCCTGCTTTCTGTTTTTGTATGCGATAATGACGTGATCACCTTGCTTCTCAGCAGTTCCAGTATCTCGGAGGGCTTGAGATTCTTATCACCATCACTTGTTATTTCGTTGAGGAGTGATATGCCGAGCATACTCATAAAAGCTCCCGGCACGCCATGCCCTGTGCAGTCGGCAGCAGTAAAGTAGACCCTCTCTTTATTCCCGGCAATCCAGTAAAAATCACCACTCACGATATCCCTTGGCTTGAACAATATAAAATGATCTTTGAAATTATTTTTGAATAAGGTTCTGCCTGAAAGCATAGCTGTTTGTATCCTGCTGGCGTAAGCTATACTGCTTGTTATTTCTTCTGTCTGGTGCATTATCTCGTCTCTCTGCTGTTCAATTTGTTCCTTTTTTTGTTCTATCTCCAGTGTTCGCTGCCTGACCTTTTCTTCCAGGACCCGTTTATCATGTTTCAGTTTCTTTTCCCGGAAAATAACTATCAGGACAAAGAGTCCTGCCACCACGACACCTGCAATCACATAGAAGAGGGCTGATTTTGTAAAGGGTGGTTTAATGGAGAAACTTATTGTTTTCTCCCCGCTCATCTCGCCCAGGATATTCATGGCCCGGAAGTGAATCCTGTAATCTCCAGGTTCAAGAAGAAGGATGTTTATTTCCGGGTTTGTTGTCCAATCCGACCATGTTTCCATATATCCTTCAATAAGGTGCTGGTACCTGGTGGAAGTTTTTTTAAGGTAATAGGGAGCAGTTATACTTACCGAGATTTTTTTCTCATCGGGGTCGAAAACCATATTTTCAAGCTCATAAAAATTATTCTCAGAGCCTTTAACACCAGATATATACATACTGAATTCCGTGTCTAATTTTCTTCTACTGGATCCTTCTATCCTGTATATATTGTTTTTATCATCAGCAAGCCAAACCAGGCCTTTATCTTCGATACTTATATAGTTCAGATCATTAAAGAGTCTCAGAATGCCCTCTATCCGCTCTATTCCCTCAAGCTTTGTATTGAGGCACTTCCATCCCTCGCCCGTTAAGACCATGGGATAGTGATCAGCAGATATAAGATATTTATAACTTCCCCCTTCCTTTATATTTTTCTCTGCATCGGTGTATAAGTCAAATGAATCAGTAAGGGGCGAGTATTCATATACTGTTTTTTCAGCAAAGGCAAAAATGTCGTCATCTGACAGGGCCACTTCATATGAAACAGGGTAGTCCACCGGGAATGTATATTCTTCTATATCAAATTCCTGCTCAGTCCATGATCCCTCCACTCTCAGTATTTTATCCATTGATCCAAGCCAGCAGGATGAGGGGTCAATTATCGCGGCATTGTAAACAGGGCCCGTGATATCTTCCACGGTTTGTCCTGTCTTCCATTCACCATTAACACACTTAAGGAGGAATAAACCATTATTACTGCATACCAGGCAAATGTTGTTGTCCAGCTTACTCACGGAATTTATTGTCCTGTCAGCAGAGATGAGGCGGGCCGAGCTGTTCTCAACATAATGAAGCCCGTAGGTGCTAAGGACAATGATACCCCTGCCAGCCGGTATCAACTGTTTAATCCTGTAATCTATCTGCTCTATTTTCCGGTAGACATAATTAATTGATTTAAGTACGCTGATTGTTCGCTTACCGTATTGGGGTTCGGAAGGTTTCACTTGCGGGACTTCTTCTTCTTGTTCTTCTTCTTCTTCTTCTTTCTCCTCCCGGGCTTCCTCTTGCCTGCCAAAGAGCCTGTTAAAGAATCTTATGACCGGTTTTTCTTTAAGAGGGCCGGTCTTTTCAAGCTCCCCTTCCTCACCTGGCGGTTCTTCTTTTTCTTTTACAGAAGGGGGCTTCCTGTAGAGCACTTCCTTTTTGTCATATTCCCTTACCTGGTCGAGGAAGAACAATCCTTCATTTGTCCCTGCATAGAGCCTGTCATTATGGAAAAGTATGGCCGTAATGACTCCTTGGAGACCCGGATAGTGGCCGTAGGAAGAGACTGGTAACTTAAAGTCGACTCTGCATATGCCATAGCCGTGTGTCATCCACAGTCCATTATTATTATCTGTGTTTATTGTATAAATTTCGTCATCCGGCAAGCCATTCTGGTAGTTGAGCAATGCCACTTCATCACCGGTTTCTTTCTTAATCACCATCACACCACCATATAGTGTTGAAAGTGCTATAAGTGAATCAGCTATTATAACAGCATCGGCAAGGATATTTTCCCGGAGGTATTCAGGTTTACTTATCTCATAATCATAGTACTTAATCCTGTCGAAAAGCTGGAGCCTGTTATCATCTGTTCCAACCAGCTTCCTGTTATCATCGTATGGCAGGGTGAAGATTATTTCCCTTTCTTCGGTAAGGTAACCTGTAACGATTGGAAAGAGGGTGTCATTTTCAATGCGGTACAGGCCTTCGCCCTTTACATTGAAGAAAAGCTTACCGCGATGGGCTATCATTCCCGTGAAAGGTGATTCCTCCTCGGCATACCAGCGTTTATAATCTGACAGGTCATCCAGTTTATGTACGCTGATACTTTTGTCCGAATAGTAGATAACAGTTGTATCGGTGAATATTATCCTTGTTATCAAACCGGTATTGGCAGTGTCGCCCGAGATTGATAAATATTCATACTTCCCCGCCCTGTTTTTTTCCAGGATGCCGTAGTTATTATTTGCCCCTGCATAGATTCTGTTGTCAACGGGGCACCGGCTCAGGGCAGTTGGTATATGTTCAAGGTGTATGAGGTCCCACTGGTGACCGTCATAGGTAAGCAAGCCCCGGGGGTTGGCAAAAAGCATCACATTGAGAGGGTCCTGGCATATTGCCCAGTTCTGCACTTCAATATCAACATTATCATCATAATAGCTTATGTAGGGAATTCCTTCCTGTGCCAGGGAAGAAAGGCAGATGATGAGAAAAAAGAAAACTGAAGCCAGGCTTTTCATGATACGTTTATTGCACTGCCTAAAATTAACAAAAAAGAATAATTGTTTCACTTCAGTGAAATCTGCCTGGATCTGCGTAGCCTTTCTTTCTTTTCAGAATTGCAGGATATCGCCGGTTTTTACCTGGTTAAAGCCGAAAGCATCATAAAAAGCTGCCAGTGCCGGCAATTCTGTGCAGTGTGAGGGATATACGTATTTTACCGTGTTATTGCTCAGGTACCGTATTGTTTCTTTTGTTTGCTGGTCATTATGTTTAAGGTGGAAGCCACCCATAATACCATAAATCTTGTTTACCCCGCTTACCTTCCTGGCATGCTCAAGTGTATTTACCACCCCGGCATGGCCGCAGCCCGTAACAACAAATATTCCTTCCTTGAGCAGGAATGCAAGAGCACTGTCGTCCATAACGTAATCAGGCTTGCCCCCTTCGAAAATAAAGTTTGTTTTTTTTGCTTCAAAGGAGGTATTACGCGGAATTTCACCAAGGAAAATTATTTCGGGGCTTAGGTGGTAGGGTTCTGCTGAGCTTATTATATCGAACCTGCCTTCTATTTCCTCGCGGGTATTTTTTAATCCTATGTACCTGCAACCATCCAGGCTGTAACGCTTTACAAAGGACCCGGGATGACATACTAGTTTACCGCCCTTAATGTATTGCAGGCCATTGCCATGATCATAATGACCATGGCTCAGTATTATAGCATCGACATTATTGATGTCAACATCCATGATACCCGCATTGGTAAGAAAGAGATCACTTTGCCCGGTGTCAAAGAGTATTCTTTTACCCTCATGTTCAATAAGATAGGAGAGCCCATGTTCGGCACCGGTGTTTTTACCGGCATGATTTTCGGTGAGAACTGATATTTTCATAATACAAAAGTAAAAAGGAAAAAGGAAAAAGGAAAAAGTTTACATCCCCCTGTCCCTTCACTACGTTCGGGACTTTCCCCCTTAAAAGGGGGATCCTAAGGCTAAAAATGATAGCCATTCTTACCGTAGCTTGAAATAACAAGCCGGTCTATCTCCTTATATAATTCCCTGATCTGTTTACTGTTGGGTTTTGATTTATTCCACCGGGTCATCGCCCGGGCGCTTATTTTGATTATTTCGTCTTCGAGGGGCCTGATCCACTGCATATAGCCCGACAGGTCGTTGTTATAAATCTTATTAATATTGATATAGTCCTGACCATGGCCGCGTTTTATGGGCATGCTCTCACTTTTCATCTTAAGTGCCATATCGCACATTTCACTGTTTTGACCCTCGGGGGCGATAAGTAATTCAGGGAGTATATGTTCTTCATTAAACCATACGGGATATGCCACGGAGGCCAGCGGCCAGCCACCAACTGCCCACATCATTGTTTCAGCAGGATCGCCACCGGGAGCAACACCCTTAAAAATAGCGGATGAAGTAGATGTACGCCTTGCTATGTTATCCCTGAAATGAACCATCTTCACTTCTTCGCCTGAAGTAGACAGTTCAGCAAGGTTGACACCCGTAAAACCGTTTACCAGGTTTCTTTCAGCATTGCGCAGGATAAATTCCACGGCTAGGTCATTTTGCATTGCTGCCCTGTAAAAAAGATTATATGCTGTGATGTACCGTGAATATCCATGGCCTGTTTCCGGGTCGCCGCTGAATGAGTAGTTGGTCATGACCAAAAAGCCCAGCGGAGCCACAGACCTGTCATTTACATCTATTTTGGTAATGCTGCTGTCGCCCACTTCATAATACGCAGCCCCTCCACGGGCATCGATAACTCCAAAGTTAGCCTCAAGCCCCGTAGGCCTCTCAAGTGATTCAATCAATTTTTCAAATTCCTCCAGTGTGGCACATGATGCCAGTGCACGCCCCATAATTTCACCCTCGGTGTATTTCCCGTTTTTATCTTCGCCCTGGTTAAGATTGTAAGAAGCTGTGTTCATTATACAGAAGCCTCTTGTATTCATACCCATCCATGCATCTGTATATTCATGCTCACCAACATTAACCATGGCAATGTATTCATACTTCCCTGACCCGACGTAAACC
The DNA here is from genome assembly GCA_041686075.1 of Bacteroidales bacterium. Lineage (GTDB taxonomy): Bacteria > Bacteroidota > Bacteroidia > Bacteroidales > VadinHA17 > UBA9300. The sequence goes on along the minus strand of JAWLEO010000007.1, from coordinate 68,528 downwards.
AGCTTGTTATTCTCATTGCTTGTATCCCTGTGCTTCCACATTATTGGTCGGCCGTCAGAGGTATATTTGCCACTTATGATTACCGAAGTGCACGCATCAACACTGCCGTGAAGGAAGAGTGTAAAGAAAAGTAGTAAAAGAATTACCTTTTTCATGATTTTGTCATTTTGTCTGGATGATTTACAAAGATATTAATATTGGTAAGGTAAAAGGAAAAAGGAAAAAGGAAAAAGGCAAAAGACAAAAGACAAAAGGAAAAAGGCAAAAGGAAAAAGGAAAAAGGCAAAAGACAAAAGGAAAAAGGAAAAAGGCAAAAGGAAAAAGTTAGAGCGAAGCGGAAACCCTGACTGACCAAAGGGAACGTCAGGGGAAAAAGACAAAAGAAGGCTGAGGCTAAGGCTAAGGCTGAGGCTAAGGCTGAGGCTTCCTCCTCCGCTGAAGCGGGTCTTTTGACTCGTGCCAAGCTTCAGTGGACACGGATAAAGGATAAGACATTTATCTTTGCTAAATCTTAGAGGTTGTCGATCTTCGATGCCATGATAAAGTCATTTTCTGACAGTCCGCCGATGGCATGTGTAGTGAGTTCAACTTCGACCTCATCGTAGTGAACCGTTATATCGGGATGGTGTTGTTCTTCCTCGGCTATATCTGCTATTTTGTTCACAAAAGCCATACCCTCTTTGAAGTTCTTAAATGAGAAATCTCTCTTGATCTTCTTGTTTTCTATCACCTTCCATTCGTCGTTGATTTTACTTTTAAATTCCTTTATCTCTTTTTCTTTGAATGGTTCGACCCCTCCTTCACAAGGCACGCATTTTTTATCTTTAAGTTCCATTTCAGAATATTTAATTGTTAATAATAGTGTTTAAACCTACAAACTACAGTGAAAAATGTGTGCCATTATTCATAGGCCCAATTATTGGCATCTGTTAAAGCTGTTTCTGAGAATATTTTCTACAAAGAGGGACTTAAGACCACACCCGGAGTTTATTAAGGAAGGGGTATACAATAGTTTCTTTATCTTATTATTTGGGCTCCGGCTTTACCATGTTTTCCTGACTGCAGGGCACTATTCCATTTGAAGCCAATACCAGGGGAAATAATGGTATGATATTTTCACTATCTTTTGAGTTAATAATCATTTAGGTTTTAAAAATTGTAAAATGAATATTCTTATCACCGGTTGCAGCAAAGGACTTGGATTTGGACTCACCCGTTTTTACCTTGAGGCGGGTCATAAGGTTTATGGTATCAGCAGGTCAGGTAATGCCGAACTGGGGAATTATCAGGATTTTAAACACCTGAAGCAGGATCTTTCGGATTTTGATTCCGTAAGGAAGAATATCCCGGATTTCCTTGGGGGAATAAAAACAATGGATTTAGTAATCCTGAATGCAGGCATCTTAAATGATATCAAAGACATGGCGGATACAAGCCTGGAAGAGATCAAGCATGTCATGGATGTCAATGTATGGGCAAATAAGGTATTAATTGATCGTCTTTTTGTTGAGCTTAATGAAATCATGCAGATTGTGGCTATATCATCAGGGGCTGCAGTTAACGGATCGCGTGGGTGGAATGCCTATGCGCTCTCAAAGGCAACACTTAACATGCTCATCGACCTTTATTCACGTGAGCATGTCAACACTCATTTTATTGCAATGGCTCCCGGCTTAATTGACAGTGGCATGCAGGATTATATATCAAGTTTACCCCCGGAAGTTGATTTCCCCGTGGTTAAGAGATTAAAGGAGGCAAAGGGAACAGAACAGATGCCTCCACCTTCCAGGGCAGCCGAAATAGTAGCAAAGGCCATTGAAAAAGTTTTTAGTTACGAAAGTGGCAGTTTTGTAGATGTTAGACAATTTTGAGGCAGTAATCGTTTTCATTTTCTCTTTGATCTTTTCCTGTGTATATGAACCGGGTGACCATAAAACAATTCGGCTGCTTCCATTATTGTTTCCGAGAGAGTGGGGTGGGGGTGTATAATCAGTGACAGGTCTTCTGCAGTTGCAGCTATTTCTATTGCCACCGCTATTTCCGGTATCAAATCGCCTGCATTTTTACCCACTATGCCGGCTCCCAGTAGGCGCTCCGTTTCAGGATCAATAAGCAGCTTGGTGAAGCCATGGGCGGCACCCATAGCCACGGCACGGCCTGAAGCCTGCCATGGAAATTTTACTTTTTCATATTTTATGTCTTGCTCTGCGGCCTCATTCTCAGTTAGTCCGCATACAGCTATTTCGGGTTCAGTGTACACTACAGAAGGGATTGCCCTGCTGTCATTGACCACCTTTTTGCCGGCTATAGCTTCTGCTGCTATCATACCTTCATAGCTTGCCTTATGAGCCAGCAGTGGCGGACCGGTGATGTCTCCTATGGCATATATATTTTTTTCAGCAGTCTGCTGTGCCCCATTTACTTTGATATAGCCTTTATCGTCGGTATCAATATTGAGCCTGTCAATGCCCAGAAAAGAGGTGTCTGGCTTTTGTCCTATAGCGACCAGCATTTTATCATAGGTGGCCGTGAAGGATCCTTTTTCTTTGTTTCTGAATTTAACCTCCAGTTTCTTCCCCTTTTCCTTGACATTCTCAACTTTGGTTTCAAGGAAGATATCCTTATAGATATCACTGCCTGTTTTCATGTATTCATCGAGGAGGTCTTTGTCAGTGCCGGGCAGAAAGCCCGGGGTGAGCTCACATATTGTCACCTTGCTACCAAGAGAGTGGTATATTGTAGCCATTTCCAATCCTATATATCCACCTCCAACAACCAGCAGGTTTCCCGGTATATCCTTAATTTCAAGAGCTTCGCTGTAATCCATCACCCCGGGAATGTTAATGTCTATACCCGGCAATGCTGCGGGTACTACACCGGTGGCTATTATGGCATTTTTAAATTTTAATTTTTCACTGCCGCCATCCGTTAATTCAAGGTCCAGGCTTTCATTATCCTTAAACTTAGCGCGACCCCTGATATAGTTAATCTTACGGCTTTTAACCAGCTGTCCCAGTCCTCCGGTAAGCTTACTCACCACCTTCTCTTTCCATTTCCTTATTTTGTCAATATCTATATCGGGCTCTGAGAATTTAAGCCCCTTGTCGGCTAATGAGACAGCGTCTTCTTTTATTTTTGCCAGTTGCAACAATGCCTTTGTCGGGATACATCCCCTGTAGAGGCATACTCCTCCCGGGTTGACCTCCGGATCAATAAGTGTAACATCAAGGCCCAGGTCTGCGGCCATGAAGGCTGCCCGGTATCCACCGGTTCCGGCCCCTATAATTACCAGTTCAGCTGTTTCATTGTCACTCATCTAATTAATGTTTTTACAGTATTACTGCGTAAGGGTCTTCTATTATATTGCATATCCATCTCAGGAAGCGGGCTCCATCGGCGCCATCAATTATCCTGTGGTCATATGAAAGTGAAAGGGGAATGACCAGCCGTTTTTCCAGCTCACCATCAATGAATATGCCCTGGTATGATGCCCTCGACACCCCCAGTATGGCTACCTGCGGGGGATATACAATAGGAGTAAAAGCTGTACCTCCTATACCTCCCAGGTTCGATATGGTGAATGTTCCTCCCTGGAGGTCCTCAAGTGATATTTTCCTTTCTCTCATCTTTTCCGCAGTTTCACCTAATTCGACAGAAAGGTCGGCTAATGACTTACTATTGACATCCCTGATAACAGGCACTACCAGTCCACGGGGGGTGTCGACAGCCACTCCCAGGTGGTAGTAATGCTTGTAAATTATCTCGCCAGATTCTATATCCAGGCTGGCATTAAACCTTGGAAACTTCTGTAATGCCAGGGCTGCAATCTTCAGTAATACCGCAGTAACCGTTAGTTTTCCCCCCTGCTTGCTTATCTTTTCACGGTATTTATCCATAAATTCGTTCAGACCGGTCATGTCGGCCTGGTCGAATTGAGTAACATGGGGAATGGTCCTCCATGCATCAGACACATTCCTGGCCGTCGTTTTCCTTATATTGCTCATGCTCTCCCTTGATATCGACCCCCATTGAGAGAAGTCCGGAAGCTTTATTGCCTCCGCCGGTCTTTCTTTACCTTTTTCCACGGCTTTGCCTTTATGGCTCTTAACATCTTCAGCTGTGATCCTGTTTCCAGGGCCACTACCTTCCACATGCCTGAGGTCTACATCCATCTCACGTGCCAGCCTTCTAACGGAAGGTGCCGCCGGTATATCCGACAAATCCCTTTTTCCTTCTTCCTTCTTCTCCTCCTCCTTAGCCTCAGCCTTAGCCTCAGCCTTAGCCTTAGCCTCAGCCTCAGCCTCAGCCTCAGCCTTCCTGTCCTCCGTAGCTTCAGCGGAGGAGGAAGCCTCTCCTTCCTCTGCCTCTTCGCCGGTGTCGATAATCATAATCACCTGGTCGACCTTAACCTCGTCACCCTCCTCTACCTTTATTTCGCTGATTGTACCACTGAAGGGAGAGGGTATATCAGTGGTGGCTTTATCGGTTTCCACTTCCACAAGAGGTTGATCGGCCTCTACCTGGTCACCTACCGAAACCAGTATTCCTGCTACTAATCCTGATTCTACATTTTCTGCTATATCGGGTATTTTTACTTCTTTTTTCATCACTTCAGGGAATTAAATTTTAATATTTCAGTTAGCTGCTTTATATTTCTGTGGGGCGAGCTTTATTTTCATCGATTGACAGTTTTTTCCGGGCCTTGTTTATGACCGACTGGCTTATCCTGTCTTCCTCTCTGAGGGCATTCAATACAGCCCAGGTTATATGCACGGCATCGACCTCGAAGTGATACCTCAACTCTTCGCGGTGATCGCTTTTACCAAAACCGTCGGTTCCCAGTGATATAAACTGTCGTGGGAACCATTTTGACACTGACATTGGCAATGCCTTAACATAATCGGTGGCAGCCACGAATATACCCTCATTTCCTCCCACAGCCTCTTCTATGAAGTTCTTTTTATTTCTTTTGGATGAGGACAGGCGGTTCTGCCTGTCGGTTTCAATGGCATTATCATACAGGTTTTTATAGCTGGTAACACTATAAACATTGGACCTTATATCGAACTCATCCTTTAAGAGAGTTGAGGCTTTCAGGGCTTCATTAAGTATGGTGCCACTGCCGAAGAGGTTAACATTATGTTCATTATTACGTGACGACTTATACTTATAAATACCCTTGAGTATACCTTCTTCAACATCTTTTTTTGAGGGCATAGGTGGCATTCTGTATTTTTCGTTCATTATTGTAATGTAATACATTATATCCTCGCATTCCACATACATCTTCCGTATCCCTTCCCTGATAATGACTGCCAGTTCATAGGCGTATGCCGGATCATAGGCTTTTATGGCAGGTACAGGCAGGGCGAGCAGGTGGCTCTGCCCGTCCTGGTGTTGGAGTCCTTCCCCTGGCAGGGTGGTTCTTCCAGCCGTACCGCCAAGGATAAATCCTCTTGCCCTTGCATCTGCGGCTGCCCATATCAGGTCACCTATTCTTTGAAAGCCGAACATTGAGTAGAAAATAAAGAAGGGTATGGTATTTATTTTATGTGTTGAATAAGCTGTTCCTGCAGCAATAAAGGATGACATGGACCCTGCTTCGGTTATACCCTCCTCGAGGATGGCACCGTTTTTAGCTTCTTTGTAATACAGAAGGCTTGCCCTGTCAACAGGCTCATATAGCTGTCCTTTATGAGAATATATACCTGCCTGCCTGAAGAGTGCATCAAGACCGAAGGTACGCGACTCATCGGGCACAATGGGTACGGTAAAACCGCCCACATTTTTGTCTTTAAGCAATTTGGATATAAGATTAACGCATGCCATTGTGGTAGCCACCTCCCGTTCGCCTGATCCTTCAAAGTATTCCTCGAATACTTTATCCTCCGGCATGTCAAAGCTGGCACACTTTGTATTTCTTTCAGGCACCAGGCCTCCTAATTCTTCACGGCGTTCCAGGAGGTATTTAATTTCTTCGCTGTCTTCGGAGGGCCTGTAGAAGGGTGCATTTTTCACTTCATCATCCGTGAGGGGTATATCGAACCTGTCGCGGAAATATAATAGTTCTTCTTCATTCAGCTTTTTCTGCTGATGCGTTATATTGCGTCCTTCTCCTGCCTCTCCCAGTCCATATCCCTTAATGGTCTGTGCCAGTATCACGGTAGGCCTGTTTTCGGTTTTCATTGCCTTCCTGTAGGCATTATATACCTTAAGAGGATCATGTCCACCCCTTCGCAGGTTGGCGATCTCATCATCGCTGAGGTGATCTACCATTGCCTTCAGTTCCTCGCTGGTCCCAAAGAAGTCTTCCCGAATAAAGTCTCCTTCAGACGCTGAATATTTCTGTCTTTTACCGTCGACCACTTCACCCAGCCTTTGTACCAGCAGGCCTTTTTCATCCTTTTCAAGGAGGGGGTCCCAGTTTTCACCGAGAATGACTTTTATAACACACCATCCGGCGCCCTTGTATGCGGCCTCCAGTTCCTGTATTACCGAGCCGTTGCCCCGCACAGGGCCGTCGAGCCGCTGAAGGTTACAGTTGATAACGAAAATCAAATTGTCGAGCTCTTCCCGTGCTGCCAGGGTGAGTGCTCCCATGGATTCGGGTTCATCCATTTCACCGTCTCCCAGGAAAGCCCACACCTTCTGGTCTGACTCCTCCAGGAGTCCCTTGTCCTGCAGGTACTTGTTAAACCTGGCCTGGTATATCGACATGATGGGCGACAGTCCCATTGATACCGTGGGGAACTGCCAGTATTCTTCCATAAGCCTTGGATGAGGGTAAGATGAGAGTCCCCCTTCAGGGTCCAGCTCTTTGCGGAAGTTTTCAAGCATCTGTTCGTCAAAACGGCCTTCAAGGAATGAACGGGCATAGATACCCGGGGAAGCATGCCCCTGGTAATAAACAATATCTGCGGGCTTGCCATTTTCCCCACCTCTGAAGAAATGATTGAAGCCGACCTCATAGAGTGTGGCAGCAGAAGCATAGGTTGATATATGCCCGCCAATACCTTCCCTTTTTTTATTGGCCTGTACAACCATGGCCATAGCGTTCCATCTTATGAGGCTCTTAATTTTCCTTTCAAGCTTACGATCGCCGGGATACGGCTCATCATCCTCAGCTGGAATGGTATTGATGTAGGGTGTATTGAACTGGTTGGGCAGACATATTCCGTCCCGGTTGGCCCTACCAATAAGAAGGTCAAGTATTTCAATGACTCTTTCGGGGGATTCATGCCTGATGATATAATTCAATGAATCAATCCATTCCTGGTTTTCAAAGTGATATATACTGTTTTTTTCTGCCATGGTAATTTGTTTTTATATGAAGATGGCATATATAAGGATATCCTTTCTATTCCATAGGATAGCCGGCTTCCCTCCATTCTTTCTTTCCACCTTCGAAGTCATATACATTTTTAAAGCCAAGGTCCTCTAACTTTTTCGCGGCTGTGGGACTGGCATTACAGTCTGCATCTGAACAATAAACAACTATCTCATCATCTTTATCGTACTTTTCCTCGGCTTTAGTCCCTATCATCTTAAGAGGTATATTGACTGCACCCTTAATGTGGGAGTCCTTATATTCTTCCTCCGAAAGTACATCAATGAGAATTATGTCATCATTCTCAAGCCTTTTCTTCAGTTCTTCTTTTGTTATGGTTTTCATTTATAGGTGTAATTCGATTGATAATCAGTTCATACTTTTGGCCGGGGCAGAGTGTTAAGCTCTACCTGCACGGGCAGCTATTATGTCGGGAAAGTGGTTTAGGCGTTTTTAAATACCCTGATTGCTTCCGGCGAATACACCCTGAATGTAAACGACTCGGTGAAATAGAGCTTTACCTCCCTTGTGTCATGATCATCATAACCTATTGACATGTCCTGGCCGAGTACCAGTTCATAATCCCCTTCACGCTCTGTTACAAGGATTGAGTTTTCAGTAGTGTAGTTAACTATTATCTTGCCGTTAATTATTTGTTGCAATTGTTTTAAGAGCGGGTAACCTCTTGCCATTGAGGTAAGAGACTTCCATTTTTCTTCATTGACTATGAGTGTGAAGGGTCCTCCCACACCTTCTTTCTGCAGGCTGTGTACCTGGTCGCCAAGTGTCTTTAAGATCTTCTCAGGTTCATCAGGAAGAGAGACAGGAGCGTGTTCTGAACTTTCTTCGAGACCCTTTACCAGGTCCTTAAAGCCTTTATATATCAATTGTTCTTCAAACATTGCTATTTCAATGGCTGCATTTTCCAGGCCACCGAGGTCTGCATCTTTTGAGCCCCGATCAATATTATCGAGTTCCATGAGTTCAATTTTAAACGGTTTTCTCACTTCAATAAGAGGAATAACTTCTCTTATGCCGTAGTTTACGCCGGTCTTTGATTTATCGTCAGGGAAATGCAGGCGACCTGTTGATATTGCCCCCATTTCCAGTCCGTTAGGCCCGTCAATATCAACGAATTGCCGGGCAGTAAGATGTATTTTAAATATTTTCTCAGCCTGTTCAGTTATTTCTTTCCAGGCTTCATCGGTAATTGGGGCAATTGATTTCTTCAGTATATTCATTGTATTAAGTATTAAATTTTAATGATTTTCAATTTTTACAATATCTTTATCGGTGAACAGATACGTAGTGAGCATTTCATCCCATGCGTCCATATTCCTGCGCAGCCATTCAAGGGCCATGCAGGCATGTTCTATCTCTTCATCCCGGTTATGGGCAAGGATTTTTTTTAAGTTCTTGTCAGATACGGCATCAACTCTTTGCTGATACCAGTTTACTGCTTCAATTTCTTCCATCAGAGATTTCAGTGCTCTTACCTGGTCACGGGTATCTTCTGATAGTGATTCAAAGGGTTCGTGATAATCATTCATAGTTATTTTATTTAAGATGTTTTATAATATTCTGCCACCTGGTCCCAGTTAATGATATTCCAGAAGGCGTCGATATATTCAGATTTCCTGTTTTGATATTTGAGGTAATAGGCATGCTCCCATAAATCGAGGCATAGTAATGGCTTACCCTGAACGGGGTTTATATCCATAAGTGGATTATCCTGGTTTGGGGTTGACGTGATTATAAGCTGGCCGTCGTCCTTTTGCAATAACCAGGCCCAGCCCGAACCAAATTGATTAGCTGCAATGTCTGAGAATTCTTTCTTAAACATTTCAATTGTTCCGAAATACTTTGATATTATATCAGCCAGATCTACGTCCATGTCCTCATTCGAATCCTTTGATAGTATTCTAAAGAACATGGTGTGATTAAAAAATCCACCTCCGTTGTTCCTTACCTCTGGGGGTAATTTTGATATTTCAGAGAAAATATCTTTTGGTGTCTTATCTTCAAGCTCCGTATCCTTTATTGCCTCATTGAATTTTTTAAGATATGAAGCATGATGGTACGAATAGTGTATTTCCATTGTTCTTGCGTCAATGAATGGTTCAAGAGCATCGAAATCGTATTCAAGATCGGGTAATCTGAATGCCATATTATTTATCTTTTCGATTAGAAATACTATCTGTCTATCCAATATGAAAATACTATGCCAGTATGATGGCATATATACAAGTAATTGTATGACAGTGATATATGGAAAATAAAATTTTCCCGGCCGCCCGGTTCTGTAGATTAAATCCACAGGAGGGGGCAAAAATGACACATTTAATTAACCGGGGGTTTACCGGTGGATTATGCTTGAGGGCAGGGGAGTTATTTCATTGACTCCAGCTTATACAGTTTGATCTTGTTATAGAGAGTTTTGCGATCAATATTCAATAATTTGGCTGCCTTAGATTTGTTAAAATTGACTTTTATAAGAGCGTTATATATCACTTCTTTTTCAGTGAGTTCTGTTGCTTCCTTAAGATGCTCGGTTTTATGAATTTTATGTGACAGATTATCTTCTTCAACCTGTGTACTTTTATATCTCATTTCCTCAGGTAATGCCCCGGGCTGTATTTTGTCTGTGCCGGTTAAAAGCACGGCCCTGTTTATAACATTCTGTAATTCACGTATATTACCGTACCATGGATATTCTGTAAGCAGCCTTTTAACTTCATTATCCAGACCTGTTACGGACTTGCCAAACTGTTTATTGGCTCTTTGAATAAAGGCTTCGACAAATTCCATTATATCTTCTGAACGTTCTCTCAGCGGGGGAAGGTTAATCTTAAATTCATTGAGCCTGTGGTAAAGGTCTTCCCTGAATTCATTTTCTCCAACAAGCTTGATCAGGCTTTCGTTTGTGGCCACAATAACGCGTACGTCAACATTAATAATTTTATTTTCACCTACTTTACTTATCACCCTTTCCTGGAGTGCCCGTAGCAATTTGGACTGGTTCTCATATGGAAGGTTCCCCACTTCATCGAGGAAAATTGTACCGCCTTCAGCTTCCAGGAAGTGTCCTTGTTTATCGTTTATGGCCCCGGTGAATGCTCCTTTGACATGACCGAACAATTCACTGTTGGCAAGGTCTTTGGGCATTGCTCCGCAGTCGACCGCCACAAAGGGTTTGTTTTTTCTTTTGCTGGTGTAATGTATGGCCCTTGCTATATATTCCTTGCCGGAACCTGTTTCTCCTTCTATTAATACAGTTAATTCTGTAGGGGCAACCAGCTCAACGTGATTCAGCACTTCTTTGATCGCGGAGCTTTTACCTGCAATAAAGTTTTCATTGAAAGATGACACGGATTTATGAACTTTTTGTTCGCTGAATGCTTTTTGCAATAATTGCAGTATTTCTTCCGGTTGAACAGGTTTAGTTACATAATCGAAGGCCCCTGACTTGATTAATTTGACTGCCATCCTAACATCGGCATATGCAGTCATTATTATTACGGGCACGGAGGGTTTGCTTGACTTAAAATGTTTTAATAGTTCATAGCCGTCAGAATCAGGTAAACGGTAATCGCACAGCACCATATCAAAACTATTCCTGTCAAAGAGTTTAATCCCATTTATACCTGATAAGCTCCCCTCTGCTTCAAAACCTTTCTGTTTAAGGTAATCGGTAAGCAGATTACAGATATATGAATCGTCATCTATAACCAGTATTTTTTTCATTGTATTTACCAGTTTCTCATTGATAATAATTATTATCAATGCAGGATCAAGTAAAGCAAATAATAATATAAAGTTAAGAATAAAGAGGATAAGATTAAAATATTAAATTAAGATGATTATATGGGGAGAAAGGATATTGTGTAATCGATATCAATTAAAAGTAAATAATACCGGCATTGATGTTCTCTGATATTATTATTTTCGAGGTGTCCTGTTTAATATCCTCGGGCACAACAATATACAAGTATCCATTATTTTTTTTGGCAAATGATTCAAGTGACTTCCATTTGTCAACCGGTTGTTTATCATCGAGCTCAATCTCATAGATATCTATTCCTCTTTCATAATAAACCAGCATATCGGGGGTATATTTTTTACCGGACCCGGTGTCGGTGACACTCTCGGGGTCCTCGTATTTTTCGATATGTTCTGCTCTGATTCGCTGTGGGTGATCATTTTTTATTTTACTAACCACGGCAAGGCTTACCATTTCTTTGGTGATATTTTGCTGCATATCTATTAATACCGGCTTAAAGTGTTTTAAATTTCTTTATTTGGTATCCAATTCCATGCCAAGCTTTGTTTCCCTGTAATGTTCAGGCCGGTGCACAGGCATATTCTGAGGTGGTGGAAGACTGTAATTATCTTTTTATTAGTCTGATAATAAAGTTTATAAATTCTGATAATGCTTTTGGTATGAAAGGAGCTAAAATTCTGATAAGGGTGAATAATGAAAATATTGTTCCCCCTGTTGTGGAAAAATTTCACACTTAGCCATCAGCTTATAATTAGCGATAAAAATAATTATATGTTGAAATCGGTTTTTATCACCCTGACAACTTTTTCCATTTCTTTTATCGTATTATTTACCAGCTTATTTATTGATTGATATTCAGGCTCGGGATTATTCTTTGTTTTTAAATCTATTTCTTTCAGGCTGGGTAAAACAGTATTTACCCTGAGATGTGCGTATGAGGGGATCAGCTTATGGGCAGCATTGCCTATTTTCTTCAGATTTTTTTCTTCAAGGTATTTTTTAAACAGGTAAATAGTTACTTCGGAATTACTTACAAAATTTTTTATTGCATTATTGATTATCACTTTATTGCCTTCTGCCATGGATGCCAGCTCAGAAAGATCATATGGTTTTGGGCTTATTTCTTCTCTAAGGATAATTTCAGATATTGGTTCCTCTTCCTCATTGTACTCAATGCCCAGAACTTCACACATCTTGTTGAATAAGTTTATTTCCCGGTAGGGCTTGATAATAAAGTCATCAATGCCTGTTTGCTGAAAATCTTTTATGTCATTAATTCTTGTAACGGCGGTGAAGGCGATTATTTTTGTTGTCTTGTCTTTTTTTGATTTTCTCAAGTAATTGGCCACCTGGTATCCATCAACATCGGGCATCTGTATATCGAGTAAAATAATATCGAAATTCTTTATATCCAATAAACTCTTTGCTTTTTTCCCGCCACTGACAATATCTGCCCGGCATTTAAATTTTTCAAGCAATGTCTTTCCCAGCAGCCTGTTTACGCTATCGTCGTCGACAAGCAAAACTTTTTTGTCTTTGAGCTTATTTACATCTTTTTCTGCTGAGTCAATTTTGGTAATATTATCAGGGTGACCTTTTTTATAGGGGATAACGAAAGAAAATTCGCTGCCCTTACCTGGTTGGCTTTTTACTGAAAGGGTACCTCCCTGGAGTTCGATAAGGTTTTTACATATAGTCAGGCCCAGGCCTGTTCCTCCATGTTTCAAAGAATCGGAAGGATCTGCCTGCCGGTATTGATTAAAAATACTCTTCAGATTCTTGCGGCTTATGCCGATACCCGTGTCAATTACCCTGAACATTGCATAACATGAGTCTTCTGTTTCTTCCTGCATCAGTACTTTAAGTTGAACAGAGCCTTTATTTGTGAACTTGATTGCATTACTCAGCATGTTTATAAGTATCTGCCTGAGCCTGAAGGAATCGCCGATAAGAACAATATCCAGATTCTTGTCTATATCATATTTGAAATCAAGTCCCCTGTCTTTTGCTCTTTCCTGGAGGGTGATAAAGACGTTTTTTACCGTCTCTTCAATTTTAAAAGGAGCATTGTCGAATCTTATTTTCCTTGCTTCAACTTTTGAATAGACAAGGATATCATTAATCAATCCAAGCATATGTTCTGCAGACTTATCAATAATATTCAGATATTTCTCCTGTTTTTCATCAAGATCTGTCTGCATCAATTGTTCAGTAAACCCCAGGATAGCAGTTAGAGGGGTCCTTATTTCATGACTGACATTGGCGAGGAAATCATTTTTTGCCTTCAAGGCGTCTTTCGACCTGTCCAATGATTCTGCGAGGGTTTTTTTATCCTCGCTTTCACTATGTGTCTTGGGACTTAATTTAATGCCTGTTATAAATATTGCCTTCGTTTTTTTCTCACTGTTCAGGATCACACGGTTTATTGCTTTAATAGCCAGGTCACGGAAATATTCATTGGAGAAATGATAGGTATATTCTTCTTCACCTTCTTCCTTTCTCTTTACCAGCTGACGTAAAAAATTCTGTGTTTCAGACTTTTTCCCTCTGAGGATAAAATCACTTATGATATTAATGCTGCTATGTTCATCATCAGTGCAGTTAAGCAGGTCCTTAGCCTTCCTGTTAAGGTATATTATCTTACCACCCGGTTTTACCAGGGCAATAAATATATCCATGGTATCATAGGCTTGCCTGACAGTCTGTTTAATTTTTGCATTATCAGGGCTTGAGTCGAGTAAAGCCTGGAGTATATTATTTTCTTCCTTCCTATTCATAGATCTCTGATATACAAATAAGTAATAAAGTTAAGCAATTCTTTATCAGCAACATTTATCCTTGGATTCAATCAGCTTAATCCCTGCATTCTTCATCTCGTTAAGTGCTTCTGCCTCGTTATCTGATCCGGGCTCCACAGCTGCTATGGCATCGGTAACAAGCCATGTATTAAAGCCGCTGCGAACAGCATCGAGTGCTGTGTTTTTAACGCAGTATTCGGTTGTCAGTCCCGTGATATATACATCCGTTACTTTTTTCTTCAGGAGATAATCGTTCAGGTTCTCATTGGTGGCTTCGAAGGCTGAGTAACCATCGTCTTTACCGCTTGTTCCTTTATGAAAACCTTTTTGTATTTTGGTTATATTCAGGTCGGGATGGAAGAGCGCACCTTTTGTACCCTCCACACAGTGTGGCGGCCACTTGTCAAAGTGTTTGCTGTCGGGGGGATGCACATCACGTGATGCCACTATAATATCAAAAATATTCATCATTTCATTTATGACGGGTATTATTTCGTTTGCCTTTGGTGCCGGCAGGGCACCCCCCGGGCAAAAGTCATTCTGAACATCTACAATTATTAACGCTTCCATATCTTATCCTTTAGTTTATTACGTAAATCCATTAATTCCTGGCTTATGCCTACTTTATATATATGCGGATTGGCAAATCTTTTTGACTCTACGGGCAGCTGTTTAAGCCTTTCAGAGGCATATTTCGCTGCTTCGTCAAGTGATCTTCCTCCGAGCATTTTGCCCTTTTCCATTACCTTTTCGATAATATTTTCATACGAATATCCTTTCAGGGGGCAGCTCTTTTCGGGGTTAAAAGGATGGTATATCAATTGTGGCACAGCTTTATTTTCCACCTGTATAGCATCGGCATAGAACTGTTTATCACCGTTTAGATAACGGTATATTGTTTTTAAACCCGGCAGGGTTGTCTTGGTAATATTCTCCGATACTTTCATGCTGGGCTCATCGCCGATCTGTGTGAGTTTGTACACTCCGTCCAGTGCACCTTCATCCTTACCTATTACCAGTGCTGTTCCCACGCCGTATGAGTCTATTGGCGCTTCCTGTTCAATAAGGCTTTTGATTAGGTGTTCATCGAGCTGGTTTGACACTATTATTTTAACATAGTTCAGACCGGCCTTATCGAGCATCTTACGTGCTTCCTTACTCATATAGGCGAGGTCGCCGCTATCCAGCCTTATGCCGTTAAGCTTATGGCCCTCTTTTTCCATTTCTTTTGCCACGGTGATGGCATTGGGGACACCGTGTTTAAGGGTATCGTAAGTATCCACAAGCAGTATTGATGAGTCAGGATACAGGCGCACAAATTCACTGAAGGAATCAATTTCCTTATCAAAGCTCTGGACCCATGAGTGTGCCATGGTGCCGGTTGACTGAAAACCGTAATTTTTGGCGCTGTAAGTATTGGAGCTCCCGTTAAAACCGCCAATGATGGCAGCCCGGCTGGCATGTATGGCACCCAGGCCCTGTGCACGGCGTAGACCGAAGTCAACCAGGGGACTGTCGCCTGCTGCAAGGCGAATACGTGCAGCCTTGGTAGCAATGAGTGATTGAAAGTTCAATATATTCAGGATCAGGCTTTCCACAAGTTGTGTTTCGATTATATTGCCTTCAACCCTCAGAACAGGTTCGTTGGCGAAAACTATCTCGCCCTCTGGTACTGAGAATATATCTCCCCTGAACCTGAAATTCCTTAGGTAGTCAAGGAATTTTTTCTTGAAACCGATAGATTCAAGGTAGCGGCAGTCTTCTTCATCGAAATGATATTCATGAACTGCTTTCAGCATGGTTTCGAGACCGGCAAAAACAACAAATCCCCCTTCGTAAGGCATTTTACGGAAGAAATAATCAAAATTGGCTTTGGTGTCTTTCTTTCCCGTAAAAAAGTAGCCCTGGGCCATTGTAAGTTCGTAATGGTCGGTATAGAGACCTGAATCTATGTTTGGGAGTGGCATCTTTTATTGTTATATGGTTATAATTTTTTTCTAATATTATGTTTGAAAGTTTGAACGTGTGAAAGTTTGAATGGGATACGGGAACGAATCACACCAAAGTCAAACCTTTCAAACCAATCAAACCATTCAAACCTTGCCTGCCGCAAGGCAGGCATTCAAACCCTCAAACATTCAAACTTAATATCTTCCTTCA
Organism: Bacteroidales bacterium; assembly: GCA_041686075.1. Classification (GTDB taxonomy): domain Bacteria; phylum Bacteroidota; class Bacteroidia; order Bacteroidales; family VadinHA17; genus UBA9300. The sequence goes on along the minus strand of JAWLEO010000007.1, from coordinate 52,462 downwards.
TTAGTTCACATCTGGAAATTTGCTTTAAAAGCTATCTATCTTAGCTGCCATAATAAAATCATTTTCCGAGAGCCCACCGATATTACGCGTGCTCAGTTCAACTTCAACATCGGAATAGCGTATGCACATATCGGGGTGGTGCTGTTCCTGCTCGGCCTCCCCGGCTATTTCCTGGACGAAAGCCATGGCCCTCCCGAAATCATTGAAAATAAATCTTTTTTTGAGCATGTTGTTATTAACGACTTCCCATCCCGGTTGCAACATTTCTTTGTATTCTCTTATTTTTTCTTCGTCAAAAGGTTGAGCACTTTGTTCAAGCGGTTTACATTTTCTCTCTCTGAGTGGTAACATTATAAAGCTCCTTTCCTTGTATGATTTATTGTCATAATTAAGATAAGCAAAATTTTTGGGAATAAAGTAAAAGGAGTAACAATTCTATCCGCAGTTCATACACCTGGTTGTTGTAGGTACAGCTTTCAATCTTTCAAAAGGGATTGGTTTTTTACATATGGTGCATATCCCAAAATCCTCTTTGTTAATCCTGTTAAGTACGTTATTCAAGACCTTTAATCTTCTTTTTGCCTTGGCCAGGGACAGTTCATTAATATCATTACCGGCATTATTTTCCCTGGTGGTAAACCAATCGTTGACTTCAGGCTGAAACTCTTCGTCAGTAAGGTCAGTCAGGGTTGCTATAGATTCCCGGATGGTTTCTATCTCCTCCTTAACACGTGCTCTTATTTCTTCCCTTTCTTCAGGTGTCATAATTTGCCAATTGGAACTATATAATTATTAAGTAATTATGGTATGTCCCGGTTATGAGATTAATTTGCCGGTAAGTAAAGTAAGTCTGTCTTCTTTTTCAAAATTAATAAAAAACTCTCGTTATCTTTACCTGGGGACTGATAATTTTGTTATTCAGGAGATGAGATATTCCTTTAATGGTTATATATACAGGTTTATTATTGATCCGATACTGTCGCATTACTACCGTTATATTATTGAGGAACTTAAGCCTGATTACTCGGTGATAGATATAGCCTGTGGTACGGGATCTCTGTCACTGAGGATGTCAAAATCTATTGACCGGGTTACGGGGATAGACCTTTCAGAAGAAATGATTGATATAGCAACAGACTCTGCCAGGAGAAGGAATATTACAAATGCCGACTTTGACATACAGGATGCTTCTAACCTCTCCTCATACAGTGACAATGAGTTTGATGTGGCCGTTGCTACCATGGCTGTTCACCAGTTTGATTCTGATCTGGCGCTGGAAATACTTGGCGAGATGAGAAGGATTGCTTCCAGAGTGGTACTCATGGATTATAATTACCCGATCCCTGCAGGGATATCAAAGCTTGTCATCTTCATTATAGAGCGTATAGCAGGAGGTGATCATTACAGGAATTTCAGGAGGTTCAATGCCCTGGGAGGCTTGCCTTATTTCATTGAGGGTTCTGGATTAAAGATGGAATCTGAAAAGCTCCGGCACCGCAGTGCTTTCAGGATAGTGGTTTGTAGCTAAAGGCACAGAGCACAGGGCACAGGGCACAGGGCACAGGGCACAGGGCACAGAGCACAGAGCACAGAGCACAGAGCACATACTTCTCTGCAATAAAATCATAAATCATAAATAATAAATAATACTTTATTTCTTCTTTCCTATAGGTATAAACCTTGGAATGTTTTCCTTATATTCCCTGTAGTCAGGGTACTTCCTCATGGATATTGACTCACTGAAATTACTGCTGCCATAAAAAAGAAGGATGAGCAGTATTGCACCTATAACCGACCAGTTAAGCCACAGGCCGGTGGCTGAGACGCTAAAGAAATAAAAGACTATCCATACCGATTGCTCCGAGGCATAATTTGGGTGTCGCACTATTCCCCACAGGCCTGAATCCACAAATCCCTTTTTGTATTTTTCAGGTAGCGGCTCACCGGATTCCAGGAGACGTTTTTTCTCTTCCTGGAATTTCCATTGTTGTTGATCTGATATGGTTTCTATGATGATGAACATTATTGCAATAAATGCTATCAGGTAATCCACCCATGACAGGGGTCTTGCACCTATGCTTTTCAGTGCGGGCAGTGTGATTAAGAGGATTAGCCCCATCTGGTAGAATGAAATGAATAAGAGGTTAAAGAGTGCCCATCTCCATGAGGCTGCAAATTCAGGTTTACTTCTGAGCGCCGGCCACCTGTAGTCCTCCTGTCCTTCCCAGAACCTGATGGAATATCCACCCCTTCTTGCGAAATTATATGTCAGCCGTATACCCCATATACTTACAACTATGGCCATAAGTACCAGCCTGGGCTCATACCCAGACCGTATGCATATTATCCAGGAGTAAATTACCGGCATGATACTCCACAATTTATCCACCTGGCTGTAATTGCCGGTGACAGTGCTGGTAATAAAGCACATGGCAGCTGCAATAATATATATCCACAGCAGGTCAACCAGTATGGCTTGCTGGGTCGGATCCAGCGGCTCATCAAGTTTGAAAGCAAAAAAAGGAATGATAATAATAGTTACGAGCAGTAATAATGCTGTCTGCCATATGTTTCTGCTAGATTTACTGCCAGACATTTTCTGTCTTTTTTTATCTTTGGAATAGATTCATATCGAGTGATCTTTCACCATTTACAAATGCAGCCACGAAGGCCTGGTCATAGCCTGCCTCCGTGAGTAGTTTCCGTACTTCAACGGCTTCCTCAAGAGTATCAAATTCACCAAGGGTAACCCTCCATGCACCCTTATAGAAATATTCTGAAGTTTCATATTTTTTGCCGCCGAGCTCTATTGTCATCGATTGCAATTCTTTCATACTTGATAAAAATTGTACTTTATACACAACCCCCTCCCTGGCAGTGGCCTCTTGCTGCTTTCTCAGCTCTTCCGCTCTCAGGCTGTCGGCCCTTCTTTTTTCTGCTTCAATTAAATCTGCCTTGAGTTGTTCGGCTTTTACTTTTTCTGCTTCCAGGCTATCGGCTATTCTTTGTTCTTCCGCACGTCTGTCGGCTTCAAGCTTTGCTGCTTTCAGACTGTCAGCAATTTTTTGTTCTTCGGTCCTACTTTCGGCTTCCAGCCTTGCAGTTTCAAGGCTGTCGGCTATCCTCTGTTCTTCAGCCCGCTTTTCAGCAGCCTGTCTTTCAGCTTTGGATTCTTCTGCCCTCAGGCTGTCGGCTATCCTCTGTTCTTCAGCCCGCTTTTCAGCAGCCTGTCTTTCAGCTTTGGATTCTTCTGCCCTCAGGCTGTCGGCTATCCTCCGTGCTTCTGTAAGCCTTTCCTCTTCCTGCCTCTTTTCTTCTCTTTGCATTGCCAGCAGGGGCGATTCAATAGCATATTCTCTCAAAACATCGGAAAGCAAGAATGCATTTCTATTATCATATTCATTAATTAGCTCTACCTTATACAGCTTTCTGTTAATTTGATTTTTCATAATACCTGATCTTTCGATCATAGTAAAAAATCCATGATTTTGGCCTTGCCTGTTTATTTTAAAAGCCACTTCATCATTTTCTGTATTTATCTGGTCGTACAGGTTAACCGGGTCATCCCAATCATAGCCATTGAAACTGCTGAAGAAGATATCAAATCCACCAAGGCCGGGGAGTCCGTCAGACGAGAAGTACAGATTATTATTATGATCAAGGCATGCATATAATTCAGAGCCCGTGGAGTTGAATTTAACACCCATATTTTCAGGGGTGGTCCAGGCATTATTCTCATACCTGCTTATGTAAAGGTCTAAGCCTCCCATGCTTCCCGGCATGTCTGAAGAAAATATCATTATGTCACCTGCCCTGGATACAGTAGGATGGGTGTAGGTGTTATGATCCTCGCAAAAGCTGAGAGCCTCATCTCTAATTTGCCACATTTCGAGACTGCCATTTGAACCTGGCTCTGCCCTGTAAATTTTTACCTTGCCGTCCTCCCGGGATAGCTTTGAGTAATAAAATCCGGATCGGTCACCGGTAAAAGTTATTCCCTCGGCAGGGACGGCCAATGGCCTGTCTGTGTTAAAAAGATACTGATTGCCAGGAAGCGAATCATTCAGTGTGGCATAGTGTAATTCCCTGTCGCCGAATGAAATATGCTTTGAAATCATTCTTGAAGTGGTCTTTGAAAGGGATAAAAAAAGGAGTCCGTTTTCATAAATCTGAACCCCGGACGAAGGGGAGATTATATCAAGCTCAAATTCACTGATATTCAGGTATGGATTGGTGCTACCGGTATCAATTCCATGGTATATAACATCAGGAGGCCGGGTTTCGTCATTGCAGTATAATTCCCCGGCCATTCCCTGTGAAATACCGGGATATAATGCCATGATCAGAATTATTATTATCGCCTGTTTCATCCCTGATGCTTTTTATTCTACCAGTGAAAACGTTTATAGCGCCTTGTTTTATTATAAGACAGGTTTATCCCTGCCGATAACTCAATTGATGGTATCTTCTTGTAATATGGTGACTTCCTCGATACAGCTAAAAATGCTCCTATATAAACCCCAGGGTAATTATATCTGAAGAAGACCGATATCTTATCCCAATCATAAAAATAGCTCCCGAAACAGAAATTATCTATATATATTTTCACCATAGGATATATATGGTTGGCAAAGTCATTGAAAGTACTGTCAGAAAGACTGAAAATGACAGAGGGCTCAATTAAGAGGTTCATTGGCCTGTATAAAACGAACTTATAGCCACCCATGAAATGGTAATGCCTTATTTCATGATTGTAGGATATAGTGTCATTTGGCAGCATACCTTCAAGGATATTGGTTGACGATAATCCCAAGTATAATGCAGGACTATAATAATATATGCCAAAATCCACATTAGGGTCATATGTTGTTTCAGTTATCGTACTGTCAGGAATCTCAATGTCGGGTATGGTGGTAACAGTATTCCTTGAACCCTGCAGGGAAAGACCTATTGATAAAAAAGAAGTGGAATTTTCATTTAATTGAATATGGTAAGATCCTGTTGCCTTAAAACCTGATGATTCAAATTTATCTGATGATCTGTGAAACACCTGGTATCCCAGGCCTATGTTTCTGTATGTAATGTGGTCAGGCATGTTATAATAGCCCTCCACTTTGTTTGTTAACCTTGTATCGCCACTCAGAAACATGGATTCAAAATCATCTCCTGTGGCATAAGTAAAGTCTAAGGAATGGTAATCTTTTGAGCCTGAGATTGCCGGGTTATACCAGGATGGATTATAAATCCATGTCCCGGCAGGATTTAAAAGTGAATCCTGGCTGTATAGATTCATTGGGCTTATAACTATAAGAAAAATAAATAATACTATCCTGATCACATTCAACCGGATCATATTGTTTAATTTAAAAGCAGGAGGACAAGTTATAAAAATTTAAGATATTTAATAATATATTACGTAAAATACCCGCATTGCTTGTATATCTTTGAAGTTTTAGAATTCACTTTTTGTATTGTTAAAACCTCAAAAATCTCCTTTATAATAGGGTTCAAATTTCAACTTATTTACCGTTTAAATACGCTCATCTACAAAAAAGCCCTGTTTGTCAAATTAATTTTACTGGTGCTATTTGTTTACATACATTTGATATGGTTTTAACATATGCTGAGTCTGTAAAAATCCAGATTTTGGATGATTATCCCCTCGAACCAGGAGACAAATTCAAGGATCAGCTTTACACGCCGGCATTAAGGGAACCAGTTAAAATTAAAGCCCTTGTCAGTCAATTTTTACGATGTGACTGACGGGGCGGAAGCATGCCAGGAAGCAACAATTTCGTGAATATAATTTCTTCTCATTCAACTTATTCCAATGGGCTACTCACCAGGGGTTCCGTATCTGTGAGTGAGGCATGGGATTTGGAATATTTATCTTATAAAAGACCAGATATTAGCACCGGTACCCGGACAATGACCTCTGGTACAGGCTCAGCATCCCTCTACCCAGAATCAAATGATCCAAATGCAATTACTGCAGTTACATGCTTCAGCCTCAGGGATTCTTCCCGGGCTGAAGTAGTTCGTAGCTGCACTTTTTTTGCTGCAGACGAAGCTGCTAACTTCGGGGTGCCGGCTGCTAATCCTGGTTTTAATACAAACATAACAAATAAGCCTGGCTTTAACCGAGCTGTACGCTCATTTGAGAGTTAAGTTAAACCTCAAAAAATCAAAATTATGAGGCCTATAAAATTTTTATTGATTCCTTTTTTCTTTTGCCTGCTTACAAATACAGTTTTTTCACAAACGGCAGACTTTACAGCTGAACCAACAACCGTTTGCAGCGGATCGAGTGTTACGTTTACAGATGAGTCTTCTGAAACAACCGGTACAGTAAACTATAGCTGGGACTTTGGTACAGGAGCTTCCCCGGCGACAGCTACGGGAGTGGGTCCACATACGGTAACTTATACAGGATCAGGGACCAGCACTGTTAGTCTAACAATAACAGATGATGATGGATCAGATACAGAGACTAAAGTAGATTATATAACGATTAATGCCCTGCCTACCGTATCCATCACGGGATCTACTTCAATATGCGTTGGCAATACGACGACATTATCACCCACCACTGGAGGTAGCTGGACAAGCAGTGATGAGTTAGTGGCAACAGTAACAGATGATGGAATAGTAACTGGTGTATCAGCAGGTACAGCAAGCTTCACCTATACAGACGGCACAACAAACTGCAGTAACACAACAGAGGAAGTAACGGTTAATGCCCTGCCTACCGTATCCATCACAGGTCCGACCTCGATATGTGTTGGAAGTACTACGACATTATCACCCACCAGTGGAGGTAGCTGGACAAGCAGTGATGAGTCAGTGGCCACAGTAACAGATGATGGAATAGTAACTGGTGTATCAGCAGGTACAGCAAGCTTCACCTATACAGACGGCACAACAAACTGCAGTAACACAACAGAGGAA
>JAWLEO010000007.1:0-45414 GCA_041686075.1 Bacteroidales bacterium | reverse complement strand
GTAACGGTAAATGCCTTACCTACAGTCGATGCGGGTACAGATGCCAGTATACCCAATGGTACCAGCACCACACTTGATGCGACAGTGACAGGAGACGGTCCTTTTACCTATAGCTGGGAACCGGCATCACTGCTTGTTGATGCTACTGTAGAAGACCCGACTACTGTTAACCTATCAACCACCACAACCTTTACACTGACTGCAACATCTGATGCTACAGGGTGTTCAGCCAGTGATGACGTTACAATCACGATTACGGGAAGTGCCCTGAGCGCCTCAGCTAGTGCGACACCATCCACAGTATGCGCAGGTGAGAATGTCCAGCTCTCAGTTACAGCCAGCGGTGGATCAGGTACCTATACATACACATGGACCTCCAGCCCTGCAGGCTTTAGTTCAACGGAATCTGACCCTGTAGCCAACCCAAGCGAAACTACAACATATTATGTAGAGGTAGATGATGGCTTTAACACTGTTAATGACCAGGTAACAGTTACAGTTAATGCTTTACCGGCAGTGGACGCCGGAGCAGATGCCAGTATACCCAATGGTACCAGCACCACACTTGATGCGACAGTGACAGGAGACGGTTCTTTTACCTATAGCTGGGAACCGGCATCACTGCTTGATGATGCGACCGTAGAAGATCCTACAACGGTTAACCTATCCACTACCACAACCTTTACTCTGACGGCAACATCTGATGCTACAGGATGTTCAGCAAGTGATGACGTTAAAATCACAATAACGGGAAGTGTTCTTAGCGCCTCTGCAAGCGCGACACCATCATCGGTATGTCCGGGAGAGAGCGTACAACTCTCGGCCTCAGCCAGCGGTGGTTCTGGCACCTATACTTACACATGGACTTCCGATCCCGAGGGCTTTAATTCTACGGAATCTGATCCTGTAGCGACTCCGACCGAAACCACTACCTATTATGTAGAGGTAGATGATGGCTATAACACTGTTAACTCAGAAGTAACGGTTACCTATAATGACTTACCTACAGTCAGTATTACAGGTCCTACATATATAGCCGTAGGCTTTACCACTACTTTGTCTCCTTCAACAGGAGGTACATGGATCAGCAGTGACCCTGCAATTGCAACTGTTACTGATGATGGAGTCGTCACAGGAGTCTCTGCAGGGACAGCAAGCTTTACATATACTGATAATATTACCGGCTGTAGCAATACGACTGAAGAAATCACAGTGAGATCGCTTCCTGCAGGATGGGATGTAAATCCACCGGATTATATTTACAATGGAGAGGTAACGGCGAAAGTACTTATAGAAGAAATAGCAGTTGAATCAGGAGTGTTGGCTGCTTTTGCCGGTGAGGAATGCAGGGGACTTGTCGACGCTTCGTACTACGAACCATCTGATCACTATGTCTTTGTGCTTATTTGCTATGACAATAATTCCCCGGGTGCAAGGTTAACATTCAAATACTATGACGTCGCGAAAGATACAGTATATGATATGGATCGAACGGTTGATTTTATGTCGGATATGATTGTTGGCAGTGCTGTTGATCCATTGATAATGTCAGTTGGTGTCGACTATAAAAAATCCTTCCCGGTAGGGTGGTCCTGGTTCTCAGTTAATATATTTATGGATGATATGACACTCGGGAATGTCCTTCCTCCAGACCCGGCTGAAAATGATTACATTAAAAACCAGGTGGCATCTGCCACTTATTATGAGGGATATGGATGGTTCGGTGAGTTGGAAGAGATAGATCCGACCGAACTCTATAAGGTCAAAATACAGAATATTAGCGATATTGACATAACAGGATGGGCTGTTGATGTCGCTGAAACCCCGATTGAGCTGGTGACAGGCTGGAACTGGATCGGATACCTGCCCCAGGTATCTATACCGATCGACGAGGCCCTGTCTTCAGTATCCTGGGTTGATAACGACTATATCAAGAACCAGACAGCCTCATCAACTTATTATGAAGATTATGGCTGGTTCGGCGACCAACTTCCTGAACTTGTCCCTACTGATGGTTATATGATGAAAGTAGCCAATCCCGCAACTTTGATTTATCCTGCTTCCTCCTCAGGTAAAAAAAGTATCCATATTCCTGATGAAACGGAGGATTATAGATTTAACCCGGGTGAATTTGAATTTAATGGTTCAATTACTGCCAGGGTACTGATCGACAGCCTTCCGGCAGGATCTGCAGATGATAAACTGCTTGCATACGTAGATAATGAGATCAGGGGAGTAATAAAAGGACAATATTTTGAACCTACCGGGGAATACCTTTTCCCGATAATGGTTCACAGTAACCTTGCTGAGGGTGAAACAATTGAATTTAGGTATTATGATGCTTTGAATGATAAAATATATGATTGTGAAGGAACACTGACTTTCAAAAAAGATATGATCGTTGCAGATGCTTATGAATCATTCGATCTGAATGCAAAAACAGGTAAAATAAATGATTTTCCTGACTCCGACTTAGAGCCTTTTTTGAAGGTTTATCCAAATCCCTTTGAAGGCGTTCTTAATATTGAGTATAATGTACCTGAAATAGCTCATATAAGCCTTACGGTTTTTGATATATTTGGCAAGCCGGTCAATGTATTGGTAGACCAGGAACAACCGGCAGGAAATTATTTAATTCAGTGGGATTCTCAGGCATATCACAGTGGAATGTATATCATCCAATACACCGTAGGAAATGTCCGGGTGATTCGTAAAGTTCATTTAATCAGATAAACATGTTGAAATTATTAAATAAAATGATGAGAACTTATATTAGGTTTACTCTATTGATTTTGTTGGTTCTTGCTGTGCAAAATATAGCAGGTCAATCACATGGTTGGACCGTTAATCCGGCAGACTATGCTTATAACGGAGAAGTTACAGCTATAATATTTTTCGGTTCCGATGAAGTAACAGAAGGAACCATGGGAGCATTTGTTGACGGTGAGTGTCGCGGGTATGCCGACGGCACCTTATTCAATCCGACAGGCAAGACTGTTTTCACGGTTATGTGTTATAGCAACCAGGCCAGTGGTGAAACATTGAATTTTCAATATTATGTATATGATGAGACGGAAGGGGATCAATATTATGATATCGATGAAACGGTTGAATTTGTTGCAGATATGATTGAAGGAACTCCAGCCGAGCCACTGGAATTTCATGTTAAATGTGAAAATCCTCCTACTCTCACATTAAGCAGCACCTCCGGCACTGCCTGCGGAACAGATGCTGTCACTGTAAGTGATAACACCTTCGGTGGTTCTGCAACGGCAGTTACCATCAAGCACAATGGTTCAGGGACAGTAGATCCGGAAGTATCAGGAACATCGCCCTTTTCATTCACTTATTACCCCGTGGCCTCAGATGAAGGAAATGTTGTTGAGATCACCGTTACCACAGATAATCCCCTTGGAGCACCTTGCGTGGCCGCAACGGAAACTTATTCACTTGCAGTGTACGCATTACCTTCAGCTCCGCTGATTGGGACGGTGACGCAACCTACGTGTGAGGTGGCCACAGGAAGTGTTGAATTAAGCGGTTTACCTTCATCAGGAACATGGACTTTAACAAGGTATCCCGGTGAGGTGAAAACTACCGGAACAGGGACAAGTACCACTGTATCATCATTAGAACCAGGTACGTATTATTTTACCGTAACAAATAGCAATGGATGTACCTCTGCTGCGTCCAGCGATGTTAAAATTGATTCCCAGCCACCAACACCGGCAGCACCCGTGGTAGGTACCATTACAGCACCAACCTGCGATGTTGCTACCGGCAGTGTTGTTCTTGAAGGCCTGCCATCAACAGGCACATGGACAATCAACGGTTCCCCGGGCGAAATAACAAAAACAGGTACCGGTACAAGCACCACCATATCGTCACTCAATCCCGATACCTATACCTTTACGGTAACCAATTCATACGGGTGCACTTCATCACCCTCATCCAACGTTGTGATACCGGAGCAGCCTCCCACACCGACACCACCTGTTGTAGAGGATATTACACAACCTACATGTACCGTGGCGACAGGGAGTGTTGATCTGATCGGCCTGCCATCAAGCGGCACCTGGACTATTACCAGGTACCCTGGTTCAGCTACCACAACCGGATCAGGATCAAGCACAACAATACACGGCCTGCCGGCCGACGACACTTACAATTTCACGGTTACAAACGAAGAAGGTTGTGTGTCAGATCTGTCGGAAGATGTTGTGATAGATAAACAACCGCCTACTCCTTCCGCTCCTGCGGTGGGTGACATGAGCCAGCCGACATGCGACGATTCAACAGGTAGCGTTGTGTTAAACGATCTACCCTCGAATGGCACATGGACCCTGACACGGGATCCGGGGGGAGTAAGCACCACAGGTACCGGGACAAGTACCATTATAACAGGGCTGACCTCAGGCACCTATACCTATACCGTAACAAATGACTATGGATGTACTTCGGATCCATCGGATGATATTATAATCGAAGACCAGCCGCCAACTCCTTCAGCACCTATAATAGGCGTTATTACCCAGCCTACATGTGATGTGGCAACGGGCAGTGTGGAACTCAGGGGTCTGCCCTCAACAGGTGAATGGACAATTACCACCAGCCCGGGGGGTTCAACATCAACGGGCACCGGGACATCAACTACAATAGAAGGCCTTGATCCGGGCACTTATACATTCACGGTTACAAATTCATTTGGATGTACTTCGGATCCGTCAGCAGAAGCAGACATTGATACTCAGCCCCCTTCACCGGAAGCGCCGGAGCAGTCGGTGGATTGTGAGGATACCGGAGGTGCTGTTGTAACGGTCCTTAGCCCGACAGGGTCGGACCTGGAATACAGCCTTGATGGCGGAACATTCCAATCAGGTACCACTTTCAACAATGTAGAAAACGGCACACACACCATTACAGTAAGAAATTCTTTCGGTTGTACTACCAAAGGTGAGCCCTTTGATGTATCATGTGGATGTACAAACCCGCCAACACTCACTCTGAGCAGCACATCAGGCAGTACATGTGGTACAGATCCTGTTACTGTAAGCGATAATACTTTCGGGGGGTCTGCAACGTCTGTAACCATCACAGAAGATGGTGCCGGCAGTGTAAGCCCCACTTCGTCCAATACATCTCCCTTTTCATTCACCTACACACCTGCTGCAGCTGATGCAGGTGAAATAGTTACTATTACGGTAACAACCGATAACCCGCTGGGACCTCCCTGCTCAGCAAAATCGGACACATATTCGTTAACAGTTAACACCATTCCCGGGGCACCGGTGGTCGGTACAATAACCCAGCCAACATGTGATGTGGCAACAGGCAGTGTGGTATTAAATGGTTTGCCATCCTCGGGTACATGGACCCTTACACGCAGCCCCGATAATGTTACTAAAACAGGAACAGGTACAAGTACTACCGTTACAGATCTCCCGGAAGGCACTTACACCTTCACTGTAACAAGTGCAGCCGGTTGTGTATCGGAAGCATCCGATGAGGTGGTTATCAATCCACAGCCGCCAACACCAACAGCACCTGTTATCGGGACAATAACACATCCCACATGTGAATCATCAACAGGCAGTGTAGTCCTTGAAGGCTTACCGGCAACGGGTACATGGACGGTAACACGGTCGCCCGGCTCAGTGACTAAAACAGGGACGGGAACAAGCACAACCATCTATACCCTCCTCGAGGGCACATATACATTCACTGTAACCAACTCTTATGGATGTACCTCACAACCTTCAGAGGAAGTGAATATCAATCCCCAGCCTAAAACACCGTCGAAGCCATCTGTCGGGACCATAACACCACCTACCTGTAATGTGTCAACAGGGAGCGTCAATTTATTAGGCCTGCCGTCGACAGGTACCTGGACCCTTACACGGTATCCCGGTACAATAACCACAACCGGAACAGGAAACAGCACCACTGTTTCAGGTCTTGATCCTGGAACATACAATTTCACTGTTACAAATGAAGAAGGCTGCACTTCAACGCCTTCAGACAATGTTGTAATTCCCGAGCAGCCACCCACACCATCTGCCCCGGTTATCGGTATGATTGTGCAGCCCACATACGAGGTTCCTACGGGAAGTGTGGTATTGGAAGAATTGCCCTCATCGGGTTCATGGACGGTGACAAGAAGCCCGGGTAATGTTATTACTAACGGTACGGGTACAAGTACAACCATTACAGGGCTCGAGCCGGGTGTGTTCACTTTTACCGTAACCAATTCATATGGCTGTACATCACTGAAATCCGAAGAAGTGGTGATCTCAACACCCGGAACACCGACATTGGTGATTAACGATCCTGACCCTGTTTGTTACCCTGAAACGGTTGATCTCACAGCGGATGAAATAACAGAAGGATCAACACCGGGACTTACCTATACTTACTGGTTAGATAGTGATGCAACAGTTGAATATCCAACACCTGCGGAAGCAACTGAAGGGACTTACTATATCAGGGGAACCACCGTATCAGGATATTTTGATATAAAACCGGTGGTGGTAACCGTCGACCAGCCACCAACAGCCGATGCAGGTCCTGACCAGGTATTGGATTATGTTTTTCATACCGAGCTTAATGCAGCGCCAATAGCTGTAGGTCATGGTACATGGGAAGTGGTCAAAGGGACAGGGACCATAGAAAATGATACGGTGCCTAATACAGCTGTTAGTGACCTCTCTCTTGAAGAAAATGTTTTTCTGTGGACAGTTACTAACGGGGCCTGTCCGGCTGCAACCGATTTTGTAAGCATTATTGTCAATGACCTTGTAATACCAACTCTTATAACACCCAACCTTGACGGTAAAAATGATTATTTTGTTTTGCGTGGCCTTGAGACACTTGGTAAAACTGAATTAATAATTTTTGACAGGAGAGGAGCACTGGTATATAAAAATGATAATTACGATAATAGATGGGATGGAGTCGACCAGAAAGGAAATCAGCTTCCTGACGGTACCTATTTTTACTCCATCAGGCCAACCAATGGAAATCCATACAGTGGATATATAGTAATTCAAAGATAAAACAGATATAAAGATATAGATATGAAGAAAGTTGTTATAACATTCTCTGTTTTGATCCTGTTAGCTGCAGTTGCTAATGGACAGTTAAATCCAACCTCAAGCCAGTATGTATTGAATCCTGTCTCTATAAACCCGGCATTTGCCGGTGGGAAGGGAGCTTTGAACATTTTCACCTTCTATGGTAAACAATGGGTGGGGGTCGACGGATCACCTTCAACGCTGACTGTCAGTGCGGATGCTCCGTTTGCAAATCAAAAACTTGGTCTTGGATTAATGGTTATATCTGATAAGATAGGTGTAACCCAGGAAAATCAAATTACATCAGCCTATGCATATAAAATCCATATGGAAGACGGGATGCTGGCATTCGGATTGGGTGCAGGTATTATTCTTACAAACACTGCGTATTCGGATTTAATAGTGCTAGATCCGGGAGATGAGATATACACCCAGGATTCTAAAACATTTGCAGTGCCTAACTTCAGCTTTGGAATGCATTATTCTGCCGATAATTTCTTTGCAGGGATTTCCATACCACGACTTCTGAATTATAGTTTTGATTTTGCTAAGAATAAATACGTCTTCGATAATAAGGCTGCCAGCTATAGTTATCTTCTGAATACAGGGTATATTATTGATGCCGGTGAGAATATCAAGATTTCCCCTTCAATATTGCTCAGGTATTCCTCAATTCCTGACCCGTCAAAATTTCAGTTTGATATAAACACTCATCTTTGTTTATATGATAAATTCTGGTTGGGAGGATCATATAGAAATAACCGGACCATTGCAACAATGTTTCAGTTTCAGCCAAATAACCAGTTGAGAATAGCCTACAGTTATAATTTTGAAATAAGTGAGCTGGGAAGATATAGTAACGGGTCGCATGAAATTATGATGAACTACATATTTAAGTATAAGGTTGAAGCGGTGAACCCCTTGAATTTTTAATTGATGAAAAATTACTTTTCAAGGTCCGGATCAATTGTATAATCATGAATAAAAGATTGAAAATAAGTGCTTTAATATTCATTCTGGTTCAACCTTTAATTATTGGCCAGACAGAAACATACACCGTATCGAAGACTTCTTTCAGTTCAGACAGGCACGATGAATTCTGTCCTGTTTTCTTTGCTGATGGACTGGTATTTACTTCAAACGCCGACGTAAGTTCCCTGGCAAGTTACTTAACGTCAGAAAGCAATGGTGTATTTAATATATTCTATACTTCTAAAGATGACGAAGGCAACTGGAAAAGCCCCAGGCTGTTTTCGCGTAATATAAAGACACGGTATAATGATGGGCCATGTACCTTTAACAGCAGAAACGATACCATTTATTATTCACGTAACCTGCATGTGGAAGGAAGCCTGAGGCGAAATGCCTATGCCAGGAACAA
This sequence comes from Bacteroidales bacterium, assembly GCA_041686075.1. GTDB lineage: Bacteria > Bacteroidota > Bacteroidia > Bacteroidales > VadinHA17 > UBA9300. Next base: position 36,963 of record JAWLEO010000007.1, on the reverse strand, counting down.
ACTGGGAATTTTCTATTCCACCCATGGTGAAGAAGAGTGGGACAATACAAGGGAAATGAGGGTTAATAATGAGTGGTATAATGTAACTACGCCCTTCCTTGCACCTGATGGCAAGCGTTTGTATTTTTCATCTGATGATCCCGTAGGATATGGGGGTACGGATCTTTACTACCTTCCCTGGAAGGGTAATTACTGGGGTGACCCGGTGAACCTGGGTCCCGTGATAAATACAAAGGGAAATGAATCCTATCCCTTTGTTAACCAGGCCGGGGAATTACTTTTTGCATCTGATGGGCATGGAGGACTGGGCGGTAAGGATATTTTCTATAGCCGTTTTGCAGACACTGCCTGGATCAGCCCGATACATATCGATGCACCGGTAAATTCAGAGCATGATGACTTTGGAATAACCACCGACCCGCTTATGAATGAAGGTTATTTTTCATCTAACAGGGACGGATCAGTTGATATATATTCTTTTGAGACACTCTACCCGCAAATATTTTACAGGGATATCCAGAAAGAGAATAAATACTGTTTTGTGTTTGATGATTCGGGGTCAGTGGTTCTGGATACTACCTCCCTGCAATACCTGTGGACATTTGGGGATGACAGATCAGCTCGTGGAGCCGTTGTCGAACATGATTTTCCCGGCCCGGGAGATTATGATATAAGACTGAACATTATTGAAAAGAACACCGGCAGGCTCTTTTGCTCCAAGTTAAGCTATATATTGAAACTGCGGGATTTTGAACAACCCTATATTGACAGTCCTGATGCTGCCGTCAGGGGAGAGGCAGTGGAATTTGACGGTACCGATTCTAACCTGCCGGGCCAGGAAATTCTAAGCTATTCATGGGATTTTGGTGATGGGACAAAGGCAACAGGACCTGTTGCCAGCCATGCATATTCTAAAAGCGGAAGGTACGAAGTTAACCTGGCCCTCGGCATAAAATCGACTTCAACCGGGAAGATTTCCAGGACAGGTATATCAAAAATGATAGAAGTATTCGATGGTCTGCAGAATAAACTTGAATTTGAAAGAAGACGTGAAGCATTAACATCTGCACCGGCTGATATTTGTGACTTCTCAGGTGTTGAAGTGGACACAGTATATTCTGTTGAAGAGAAACTGAAAGAAGGAGCCGTGTTCCGCATAGAATTATTGTCTTCTGAAAACCGGCTGGGAACAGGCGCCGGGATTTTCAGGAACGTGCCTTCAAAGTATATGATTGAAGAAAGGTATAACGAAGAAACAGGCCTGTACAGCTATTATGTCGAATGGCAAAAATATCTTATAGCTACCTACCCGGCATTCAGTGAGTTACAGGAACTGGGCTTTGATGATGCCATAGCAAAGGCAGTTATAATAGAAGATCCGGCGGAAAGGGAGCTTTACAATCTCATTAAGGTTTACAGTACATCAACCGACCGTTGTTTTGATAGAAACAATATGTTAAGATCCCATGCATTGATAATGCTGGACCGGGTGGTTAGTTTTATGAGAAAATACCCGGATATTAAGCTCGAGGTGGGAGTACATACAGACAGTACAGGATCCTCCGAAGCCAACTATAACTTATCCCGGGAAAGAGCAAAAACTATGACCGATTACCTGGTTAACCGGGGAATAGATGTTGACAGGCTTGTGGCAAAAGGCTACGGTGAGTCAAAGCCTGTGGCACCTAATTACCTGGAAAGAAACAGGCAATTAAATCGCAGGATAGAACTCAGGATAATAAATGATTAACAGCCTACATAAACTTAAAGAATTTGTAAGGCAGAACGTCTTAAGGATATTTCTACGGTATAATCTTCCCAGGTGGATGGTATTTACCGTTGATAATGCCCTGGTATTCCTGCTTTTCCTCTTCTCATACCTGGTCCGTTTGAACTTCGCTTCCACCGAAGTGGATATTGTAATTGCTGCCCTGCAGGGATTGATTGTAACAGGCATATACCTGATTTTTTCACTGATACTGAAATCATATGCGGGGATCTTAAGGCATACAACCTTGACTGATGTTACGCTCTTGTTTGTTGTAACAACATCCTCTTTAATTGTTGCAGCAGTTTTATCAATTATTAGCAGGTCGTTTGAATGGAATGAGATATTAATAATACCGATTTCAGTTCTGCTTATACATTATGTATCAATAACGGTAGTGCTTTTTTCAATCCGCCTTCTGATAAAGATAATTTTCCGTTTTGCCACAAGCACAAGGAGAACTTATAAGCGTGTTTTGATATACGGGGCCGGTGAGATGGGCTTTATCGTAAAACGTGTATTGTTGAGTGATCCCCTTGCAGGTTATTACGTTGCAGGCTTTGTTGACGATAACACAAGGCTCCAGGGATTAAGGATCAATGGCATACCCATATATGGCCCCGTGATATTTAACAATAATTTTGTTCTCAGGCAAAGGATCGATATACTGGTTATTGCCATAAGTAATATTTCACCGGCCAAAAAGAGTGAAATAATCAGGACAGCCATGGATAGCGGTCTTGAAGTGCTTGAAACCCCTAAAATTGATAACTGGCTGCACGGCAGGCTTGAAGTGGACCAGTTAAAGAAAGTGAAGCTGGAAGACCTGCTTGGCAGGGATCCCATACGTCTTAACATGGAGCTGATAGGCATGGGCTTAAAAAATAAGACTATTCTTGTTACCGGGGCCGCCGGATCCATTGGTTCCGAGATAGTGCGCCAACTGGCACGCTTCGATATAAAGAAAGCCATCCTTGTCGACCAGGCCGAAACGCCGATGTATCATCTCGATAATGAGCTCCATAGGCGGTTCCCTAACCTGAAATATGAATTGATCCTGGCAGATATAACCAACTCCAGGAAGATGGTGTTGATATTCCGGGACTATAAGCCGGAGATAGTGTTTCATGCTGCAGCATATAAACATGTGCCCCTTATGGAGGATAATCCACACGAAGCAATAAGGGTTAATGTGGGAGGCACTAAACTGGTCACCGATCTTTCCGTGAATTTCGGTGTGGAAAAATTTGTGATGATCTCAACAGATAAATCCGTGAATCCTGCAAATGTTATGGGAGCATCCAAAAGGATGTGTGAGGCCCTGGTTCAGTCAAAAGCACAGAAGGCAGGGGTGAACACACAATTCGCGATTACCCGTTTTGGTAATGTGCTGGGATCAAACGGATCTGTAATACCATTGTTTGAAAAGCAGATCAGTGAAGGGGGGCCTGTTACGGTTACACATCCCGAGGTAACGAGGTACTTTATGACCATCCCGGAAGCCTGTGAACTGGTCCTTGAGGCAGGATTTATGGGTAAGACTAACGAAATATACGTTTTTGATATGGGTAAGCCGGTTGCCATTGTCGACCTTGCCTACCAGCTGATACGCCTTTCAGGCTTTGTTCCCGAAAGGGATATTGAAGTCCTGTTCACCGGCTTAAGGCCGGGTGAGAAACTTTATGAAGAACTGTTAACAAAGGAGGAGAATACGCTCCCTACACACCATCCTAAAATCAAGATTGCAAAAGTGAAGGAAGTTGACGGGGTGACTTTATCTGCCTACATAGATACTCTCCTGGAAAATTTATACAAGTTTTCAAAACAGGAAATAATTGAATTTATCAGGGAGCTGGTGCCGGAATATACGTGCGCCAATGGACAATATAGAGGTAGCGAGGTGAAGGATGGGTCACCTGGCTCTTCAAAAATAAATGATGCAGACACAATTAATATAAGTGATGACGGATGAATATTGGAAATATGATCAACCCGGTTTGGAATTTTTGATAAGCAAATTCCTGTTAACATAGACGGATTCTTGAATGTTTTATCGCGATCTGACCTTTATATTATTTTTCCCTCTTAATTAGGTATATCAAAAATAATGATGAAAAACAAGAAGATATTTGTAACGGGTGCCGGTGGTTTTATCGGCAGCCACCTGTGTGAAAGACTGGTACATCTTGGTGCAGAAGTAACTGCACTTGTGCGGTATAATTCAAAAGGTTCACATGGTTTTCTGGAAGATGCTCCTGGTGATATTAAAGACTCAATAAAAGTGGTGTTGGGTGACATCAGGGATGAAAATACATTCAGAGAGCACCTAGGGAACAAGGACATTGTTTTTCATTTGGCTGCAGTGCCCGGGATCCCCTATTCTTTTATTTATCCTCACGACATTTTTGACAACAACACCCTGGGATCACTTAATCTGCTAAATTCTGCCAGGGATATGAAACCGGGAAAAATTATCCTTGCCTCTACCGCTGAGACATATGGGAATAGTAAATATTTGCCCATCGATGAGGAACACCCTCAGATACCTAAATCCCCTTATGCTGCCTGCAAAGCGGCAATGGAAAAGTTGGCATGGAGTTTCATCTATGCTTACGAAATGCCGGTGACAATAGTCAGGCTGTTTAATAATTACGGACCAAGGCAGTCTGCTCGTGCAGTTACGCCTTCAATCATCACCCAGATGCTGAGAGGTAATGAAGTTAAAATAGGTTCACTACATCCGAAGAGGGATTTCACTTTTGTCCTTGATACTGTTGAAGCTTTGATTAAGGTGGCGGATTTGAGTGAATACGGCGATGTATTTAATATCGGATCCGGCTCTTATCTTTCGGTGCAGGAAATAATAAATATTGTAGCTAAGTTACTTAATAAAAAAGATTTAAATATCATAACTGATGAATCGCGAATAAGGCCGGGTAAAAGTGAAGTGGAAGCTTTGCGGGCTGATTACACCAGGTTAAAAGAAAGGACAGGATGGTATCCGAAACACAGTTATGAAGAAGGATTAAAAAAAACCATTGATTGGTTTACTAAAAACCTAAGGTTATACAAGAGCAGTATTTACAACATTTAGATAGCAAAAACATTCTGGAATGAAACATATTTTATTAATTGGAGGTGCAGGTTATATTGGTTCGGTAATCACTGCACATTTCCTAAAAAATGGTTATAGGATATCTGTATTGGATAATCTTATCTATAATAATCATTTTGCACTGCATCCTTACGTTGGCGACCCTGATTATAATTTCATTTACGGAGATATAAATAATACGCACGATCTGGAAAAAGCATCGCAGGGTATTACTGACGTGATTCTTCTTGCAGGTCTGGTTGGTGAACCGGTTACCAGCAAATATCCCGGTGAGTCAAATAAGATTAACAATACCGGAATAAAAAAATGTATTAATTTTTTTAACGGTAGGGGCATTGATAAATTAATATTTATCTCAACATGTTCAAATTATGGAAAGATCCCGGAAGAAGAACTGGCTGATGAGGACTATCAGCTTAAACCACTTTCTCTTTATGCTAAGGATAAAGTTAACAATGAATTATATCTTTTAGATAAAAAGGAGAAAGTAGATTACACGGGTGTTGTGTTGAGATTTGGAACAGCATTTGGGTTATCACCCAGGATGCGTTTTGATCTGACTATAAATGAATTTGCCCGCATACTTACTCTTAATCAAGAATTGCTGGTATTTGATGAATATACCTGGAGGCCATACTGCCATGTAAGGGATTTTGCCCGCTTACTGGATATTGTAATAAAAGCAGATCCGGCTCTTGTGAATTTCGAAGTTTTTAATGTAGGTGGTGATAAAAATAATTTCACCAAGAAAATGATTGTCGAAGAAATACTGAAATATATTCCAACAGGCAAAGTAAAATACGGATCTAACGGAAATGACCCGAGGAACTTCAGGGTTTCATTCTCAAAAGTGAAGCAAACTCTTGGTTTCACTCCTAAATACACTGTTCCGGAAGGTATTGAGGAATTAATCCAGTCATTTAATATTGGCCTTTATGGTGACTATATGATAAATAAAAACAAGTACGGTAATTTTGAGATTAAATATTAGACTATATAAAATTCATTATGGACTATAAGATTCCTCTCTTTGATCTTAACTTTGACGAGAGAGAAGAAAAAGCTGTAGTAGATACTATTAGATCAAAGTGGATCTCTACCGGTCCTAAGACAAAGGAATTTGAAAAAAAGTTTGCAGAGATGTTGAATGCAAGATTTGCTATTTCTCTTGCAAGCTGTACTGTCTCTTTGCACTTGGCTTTGAAGATAATAGGTATAAAGGCTGGTGATGAAATAATCTGCCCTTCTCTTACCTTCGTTGCAACCTGCAATGCGATAATGTATATGAATGCTATTCCAGTGTTTGCTGACATAAAAAGTCTTAATGATCTTACTATTGATCCTGATGATATAGAGCGTAAAATTACTTCTAAGACTAAGGCAATTATTATAATGCATTTTGGTGGGTTTGCATGCGACATGGAAAGAATCATGGATATAGCTGCAAAGCATAAACTCAAAGTTATAGAAGATGCCTGTCATGGACCCCTTTCCGAATATAAAGGTAAAAAGCTGGGAACCATAGGTGATCTTGGTTGTTTCAGTTTTTACTCAAATAAAAATATAAGTACAGGTGAGGGAGGAATGTTACTTACAAACACTGAAGACTATGCTGATCGTGCCAGGCTACTCAGGTCACATGGTATGACAAGTTTATCATATGACAGGGCAAAAGGACATGCTATTTCTTATGATGTGATTGAACTGGGTTTTAATTACCGTATGGATGATATGCGTGCCTCCATTGGCCTTGTTCAGTTAGAAAAACTTGAGGCAGATTTGGTTAAACGTGGAAAAATCAGAAAAAAATATGTTGAATTACTAAAGAATATAGAAGAAATCTCTATTCCATTTTATGATGTAGATGAATTTTCATCTAATTATATCTTTACGATTGTATTGAAGAACTCAACATACAAAAAACGTGATTATGTTCGTGGAAAACTGGCTGAAGAAGGTATACAAACCAGCGTTCATTACCCGGCTGTTCATCGCTTCTCAATCTATAAGGATTATTCATGTTATTTACCACTAACAGAATATGTGAGTGATAATCTGATAACCTTGCCTATGTATTCCAGGCTGTCTGAATCTGCTTTACTCTATATTATTTCTAAATTAAGGGAAACACTCAATGACAGAAAAAATATATGATATTAGTATAACAGCCGAAGCTTCTATACTGGATGCACTGAAGCATATGGATAAAGTTAGTCATAAATTACTTTTAGTTTTTGACAAGGGTAAATATGTGGGATTATTATCCATTGGTGATATTCAGAGAGCAGTAATAAATAATGTTAACCTGAATTCAACTATTCGGTCCATCCTGCAAACTACAGACCGTGTAGTGGTAAAAACGAATGATACTATTGAATATATAAAAAGATTAATGCTTGAGCATAGAACTGAATTCATGCCTGTTATAAATAATGCCGGGGAATTGGTAAATATTTATTTCTGGGAAGATATTTTCCTTGAAGAACAGCAGCAGTTATATAAACAGTTTAATCTGCCAATTGTTATCATGGCGGGAGGAGTAGGGAAAAGACTAAGACCCCTGACACATGTTTTGCCTAAACCACTATTACCTATAAAAGAAAAAACTATGTTGGAAGAGATATTTGACCGTTTTGCCGTATATGGTTCTGCACGGTTTTTTATCTCGGTAAACTACAAAGCAGACCTCATTAAATATTACATAAACAGTCTTAATCTTGATTATGATATCACCTTTTTGGAAGAAGATAAGCCATATGGTACTGCAGGCAGTCTTAGCTTATTAAAAAATAGAATATCTGAAACTTTGTTTGTTATTAACTGTGACAACTTAATTACGCAGGATTATAATGAAATCCTGAATTACCATTATAAGAACAAGAACGAAATAACTATCATAGCGGTAGTAAAAAATTATAATATTGCCTATGGAACAATTGAATCTGAGAACAATGGACGGTTAACCACGATGGTTGAGAAACCGGAGATCTCTTTTAAAATAAATAGTGGAATGTATATTCTTGAGCCTCATATTATTAATGAAATACCTGATAACACAGAATATAATATGACAGACTTAATATATAAACTAAAGAAACAGAAGCGTAATGTTGGGGTATTTCCGATATGGAAAAGCAGTTGGATAGATATCGGAGATTGGAATGAATATCTTAATCTTTTAAGAACCTGTCAAGAATAATCTGACGAAAACTATATTTAACAGTGAAAATACTAATCTTATATCAGTTTAAAAACCATGATCAAACTATTGAAGCTCTTTATTATAAATTAATAGAAAATGATATAAAGATTTCCACATGCAATATTACTACTTGGAAGTGTAGGAATATAATGATGACAAGAGCAACTTTTTCAGTAAAGTTGTTGTTTCTTCTTAGCAAAATTCCTAAAGTGAGAGGGTTATTAACAGCTCTGTTCAGGGATAAAGTATTGCTTAAGTTGTGTGATAATTACAATATTATTGACATACACTTTTTTAGTCCTTATTATCATAGGTTGATATTTGAGTTGAAAGACAGGAAAAAAAAGGTAAAAATAACAATATGGGGATCTGATTTTTATAGAGTCGATAGTGAAAGACGTGAAATGCAGCGAAAAATATATCAAATTGTAGATCTTATTCAGATTGAAACTCCACAAATAGCTAATGATTTTATTGGCGTATATCCGGAATTAGAGGACAAAATTAGGATTGCACACTTTGGTATTACACAATTTGAGGTAATAGATGAATTAAAGTCATTAATTAATGATAACAGTAGTCTTAGAAAAAGTATTGATATTCCTGAAAACAAAATAGTAATAACCTGTGGAACGAATGCATCTCCTGGGCAACAACATATGCAAATTCTGGAAAGTATTAAAAATTTAAATGCCAAGCATAAGAAAAGCATATTTTTAATTTTACCATTAACATATGGTCGTGCTTCTGAAAAGTATGTGAATAATATACTGAAAAAAGTTGAAACACTTGATGTCCCTTATTTAATCTTTAACACTTTTTTATCAAAACGAGATACGGGGATCTTAAGAGTAGTAAGTGATGTATTGATATCTATACAGGTTACAGATGCTTTATCTTCAGCTATCCAGGAGTATATGTATTCTGGAAATATAATAATAACAGGAGATTGGTTACCATATAATCTTTTAAAAGATAATGGAGTATTTTATATTACTACCAGTATTGAGGATCTTACAGAAACAATAAAAAGTACCATAGATAATATCAAGACATTTAAAATATCATGTATTGATAATAAAGAAATACTTTTAAGATTATCTTCATGGAATGAAGTCATTAAGAAATGGGAATCAATATATAATAACATGATGATAAGCTAGATGAAAGAATTACTCATAATTGGAGCTCGAGGATTTGGGCGTGAAATTTATAACCTGGCAAAAAGATGCCATGGGTATAATATTAACTGGAAAATCAAGGGTTACCTTGATGACAAAAGTGATGCCCTTGATGATTTTCCTGACTATCCTCCTATTATAGATTCTGTTGAGAAATACGAGGTAAAACCAGAAGATGTGTTTGTTTGTGCCCTCGGAGATGTTAAACAGAAGCTAAAATATGTTATGATGATAAAGGACAAGGGAGGGATCTTTCTATCTTTAGTCCATGAAACATCGGTAATTTATAATGGGACTCAGCATGGTGAGGGGCTTATACTTTTCCCATTCACACATATAACATGTAATGTGAGGATAGGAAACTGGGTGACCATACTACCATTCTCAGTCCTCGGACATGATGTTACTCTTGGTAACTTCTGCCACCTGAACTCATACTCCTTCCTTGGTGGATTCACCAGCGTTGGGAACCTGGTAACGATTAATACAGGTGCTACTATAGTCCCGGGTATGAATATAGGGGATGAGGCAGTTATCGGTGCGGGTAGTGTGGTTATCAAAAACGTACCCCCAAAATGCACTGTCTTTGGAAATCCGGCTAGAAAAGTCAATATTCAATAAGTTTTCTATTACGTGAATATTGAGTCTTAAGGGAAAAACCATATCAGGCATTCTCTGGAGTTCTGTTGATAACTTCATTACCCAGGGTATAGCATTTATTGTTGGTATTATACTTGCCAGGCTGCTTACACCGGAGGAGTTCGGGCTAATTGGTATGATAGCAATCTTTATAGCCGTGTCTGAAAGTTTCATCAGAAGTGGTTTTCATGAAGCACTGATACGTAAGAAAGACTGTTCAAACATGGATTACTCAACCGTTTTTTATTATAATTTACTGGTTGGTTTACTATTCTTTCTATTATTATACATTTTTGCTCCTGCTATCAGTTCCTTTTTTGAAGAGCCTGAATTAAAAAATATAATAAGGGTGTTGTCTTTAGTATTAATAGTTAATGCTCTTACAATAATACAGAGGACTATCCTGACGAAGCGGGTTGATTTTAAGCTTCTTACCCGTATTTCGGTCATAGCATCAGGTGGTTCGGGTGTTCTGGCGATAACACTTGCATATAAAGGCTTTGGAGTATGGAGCCTTGTTGCGCTTCAGCTATCCAAACAGGTACTTAATTCACTCCTCCTCTGGCTGTGGAACCGCTGGCGGCCATCTTTGGGTTTCAGTAAAGATTCTTTTAAGCAACTATTTAGCTTCGGCAGCAAGCTTATGGTTGGCGGGCTTATTGACACAACATACCAGAATATTTATTACTTGGTAATAGGAAAATTCTTCTCGGCCGGTGATCTGGGCTATTATACAAGGGCTCAAATTTTCAGCCGATTCCCATCTCACAATATTAACATGGTGATGAGCAGAGTTACCTACCCCGTACTTGCAGAGATGCAGGACAAGCCTGATTTTTTAAGAGAGGGATACAGGAGATTAATCAGAAGTATAATGTTACTAACATTCATCCTGATGCTGGGCCTTGCAGCAGTTGCCGAACCCATGGTTATAACACTTATAGGTGAGAAATGGAGGCCTTCGATAATTTATCTACAGATGTTATGCTTTGCAGGCATGCTATACCCCTTGCATGCTCTCAACCTTAATATGTTGAAGGTACAGGGACGGTCAGGAATTATACTTAGACTCGAGATAATAAAAAAAACATTGACAGTACCGATAATAATCATTGGAATAATTTTCGGGATAAAAATCATGATTGCTGGGATGATATTGAATTCGTTTGTTGATTATTACCTGAATAGTTACTATTCAGGCAAATACATAGGTTACGGTACTTTGCGCCAGGTAAGGGATATCATGCCTTCATTCTTGCTGGCTGCTGGCATGGCCGCAGTGGTTTTTACACTGGGCTGCTTACTTAAAACGTCATACCCGGTGACCCTTGTATTGCAGATAGTGGCAGGAGCTGTCATAGTATTTGCTTTTTGTGAGATCACCAGAATGGAGGATTACATTTACCTCAAAAGTATTATAGTTGATAAACTGCTTAAGAAAAAATAAATGAAACCACTGCAAAAACCGGTCTATGTAACCCGTCCTGCACTGCCCCCTCTGGATGAATTTACCGGCTACCTTGAAAAAATTTGGGAAAATGGTATACTTACCAATAACGGTCCCTTTCACAGGCAGTTCGAGGAAGAACTGGCTGATTACTTAGGTGTGAAACACCTCTCCCTGTTTGCAAATGGGACTCTTGCGCTGGTAACAGCATTGCAGGCACTTAGGATAACGGGCGAGGTCATTACTACTCCTTTTAGTTTTGTTGCCACCACACATTCATTATGGTGGAATAACATAAAACCAGTATTCGCAGATATCGAGCCGGAATACTTTAACCTAGATCCTGAAAAGGTTGAAGCAGCTATAACACCTAAGACAACAGCAATAATGCCGGTTCATGTATATGGAAATCCATGCCGGGTGGAACGATTCCGGGAGATTGCCGACAACACGGGTCTAAGGCTAATTTATGATGCAGCACATGCCTTCGGCGTTAAGATAAACGGAAATTCGATACTTGATTATGGTGATCTGTCAATAATGAGTTTTCATGCAACCAAGGTATTCAATACTATTGAGGGAGGGGCAATAATCTGCAGGGATGAACATACAAAGAAAAGGATAGACTATCTTAAAAATTTTGGATTTGCCGGTGAAACAAAGATTGTAGCACCAGGTATAAATGCGAAAATGAATGAGTTACAGGCAGCGTACGGTCTGGTACAGCTCAGGTATATAGATGAGCATATCCAAAAACGTAAAGCATTTTCAAATTATTACCGAGAAAACCTGAAGGATATAGAAGGTATAAGTTTTCTCAATGATATTGATGGAGTTGATCATGCATATCCTTATTTTCCCATCCTGGTAGAGGAGAAACTTTATGGCAAAAGCCGGGATGCATTATATGAAAAGCTTAAGATTCATAATATTCACAGCCGGAGATATTTCTACCCACTTATAAGTCAGTTCCCTATATACATGGGTTTGCCATCAGCAGATGCCCTTAATCTTCCCAATGCAATGAAAATAGCAAATGAAATTCTTTGCCTCCCCGTTTACCCTGATCTGGAAATGGGAGTAGTTGAGTACATAATAAAATTAATTGAGGATAAGGATTAAATTGAGATAATGAGTTTTAAGCGAAAATTTTTAAGAATATCAGGATTAATAATACCGTTCCAGGAATGGTTTTTCAAATTCATAATTGAAAACAGGAATATAAGTGAAAAATCAGCTTTAAGAGAGAAACTATGGGCATTGCGAAAGGGATTTTTTTTAGAGACCGTAAAGTTATGTGGGATCACAAAGGAAAATTACAGGGATTATATGAGAGACAGGGCATACCTTAATTTGCATCCTTTCAACAAACAATATTCTTCTATCATTGACAGTAAACTTTTTCTCCCTTTCTTGTTAAAGGATTATCCGGAAGTGGTTCCTGAATATTATTTCCTTATAAATGATGGCAGGCTTGTGAGACTTGATCGTGGGTTATCTGAAAAAGAAAATCTACTAAGCTTATGTAAGGGAAAAAAGAAATTAGTACTTAAACCAGCATGGGGTACAAAGGGAGTAGGCTTCCATTTGTTAGAGTATACGGAGAGAGGTCTCTTACTGAATGGTAAAGAGTCCGAAAAAAAAGAGCTTGATGGTTTTATCAGGACACATAATCACTACCTCATTACTCAGTACATAGAACAACATACATACTCCTCTGATATCAATGCAAGCAGTGTTAATACTGTAAGAATATCGCTCTACAGGGATATTAACGATGGTAGATTCCACCTCGCTGGCTCATTCCATCGTTTCGGAAGGGCTGGTTATTTAGTTGATAATACAGTCAGTAAGGGAGGTGGTATCGTTGTTTTAATCGACATTGAAAGCGGGAAGCTTCTTAAACTTGGATTATCCAGGGAAAAAGGCAGGTATTCTCGTAAGATTAAAGTAACAGTACATCCTGATAGTGGTGTCAGTATAGCAGGAGTTGAAATACCTGGCTGGCAAAGCATGATTAAGAAAATTCTCGGGATTTTTAACCACCTTTCCTTTTTGAGTTATGTTGGCCTGGATATAGTAGTAACAAGGGAAGGATTTAAGATTATTGAAATAAATTCAATGCCGGGGATAAATGCTTTCCAGCTTGAGAGTGGAATATTAAAGGATGAAAACCTTGGGAATTTTTTTACACACCGTATGCTACAAAAAAATAGTGGATTGTAGCAGAGTTACTTTTAATTTTTAAGAATGAAAATTGGAATTCTAATTACAGCTGTAGGATCACTCTCGAGCAATGCAATAATAACTTCACTTAATAAGAAGGGAAGGTACAATGTTTACGGATGTGATATTTACCCCGCGGAATGGCATGCCGAATCATTAAAATACAAAGAGATTTTTAGGGTGCCAGCGGTAATTGAAAAAAAAGAATACATTGCGAAGATATTTGAAATTTGTATCAAACATGATATAAAATATATATTCCCGCTGGTTGATACAGAGGTGGATGTTTACAACCTTCGCAGGAATGAATTTGCCGAAAGGGGGATCACTGTCTGTATAACCGGCAGTAAAGGACTTGCTGTTGCAAGGGATAAACACAGAATGAGTAATTTTTTTGAGGATAACCCCTATTTTAAGGTGATCCCTACTTTGGGGCCATTAACAGGTGATTTAAAAAAACTATCGTTTCCCTACGTGGCTAAACCTGTAAATGGGCGCAGTAGCCAGGGCATACTATATATTAATGATGAGAATATGTTAAGGTATGCCATGTTAAAGGATAATTATATTATTCAGCCGTATATTAAAGGAGACATATATACTGTTGATTATATAAGGAATTCGTTAACTGGAACTGATTTCTCTTTTACACGGCGGGAATTGCTAAGAACAAGTAATGGGGCTGGAGTTACTGTGCATTTAGTTAATGATGAGATCTTATCAAAAGCTGCATCCTATATTGGAAGGACAATTGATATAAATGGATGTATAAATTTTGAATTCATTAAAACAGATAATTGTTATTATCTAACGGATATAAATCCGAGGTTCTCTGCCGGGATAGCATTTACTCTTATTGCAGGTTATGATATTGTTAAGAATCATTTGAATTGTTTTAAAGGCTATGAAATAGAAATAGCACCCAGATATGACGAAATGATTATTGCAAAATCATATACTGAAACCATTATGGTTAAAAATAAAATCAAATAAAATGATTATTAATGCAAATAGACTGAAAGATCCAAAAAAGAAAATCTATAATTATCTGGTTTCAGTGGATAAGGATTTTATACCAAATCTATCAAGTAAAGTTGCTCTCCATGAATATGTAGAAAAAATATTCAAACTGGGAAATGTTTATGTTGCAGTAGAAGATGATACTATACAGGGATTAATAATTTTCTATACAAATGATAAAAAAAACAGGAAGTCTTATGGAGCCCTTTTAAGTGTACGCAAGGAATTCGAAGGGCGTGGTTTATCAAAAGAATTATTTACTGTCTTTATTAAAAAAAGTAAAGAAGCTGGGATGCTTTATGCAACATGTCACACTAGTAATCCAGTGGCTTTAAAAATATTTTATTCTTTTGGTTTTTTCGAAAAAGGCAGGGAAAAATCAGTAATAAAAAACATAAGTGACAGAATATACTTAGAAAAAAAACTCTGAGGAGAACTTTGTAAAGAATGCTAAAACGTTCCATAAAAACAATACATATTCATACTGATCAGAAATTTATTTCTGATAGTTTAAAATTTGAAGGAGAATGTTTTAATAATAATAATATCCTGATTAGTAATTCTGTGAATGATGCTATAAAAAATGATATGGATATTACTATTTTTAAGCCAACTCCCAAAAGCATAAAGAAGATAGTAAAAATGTGCATAGATGCCGACCTGGTGGTATTATATGATCTGGAAGGTAGTAAGGTAAGGATAGCACTAATGTTGCCAAAAAATATCCCAATTGCTTGGCGTTTTTTCGGCCATGAGCTATATGGACAAGAAAAAGAAAAATATCTGAGTAAAAAAACATTGCAGGTGCAAAAATTAAGACCTATACAAAAATTTAGAGATAAGTATGTAAAACCCGTAATTTCTTCTATATCTATTCTTAAATGGGGTATGTTAACTGATAAGTCTTACACTAATGCTATAAATCGTATTGATTTCTTTTTATGTTTTTCTCGAGAGGAATATGAATTATTTAAATCAAAATGGTTAAACCCCCCACATTTTGTACAGCTCCCAGTTCCCCCTTCATTTAAGGATGATCCTGGTGAAATGGAAAAAAAGAAGCTTATAATATTAGGTAATAACAGGAGCAGTTATAATAATAACTTGGATATTATTGAAATTATTGATGCCTCTGAGAACAGAAATCAGTTCGATTTTATTCTTCTTTTCAATTACGGTCCGGAAAGCAATTATTCAAAAGCTGTACGTTTAAAAACTAAAGATAAAAGTTATTATAAGTTAATCAATAAGTTCATGAACATGGATGAGTTTCTCCGGCTTTATCGAGAAGCCGGTGCAGCGATTTTTAACGGATATCGACAGATGGCACTTGGCAATATCCTGGCAGCAATTCAATATGGGGTTAAATTATATTTGAATGATAACAACCTTATTAAGAACTGGCTTTTGGATAGAGGTATAACTGTCTATTCTATTAGTGAACTTGATAAGGATCTTAAAGAAGGAAGTATTTTTCTTACTAACAATGAAGCCATGACCAACAGAGAAAATCTGAGAATAATGATTGATTCGTATTCATACCAGGATTTTAGGTTATCAATATATTCTAAACTCGTGGATATTTATGGCACGAATGAAAGCATATTAATTAACCTATAATTGTAATTGAATTCAAAATTTCTTACAGGTAATAAAAGTAATACAGGACAGGCATTTTGGGTTGCAACTGGGAGTTTCAGTTCTTTTGCTTTGTCAATTATCAGTGCAGCTATCCTTTCCCGTTATTTAAGTAAAACCGAATATGGAAGCTACAGGCAGGTCATTTATGTTTATAATACTCTGTTGGTAGTTTTTACTGCTGGGTTACCACGTGTATTCAGCTATTTTTTACCCCGTTACAACCTTTCTGAAGGTAAAGAAATTGTGATTAAAATTTCTAGGGTGCTTCTATTTACAGGTCTTGCCTTTTCAATATTCTTATTTATATGCTCAGATTTGATAGCTGTTATTTTAAAGAATCCTGAATTATCTAGGGGTTTGAAATTTTTTTCACCGGTTCCACTGTTATTAATGCCAACCCTTGGAATTGAAGGGATTTTTTCGACTTACAAGAAGACTATTTACATAGCTTTATATCAGATTATTACTCGGATGCTTATGTTATTGTTAATAGTGCTTCCTGTAATTATTTTTTCAAGAAGCTATCTTAATGCAATTTATGGGTGGATTTTGGGTTCTATGATAATTCTTGTTATTGCTTACTTTTTTAAAGGGATACCTTTCAGAGGGGTGAGTCTAGAGAAGTCAGGGTTGGGGTTTAAGGAAATTCTCAGTTATAGTCTGCCACTGGTTTCAGCCTCGATAGCCGGAACTATTTATCGCTCTGCTAATCAATTTTACATAAGCAGGTATTTTGGACCGGAGGTATTTGCTGAATTTAGTAATGGTTTTATTATAATACCTTTTGTTAGTATGATTACAGGTGCAACTTCCACTGTATTAATGCCTGCATTTGCAAGGATAATTCATGAGAAAGGTGACGTTTCAAAGATTACAACTCTCTGGCAAAACGCCCTCGGAAAATCTGCCATACTAATCTATCCTATAGTTATATATTTTCTCTTTTATTCAGAAGAAGTTGTTACTATTGTATATTCTGAAGCATATACTGCTTCATCAGTTTATTTTTCAATCGCAATGGTCCTGAGCTTTTTTAATATAATTGTTTTTACACCCCTTCTTCTAGCTTTAGGAGAATCTAAGTTCTATGCAAGAATGCATTATGGACTAGCTATTACTACATGGTTGGTACAATACATAGTCATTATTTTATTTGACTCTCCCGCAGTTGTTGCCATCAGTTATGTGATAATTGCCATTTGTGGATTATTTATTGCTATCTGGTATGTGGCAAAGAAACTTAAAGTCACTTTTTTCAGCCTTTTCCCTGTAAGTCGCTTATTTATTATTGCAATGCATTCATTTATCTCGTTATTAATAGTCGATCTTTTATTTAGAATAATACTACCTGAAGTAATCGATATTTTGTTTTTAACTATAGTAGGAGCAGCATTTCTATGTGTGCTATTGATATCGGCAAAATTGGTGAAGATAAATTACCTGGAAATCATAAAACCGTTGCTCTATGGCAGGAATGATGGTAAATGATTTTGTCTAAGGAGTCCTGAATAAAGATTTGATATAGTACAACACTGGATAAGCTTTAAAATTGCAGCTTAAATGAAAATGAAAAAAGTACTAATTGTTACAGCTAGCTTTTACCCGCAAAACTCACCTCGCTCATTCCGTGCCACAGAACTGGCAAAGGAGCTGGGACGACAGGGACATCAGGTTATTATATTAACTAAGGAAAATGAATTTGATTATTCAGACTTTGAAATGAAGTATAGCTGCAAAGTTCGATCTGAATTGGTGATAAATAAATATAATCCATCTCTTTTTATGACGAGAAGAAGTTTATTTCGTAGAATAATAGATAGGTTTTTATACCAATTCTTCTTATATCCAGAAATAGAAATCTCTGTTACAATATATAAATTGCTTACTAAAGCTGAAGAATCTTTTGACCTGATAATTTCAATTGCTAAGCCTTATGCTGTCCATATTGGTTGCGCACTGGCAAAAAAGCGGAATAGAAATTTAACTGAAACATGGGTGGCTGATTGTGGTGATCCATTCACATTATGTAAATCAAATATTTACGATTTCCCTTTTTATATTAAATATTTGGAAAAGTTTCTTTTCAGACAGGCTACTTATATTACTTTACCTGTAAGATCAGCCATGGAAGCATATTTTCAAGAATTCAGGCCAAAAATGAGAATAATTCCCCAGGGTTTCAACTTTTCTGAAATAAAACTTAGTGAGGATCCTGTTAATAATCCGTACCCAACTTTTTGTTACGCAGGTGCCTTATATAGAAATACAAGAGATCCGCGAAATCTACTTGACTATTTGTCTACTCTTGATATTAAATATAAATTCATTGTATATACAACAACGTACGAATTAGTGGAACCTTACCAAGAAAAAATGAATGGGAAACTTGAAATAAGAAAACCTATTCCACGGGAAAAGCTACTTTTTGTATTAAGTAAAATGGATTTCCTTGTGAATATAGACAATGTATATAAGGAACAGGTGCCTAGCAAAATTATCGATTATGCTATTGCCGGAAGACCTATATTAAATATTGAACCGCAAACGACTGACTATAAAAACATACATAGTTTTTTAAACGGTGATTATTCAGCCCAATTAAAAATCGATAATATAAATGATTACGATATAAGTCTGGTCGTAAAAAAATTTCTTGAATTAACCGAATAATATGTCGTTAACAGATAAAGTAACAAATTATTTAAAACAATTACCAGGCTTTCATACCAGTAGACGTATCATAGTTTTCGAATCTGATGATTGGGGAAGTATACGTATGCCTTCAGTCGAGGTTTACAACAGATTTGTTGAAAAAGGCTTTAATATGTCCGATGGGGTTTCGGCTCGTTATAATAAGTATGATTCTTTAGCGACTTATGAGGACTTACAGGATTTGTTTGAAGTACTTTCTTCTGTGAAAGATTTTAAAGGAAATCATTGCGTAATGACACCCATGTGTTTGGTAGCAAACCCGGATTTCGACAAAATAGAAGAATCCGGTTTTAAGGAATATTTCTATGAACCTTTTACTGAAACGCTTAAAAAATATCCGGGATGTGAGAAATCATTTGAATTATGGAAGGAAGGAATTTCCTCGGGGATATTTGTGCCACAGTTTCATGGCCGTGAGCATTTAAATATTTCCAGGTGGCTGGAAGCTTTAATAGCAGGAGATAAAAATGCACATCTAGCTTTCAAGTATAAATTCTGGGGATATCCAAAGCAATTTAATTCAGGTAAACCAGAAAAATCTTTTCAGGCTGCATTTGATTTTAGCAATTATTCTGAAATAAAGGTTCTGGATAAAATAATTGAAGATGGACTTAAAATATTTAGTCAGTTATTTGGATATGACGCAACATGTTTTACCCCTCCTAATGGCCCTTTGAGTAGATTAAATGAGAAAATATCAGCAAAGAATGGCATTAAATATATTCAAACAGCCAGAATGATATACAATGAGCCAGTTGGCATGGGGAAAACAAGAAAAAGAATAAGATATCTTGGGAAAAGAAATAAATATAATCAAGTATATCTTACACGTAATTGTTTCTTCGAACCAAGTGAATGTGCAAAATTCAACTGGGTTGATAAATGCTTAGTTGATATTGACACTGCCTTCAAATATAATAAACCAGCTATTATTAGTAGTCACAGGGTTAATTATATTGGAGCTTTGGATTCGAAAAACAGAGATGAAGGACTAAATCAACTTAGTTTACTTTTAAAACGAGTTATAAAAATATATCCTGATATTGAATTCCTGACAAGTTCACAATTAGGAGAAAGTATAATTGGAAATGGATTTAAGGAAACATAAAGCATCATTGCTACTTAATTTTCGCAATATAAAAGGTTGGAGAACCAACCGGCGGATAATAGTAATTGAGAGCGATGATTGGGGGAGCATACGAATGCCATCAAAAAATGTATTTAATAAAATGCTCAAAGCAGACATTCGAGTTGATAAATGTCCTTATAATAGATACGACTCTCTTGAAAATAAATATGATTTAGAAGCTCTCTTTGAGATACTAAGCAAATATAAAGATTCTAAAGGGAATCATCCTATTATTACAACAAACTTTGTCACTGCAAACCCTGACTTTAAAAAGATTAAGAAATCCGAATATAATGAATATCATTATGAGTTATTCACTGATACCTATAAACATTATTGTAACAATAGTGATACATTTGAGGTATGTAAACAGGGTATTTCGAACAAGCTTATTTATCCACAATTTCATGGACGTGAGCATTTGAATGTTAATCGATGGATAAAAGCACTAAAGCGAAACCAGCATGAAACAAGGTTAGCTTTTCAAAATGAAATGTTTGGCCTAAGTACTACAATTACAAAAGAGAATAGGAAAAGTTATATGGCAGCTTTAGATTTTGATGATATTAGCGAAATGAGTGATCAAAAAAAAATATTAATTGAAGGACTACGCCTTTTTAAAGAAATATTTGGTTATGAATCAGAAACATTTATTGCTGCAAATTATATATGGCATAGTTCGTTGGAGAACACGCTTGCCAGCTGTGGTGTGAAAACTCTTCAAGGTTCTTTTAAGCAGATTTCTCCTTCTGGGGATGGCCATAGATCGAGACAAATAAGGCATAGAATGGGTGAAATGAATGATGTTGGACAAATTTATTTAACCAGGAATGCCGTCTTTGAACCTTCACTAAATATAAGTCCAGACCCGGTCGCTGATTGTCTTAAAGAGATTGAGACCGCTTTCAGGTGGGGAAAGCCAGCAATTATATGTTCACATAGGCTAAATTTTATTGGGAGTATTGAAAAAGAAAACCGTGATAAGAATTTGAAGTTGCTAAATAAGCTTTTGGGCAAAATATTGCGCAAATATCAAAATGTTGAGTTTATGAGTACAGATTCACTTGGTAAAACTATAAAAGCAGATAAAGCTGAATGAAGAACAATGGAGTAAGAATATTTATAACTGGTGACTTTTATGCCGGGAATAGAACAGAAGAACTTATTTTTAAAGGTTTCTTAAATGATATTTTCAATGATCTTCTTCCGTTAATTAGGAGAAGTGATATTGCTGTTACAAATTTAGAATCACCGTTAACCGATTCTGATTTAGCGATTCAAAAAACAGGGCCCGCAATTAAAGCTAATCCTAAAGCAATTGAGGCTCTAAAATTCGCGGGATTTAATTTGCTTACCCTAGCAAATAATCATATAATGGATTATGGCTTCCGTGGATTAAAAGATACTTTAGAGCTTTGTGAAAATAATAATATCGATTATTGTGGTGTTGGAAAGAATCTTGAATCCGCGTCAAAGGTTTATTATAAGGAAATAAATGCGACAATTATTGCATTCATAAATTTAACAGAAAATGAATTCTCTACAACAAATGGGGATGAACCGGGGACAAATCCATTAGATCCTGTTTTAAATTATTATTCGATTAAGGAAGCAAAGGGAAATGCTGATTTTGTATTCGTGATTATTCATGGAGGTCACGAAATGTATAATCTACCAAGTCCTAGAATGAAAAAGACGTACCGTTTTTTTATTGATTCAGGTGCAGATATAGTTATTGGTCATCATCCTCATTGTTTCAGTGGCTTTGAGAGATATAATGGAGGAATTATTTTTTATAGCCTTGGTAATTTTGTATTTGACTCCACCGATGACAAAAATATAAACTGGTATTTTGGGTTCGCTGTAAATTTCATAATTGCTAATAATAGACTAACACATGAAATAATTCCGATTGAACAAAGTAAATTTAAACCGGGAGTTAGAATCCTGAGAAAGAAAGAAAATGAAAACTTTTATCATAGTATTGAAGCACTTAATAGTATAATTGCAGATGATAAATTATTATCGGAAAAATTCGAGCAATTCAGTATTAAGTCATTTCCGATTTACAATCATTTCCTTCAACCATATTCTAGCAAATTCTTACACATTTTAAGGAGAAAAGGATATTTGCGTTCAATTTTAGGAAGAAAAAAACGATTACTCTATCTTAATCTCATAAGATGTGAATCACATAGAGATATGTTAATTAAAACATTAATGAAATGAAAATAGCTATTCATAAAAGTAGCAAAGACTTTAGCGATAAATGGATCGAGTATTGCAAAAGAGAAAGGATTAACTACAAACTTGTTAACTGTTATAGTAATTCTATAATTAGCGATATAGATGATTGCACTGCTTTGATGTGGCATTTTCATCATGAGAATCCTAGAGATATTTTATTTGCAAAGGAATTAATTTATGCGGTTGGAAACTCAGGAAAAAAAGTTTTTCCTGATTTCAATACTTCCTGGCATTTTGATGATAAAATTGGACAAAAGTATATACTGGAAGCAATTGGTGCTCCATTGGTTCCATCATACGTTTTTTATTCAAAGAGTGAAGCAAAAGAATGGGTACAATCAGCTAATTTTCCAAAAGTATTCAAATTAAGGAGAGGTGCTAGCGCTGCTAATGTGCGATTAGTGAGAACAAAGAAACAAGCTTTAAGATTAATAAATAAGGCATTCAGATCTGGATTTCGGCTGTATAATCCATGGTGGGGTCTCACAGAACGTTGGAGAAAATTTAGAATGAAAAAAGCTGGAATCTATGATCTTATTAAAGGAGTTGTACGGATATTAATAAAAACCAGATTTGAAAAGGTCCAAGGTAATGAAAAGGGCTATATTTACTTTCAGGATTTTATTGAGGGTTGTTCTTTTGATATACGAGTAAAAGTTATCGGTAATAAATGTCAGGCTTTTAAAAGGATGGTACGGAAAAATGATTTTAAAGCATCAGGAAGCGGTTTTTTCAGTTACGTGCCTAAAGAAATTCCTAAGGAAGTCATCAAAACAGCTTTTATTATTAGCGAAAAGCTAAATTTACAAAGTGCTGCTTTTGACTTTGTTATTTCAAAAGACAATAAATGCTTGTTGCTAGAAATGAGCTATATGTGGGGTTATGCTGATGTTACAACAAAATTTCTTGGGTATTGGGATCATAACATGTGTTGGCATGAAGATGGTTTTAATCCTTTTGAAGGGATGGTTGATACAGTAATATAATACTTTTTGAAGCAATTAACATGGCTTTACGTCATATACTGCTTATACTTTTAGTACTTTTTATCCCATATCCTGAGTTAACTCTTTTCGGGAATCCATATCTATTTATACCCATGGTTTTATTTATTACCTATTTCTTTGCGAGCATGTTGAAAATAAATGTGCTTCTAAGAGTATATAAGATAAAAGTTCTAGTTTGGTCGATAATTATATTGTGGGTAATTATCCTATTAAGTTCACTTATTAATTACAATATTATTTATTCAAATATTACTCGGTCTATCTTACAAAGGATTGTAATATATTTTGTTTTTTTTATTATGGTCTATAATGAATTAACTTTTAATTATAGATTGATGGATATTCTCCAACGAGTAATAGTCTTTTCCATATTCATCATGGGTGCATTTTTTGTATCAGGTGTTGGTGTAGATTACATGCTTGGTCGCTTAAGAATTTTTGAGTCAAATCCAAATACAATAGGTGTTTGGTCTTCAATAGTCATTGTTATGACAGTTGATTTAATTATTAAAGAGAGGAAGCGAAAATTAGAACTCCTGTATTATTTATCAGCCATTGCTATTGCATTTTTTTTCGTTGTTATTTCAGGTTCAAGGAAATCGTTAATAATGCTCGCAGTTGGAGTTTTTACTTATTATATCTTTCTAAAACGAAGTTTGAGTTCTAAGTTAGTATTACTTATTCCATTCACATTGGTTATCATAATTGCTTATATGTATACCATGTCAAGTGAAATTTTTATGCAGAGATTAACGACTGAATTACAACGTCAAGACTTAGGAGGTAGAATACCAATTTGGGAGGCAGCTTATTCTATAATTAGAACGAGCCCATATTTTGGGGTTGGAGTAGGTGAGTTTGCATATCAGACTGAATTATATTTAGGAAGGGTCAGGGATACACATAATGAATTTATTCAAATTACAGCTTATAGTGGCATCATTGGATTGAGTTGTTTCTTATTTTTCCTTTCCGCAATTGCAAAAAAGATAATATATATGCTTATGAATCATAGAAGAATCTCTTCAAGTTTGCCGGTGGCATTATTCGTAATGCTGATAATATATTTATTATCTGCTGGAGGAGGGTTAACCTCGTTTTTGTATTGGTTTTTGGTTGCATATATCCTTGCAAAATCAAACCCTGAGGTTATTGAAGATTCACAAGATTGAATATGCTTTTCTAATATGAGATTTCTTTTTGTGATTGATGATTTAGGATCTGGTGGTGCACAACGCCAGATGGTTAATCTGGCACTAGCCCTTGCAGAAAGAGGCAATAATATAACCTTTGCAGTATACATGGAAAAAGAATATTATGAAGAAATATTAAGGAATAATAATATCGAAGTTGTGAAACTTATTGTCAAAAAGCCTGTCAAGAGGATTTTTGCCTTCAGACGCTATATAAGGAACAATAATTTCGACGCTGTGATATCTTTTTTAGGAGTACCCAATTTCATTTGCGAACTTGCTGCAATACCCACGAAGAAATGGAAATTAATAGTAAATGAACGTAGTGCCAATCCGGTTATAACAAGATCATTTAATAGCATATTCAGGAGGATTTTTCACCTCTTTGCAGACATTATTATTTGCAATTCGTACTCTAACAAAGATATTGTACAAAAAGTAAATCCGTTTATTAAAAATAAAATCAGAATAATCTATAACGGTATTGATACTAAAAAGTGGAAGCCGGATAGTAATTTTAAATTTCTCCGGGATGGGTTTTTGCATGTTATAGTAGCTTCCAGCCACAGGTATCTTAAAAATTTTATTGGCCTTCTTAGGGCTTTGCTTCTTTTAAGCGAAGGGGAACGAAACAAAATAAGAATCTCCTGGTATGGAGACAGGATCGAACCTCCGTATTATGATGGATCAATTGTAAATTGCATAAAGTATATTAAAGATAATAATCTGGAAAACATGATTGACCTTCATCCAGCTACACAGGATATCTGTAAAAAGATGCAAAATGCTGATGTTGTTGCCTTGTTCAGTTTCTTTGAAGGACTGCCAAATGCAATTTGCGAAGGTATGGCCCTTGGTAAACCTATCCTCGCATCAGCAGTCTCGGACATCCCCTTATTTATCAATGACGAAGTTAATGGAAAATTATGTAATCCTTATGATGTTCAGTCCATAGCCGATGCAATTAGATTTTTTCTCATTGTAGGTAGATTAAGATTAATGCAAATAGGAGATTTGAATAGAAAGAAAGCCACTGAACTTTTTGATAATAAGAAAATCCTTTCTCAGTTTCTTGAGGTTATAGAATGAAAAAATTAATGGGATCAGGCTTTTTCATCTTTGGCTATTTCGGGCTTAGAACAAATAAGCTAAATGGCCAAACCGTGAAAACAAGGATGATTCATAACTTATTTGAGGAAAAATTGAAAGAAGGTGTTCCTTTCTATGATACAGAGGAATTGAAATATGACAAATTAAGTCTGGTAAAATCTTTGTTCAGAATGATACGGTGTAAACATATTATATACATACCGGCACAGAACAATCTAAAACGTTTTTTTATTTTACTCTACATTCTTTCAATTTTTTTTCATTTTAATATACATTATTTTGTTGTTGGAGGCTGGCTGCCGCAATTTATTAATAAGCACCTGGTTATTAAAAAGAAATTAAAAAATATTCATTCTATTTATGTCGAAACGAAAGATATGCTAAAAAAAATGACAGATAATCATAAATTTCAAAATATTGTCTGGTTTCCAAATTTCAGGGTTGATTACAATGTAAGGAACAATATTGAAAACAAGGAAAAACTCAGGTTGGTATTTATGTCTCGCATAACACTGGAGAAAGGTATTGATACAATATTCAGTTACTTGGATAGTGTGAAAGGATCAGCTATATATGATAAAATCACCATTGATTTTTTTGGTCAAGTTGATAATGCATATTATGATTGGTTTTTTGTTCAGATTTCAAGGCATCATAACTCATTTTATAAGGGTGAAATTAATCCTGAGAAAGTCCAATTTACTCTTAGTCAATATGATTTTATGATTTTCCCTACAAGATATCCAGGCGAAGGATGTCCCGGGATAATAATCGAAGCTTATATGGCATCCGTGCCCGTTCTAGCCTCAGATTGGAAGTATAATAATGAGTTTGTAGTCAATGGAGTAACGGGGTTCTTATATAATTATGATAATACCGAACAGTTGGCAGAAATCATTGCATCATTAGTTAGTAACCGACCTGTTATTGAAGTTTTAAGAAAAAATGCAAAGAGATTCTCATATGAATTTACGTCAAACAAAGCATGGGAAATTATCGCAAATGAAATTAATATAATATGAATATATTAGTTTTACACCAGTATTTTCTTGAAGAAGATGGATCCGGAGGTGCTCGTTTTAACGAAATGTCCAGAATATGGGCAGAGATGAATCATAAGGTTACTGTACTTGCTGGCATGATGCCCGATCATACTGGTAAAAAAAGAAATGAATATAGAAGAAAGAAGTTTGCATTCAAAAAGCAGGGACCGGTGAATGTAATTCGTTGTCATGTTAGCGAATTTTATAATCGAAATTTTCTAGGCCGTTTTTTTGGTTATTTCACATTCTGTTTTTATTCTTTATGGGCCGGATTATTTAAGCTAAAAGGCAAATATGATTTGATACTGGTAACTTCTCCACCAATTTTTCTGGGTCTAACTGCATTAATTATTTCGAAGTCTAAAAAGATACCGATGGTTTTTGAAGTAAGGGATCTATGGCCTGAGTCTGCTATTGATACAGGGGTATTGAGAAATAGGCTTGTAATTAAACTTGCATATTGGTTTGAGAAGTTTTTATATAATAAATCTAAACTTATTAATGTTTTAACTCCGGCATTCAAAGATAATCTTATTGAAAATAAACTCGTTGACCCAAAAAAAATCATTTACATACCTAATGCTGCAGATTTCAGATTATCAGATAACCTGGTTAAAACTTTTGACCCGATGGTTTTACGAACTCAAAAAAACACCATTGACAGTTTCGTTATTATCTATGTTGGAGCACATGGACTGGCGAATGGACTTCATCAGATCCTTGATACTGCTGAGCTTCTGGCAGATACAAACGTCATGTTCTGGCTCATAGGCAAAGGAATGCAAAGAAATCTTCTTATTTCCGAATCGAAAAGAAGAAAAATTAAGAACATTGAATTCATTGATCCCGTTCCAAGATCAGATGTTTTTAAATATATACTTGCATCTGACATTGGAGCATCTGTCCTGGTTAAGAATGACACTTTTAAAACCATTTATTCAAACAAAACATTCGACTATATGTCATGTAAGAAACCGGTTCTTTTAGCTATAGATGGAGTGTCACGAAAAATGATAGAAGAGGCCGATGCCGGAATATACGTTGAGCCTGAGAATCCTAAAGATTTTTCTAACAAGATAAGGTTTTGCATGAAAAATCAGGAATTATTGAAACAACAGGGAGAAAATGGGTATAATTATGTTAAAAAACATTTTGACAGGGAGATGCTGGCCAAAGAATATATTGAGAAACTTAAATCAATCAGTTAAGCCAGAAATGTATAGGCCATTAATAAAAACAATTCTAGATAAACTCATTGGCTTTGTCCTGTTAATTATTTTCTCACCACTCATTTTAATAATTACATTTGTAAACTTGATATCAAATAAAGGCAATCCTTTTTTTATTCAGGAAAGACTGGGTGAAGGGGGTAGGGTCTTCAGGATTATTAAATTCAAAACCATGAATGATATGAGAGATATTTCAGGTAAACTTTTACCGGATAAAGAAAGGCTTACTGGCCCGGGTCGTTTTATACGAAAAACTTCTCTGGATGAATTACCACAATTAATTAATATACTTAAAGGTGATATGAGCCTTGTGGGGCCCAGGCCTCTGTTAGTTCATTATTTAAGTTTGTACAGTAAGGAACAAGCCCGCAGGCATGAAGTCCGTCCGGGAATAACTGGGTGGGCACAGGTCAATGGACGAAATACAATCAGCTGGCAAAAGAGGTTTGAATTGGATGTATGGTATGTTGATAATATTTCATTTAAACTGGATATTAAAATTCTCTGGCTTACATTAATGAAAACTCTTAAGAGAGAGGGAATTAATTCCCCCTATGCTACAACCATGAAACCCTTTACCGGAAATGAATAAAAATATGAAAAATCTAGCTATTTACGGATCTGGTGGCTTCGGACGTGAAATTGCATGTTTGATAAATCAGATAAATGAACTTAAACCACAATGGAACATAATAGGTTTTTTCGATGATGACCCTGAAGTGACGGATAATAGATATGGAAGAATTCTGGGCGGCATGAAACATCTTAATGAATGGGAAAAACCTTTATCTGTAGTAATAGCAATCGCCAATCCTGGAAATCTTCAGAATATTGCAAGTAAGATAAAAAATCCACTTATAGACTTTCCAAATATAATTGCACCTAACGTTAATATTTTTGATAAAAATGCATTTAAAATTGGCAAGGGAAACCTTATTTTTCTTGGTTGCAGGTTGAGTTGTGATGTGAGCATTGGTGATTTCAATTTATTCAATGGTGCAGTTTCACTCGGACATGATGTAAAAATGGGTAACTACAATGTCCTGCAGCCGTCGGTAAGAATCTCAGGTGATTGCACTATAGGTGACAGAAACTTTTTCGGTGTTCATGCTATTGTACTGCAGGGGATCAGAATAGGTAATAACACAAGGGTAGGGACTTTCTCTGTGGTTATGAGAAATACAAAGAATGAATCCGTATACTTCGGTAACCCAGCAAAAATAATGAAATTATAAAATATTTGTTAATATGGCTTTCCAGGAAATAAAAAATGTGCAAATCAAAGGAATATCAGCCTGTGTACCTGAATTTAAAGAAGATAATAAGACAATTCAGTTGTTTCAAACTGAGGAAGAATCGTTTAACTATATTAAAGCAACCGGGGTTGAATACAGGAGGATGGTCAAAGATACAGGTGTTTGCACTTCGGATTTATGTTATCATTCGGCATTAAGATTAATGGAGGAAATTGCCTGGATGCCGGAAGAGATAGACTGCCTTATTTTTGTATCACAGACTCCTGATTATATTCTACCCGCAACATCATGCACATTGCATGATCGCCTTGCTCTGTCAAATGATTGTTATGTACTTGATATTTCACTCGGTTGTTCCGGATGGGTGTACGGGTTATCCGTTATCGGATCGCTCCTTTCCGGAGGGACAATGAAGAAAGGTTTATTACTTGCAGGAGATACAACAACAGTAACCAAATCCCCTAGGGATAAGAGTGCATACCCGCTCTTTGGTGATGCAGGCACTGCCACTGCACTGGAATTTAATCCGGATGCCGAATCTCTGAAGTTTAATTTTGGCACTGATGGGAAAGGTCATGATGCTATAATAATACAGGATGGGGGGTTCAGAAACTTTTTTAACGAGAAATCATTGGAAGTAAAAGAAGTGGAATCAGGTATATTCCGGAACAGGCTTCAAAGTATTATGAACGGTCCTGCCGTATTTAGCTTTGGTATAACCAAAGCTCCAAGAAGTGTAAATGCAGTTCTGGAATATTTTGGAGTTTCAAAAGAAGATATTGATTATTTTGTATTTCACCAGGCCAATCTTTTTATGAATGAAACAATCAGGACCAAACTGAAAATTGAACCGGAAAAGGTACCTTATTCATTAAAGGATTATGGGAATACATCTTCTGCCTCTATCCCGCTGACAATAGTATCTCAGATTAGATCAAATCTAAATAATAAACAACTGCTTGCCTGTGCTTTTGGTGTGGGCCTTTCGTGGGCTACAGTAATTTTTGATGCAAATGATATAAAATGCCCACAGTTAATCGAAATATAATTTTTAAAATAAATAAATTTAAAATCAAATAACAATGGAACAGGAATTTATTAATCTATTCAAAGAAACTTTAGAAATCAATAATGAGGAAATAACACTTGATACAAAATTCCGTGATATTGAAAACTGGGATTCACTGAAATTTCTGACTGTACTGGCTATGATTGACGAGGAGTATGATATAATCATTGAGGGTAATACCTTCCAGAAGCTCCAAACAATTGATGACCTGATAAATGCAATTAAAGAAAGAAAAGGTTAATGTGTTTTCGGTTAATTAAACTCAATTAAAGAGATATTATGGCAAATTTAATTTTTAATGATGTAGGAATTGTTGCAATGGCAGGAGCAGTACCAGCCAACGTTATAAACAATCTAGAGTATACTGAATATTTTACTCCGGAGGCTGCAAAGCAGGTGGCAGATAAGATTGGTGTTTATGAACGTAGGTTCGCCGAACCGGGGGTGTGTTCTTCTGATCTCTGCTTTGCTGCAGCAGAAAAACTGTTAGAAGATAATAAAATTGATCGGGATGAAATAGATCTTCTTGTTTTTGTATCCCAGACGCCTGATTACAGGATGCCAGCTACATCCATCATATTACAGGATCGTCTATCTTTGCCGAAATCAACTATTGCTTTTGATATTAACCTCGGATGTTCCGGATTCATATACGGGTTGATTGTTATTTATTCAATGATGGCGAATAAAGGGATCAGGAAAGCACTTCTTCTAGATGGGGAAACCCGTTCGAGAGTATATTCACCCAAAGACAGACAAGCTGCTTTTCTTTTTGGAGATGGTGGAGTTGCTGCACTTATTGAAAGATCCAGTAAATTTTGCCGGAGCTATTTCTCTTTAAACTCTGATGGATCAAAAGAGGATCTAATAAAAGCAAAGGCAGGAGGCTATCGATATCCTACAAGCCTGGAAACAATGAAGGAAAGAGTCGTTGATGAACATGGTAATATGAGGACCGACGAGCATGGGTATATAAAAGGAAGTGATGTCTTTACATTTGTGATAAAAGAAATTCCCGCAGATATAAAAAAGATCCTTGAATTTTCAGGTAATGATCCATCCGATATAGATTACTTTGTATTACACCAGGCAAATCTATTTATAAACTCGCATTTAATAAAGAAACTAAAGCTTGAAAACGATAAGGTGCCATCCACCATTCATAAGTTTGGTAATACCTCATCTGTTTCGATACCTCTTACTATTGTTTCAGAGCTAAGGAACAAGATTAATAATAAAAAGTTGCTGATGTCAGGTTTTGGGGTAGGAATGACCTGGGCATCATGTGTTATTAATACGGGCTATTGCAATATCAGTGAAATAGTGGAAATCTAGCTATACAATTATGAGCTCATACAATCCTTTTTCATTAGAGAGGAAAAATATTCTCGTTACAGGGGCCTCTTCCGGTATCGGGCGCTCTATTGCACTTGAGTGTTCAAAAATGGGAGCCAGTGTAAATATCACAGCAAGGAATTTTTCCAGATTAGAAGAGACCTATAACAATTTATCCGGCACCGGTCACAAGATATTTCAGGCTGATCTTACATCTGACACAGATGTGGGTAATCTGATATCTGATTTATTTCAGCTTGATGGTGTTGTTCACTCAGCAGGGATTATAAAACGGGTGCCTTTAAAAATGATTACAGCGAAATCTTTTAGAGATTTATTAAATATAAACCTGGTAGCACCTGTAATCCTTACAAAGGAACTACATAAGGCAAAATTGTTAAAACCAGAATCATCCATAGTATTTATATCTTCAGTAGGATCCAACATCGCTTCCTTAGGAAATATTATGTATATGTCATCAAAAGGGGGATTGAATTCATTTATGAAAGGTTCAGCTTTAGAGCTGGCTGCCAGTGGAATAAGGGTTAATTCAATTGAGCCAGGTATGATATTAACAAACCTTACAAAACTTATTCCGGAGGAGGATTTAAAAAAAGATATCGAAAGATACCCAATGGGACGTTACGGAAAACCTGATGAAATCGCCTACGCAACTGTTTACCTTTTATCTGATGCTTCCAAGTGGATAACAGGCAGTATATTAAAATTAGATGGAGGGTTGACTTTAAGATAAATTAAATAATGTGTTACTGTTTTATAAAATTTTTACTGTGTACTATCTGATTACCAATAATTGATAGAGTATAAATTCCTGGTTTGATATAGGATAAATGAAACTCTTTGGATAGTTCTTCCTTCATTAATATATCATTATATATTAGTTTCCCGTAATGAGAGAAAATGTTTATTACAGAGTCTTCTCTGAGAGGATTTTTTAGAACTAGTCTGAAATTGCCTGAATTAGGATTGGGATAGAGTAAAATATCATCATCAATATCAGCATAATCATTTTCATTGGGTACAATAAATAAATTAATATGTGGTGATGTAGTTTTTGCACCATTGTTATCAGTTGCAACAGCATATAAAGAACAATAACCTACAGATGCACTGTTCCAGCTAAATGAGTTTTGAGGGGGGTATAGTTCACCAACTTTTTCAGTGTCGTCAAAAAACTCAACCTTACTAACATTACCATCTGGATCTGAAGTATTTATCTCAATATTTATTGGTCCGGGGGCTGTAAAGGTTTCGCCGGATGAAGGGGAGGTTATAACAACATGTGGATAAAAATTTCCATCAGAGTCTTTTAATCGTTCAAATGGGCCAAGGTCTGGTGCCTCACCGTTATAGCCATTACCTATATCAATGCCTGCGTCTATAAGATCAGACGAAGGTGATAATTTCCCGAAATTTATATAAGGTAATGATCCATCCTCCTTTCTAGGTAATCTCAATTCCGATGTATCAAGACTTACAAAATCATTGTCATCTACTACTATAATACCATCAGTATCCCATGAATTATTTGAGGTAATACATTCTACCATGTCATACAAACTCCCTGAACCATTATTATAGCCGATATTATTATGGAATGTAATTTTTTTCCCGTATTTATCAATGGAATTCCATGCCATGTAACCCCAAGCACCATTGTTGTAAGATAAATTATTTATGTAATGTTGTTCACTTTTTATCTTGTTTGCTGCATTATCATGAAATCCTATATACTGACAATATGCAGCTATACAATTACTCACTAATCGCAAAGGATATTCTGTATCTTCAAAACCAAATTTAATACCGCTTCCAGTACCATAAGTTTCCCCTTTCCAGCCGGGAGGACCTTCCGGCCAAAAATATCTAAGTCCATGTTTCCAACTCCAGCAACTGTCCATTATCACCAATCCTTCGTTAGTGCTAGAAAAACCCTGATCTGAGCACATCCATGCCCTGCATCCCTTATAAATTATGGTTTTGCCTACTGTATAATTATCACTTGTTGCACCAAATCCAGTTCCCCTATTGCCCGGACCAGTTATATAATTTAATGTGTCACAAATATTATATGCGTCACAGTTGTAATAGATTATGGAATCTGAATTATGACTCTTAAAACCTCTTCCTCCTATGTTATGAACTGTCATATTTACCAATCTGATATTCTTACAATCTAACATACTAAATGCTATTGCACTGACACTCGTGTCAACTTCAAAAACATTTCTCAGGGTAATGCCTTTCCATTCCAAATGTTGAGCATTATGTAGATAGATCCCATAATTATTATTGTCACGCGGGATAGCTAGAGAATAATCGAAAATTGGCGATTCTCCAGGATAATTGAAATGATGTATGGGTTCTGAAGCTGTTCCATTGTTAATACCTCGTGAGTTAA
Source organism: Bacteroidales bacterium (assembly GCA_041686075.1). Classification (GTDB taxonomy): domain Bacteria; phylum Bacteroidota; class Bacteroidia; order Bacteroidales; family VadinHA17; genus UBA9300. Next base: position 2,972 of record JAWLEO010000007.1, on the reverse strand, counting down.
AGTCACAATACGTTGAATTAAACATGTATATTCCATCCCGATAATAAATAGTATCTCCGGGATTAGCTTCCATGAATGCTTTATAGACCGTTGCCCAGGGGGCTTCTTTTGTCCCAGGATTACTATCCTTACCAGGAGGCGTTGAAGTTTCAGATGCCACATAATATACTTGGGCTTTTGCATCTGTATAACTGATAATTAAAAGAACTGGTATTAATAAGTATACAATTTTTGACATTAATATAGTTTGGTTAATAGTAAATATAAATATTTAACGTTGAGGTTTCATAATTGGTTACAAAAATAAATTGTTAAATTACAATTAATAACTAATAATAATATTAAAAAACGATACAAAATAAGTAGAAGTGATTAATCTACAAAATTTACGACTTAGGTGGAAACAAATATATAGTTGGATTAATAATGTTCAGTTGGGTAAAGATATAAAGCATGAAAAGTAAAGTTTACTTAATTAGTGCCTTTTTCATAATTTTAATATTATATTTTACTGCTGGCTGGAATGCAGGGCAATGGTTGGTGAAGGAAGATAGCCAACTAGAGGCTGATATCATTATTATATTGATGGGTAATATTGCTGATAGAGTCTTGCAGGTAGCTGACTTATATAAACAGGGATTGGCTGGAAAGGTGATCATGGTGGAAGAAAGTATGGGTCCGTATCACAAACTTAAAAAAAGAGGTGTTAATATTGTAAACAACAGCAGTCAGTCACAGAATGCACTTGTCAACCTGGGAGTTCCGGGTGATAGTATTATAATCTTGCCGGGAGATGCAACCAGTACGCAGATGGAAGCAGTTATATTGAGAAATTATCTGAAGAATAAACCAGATATAGACACTTTACTGCTGGTATCCTCAGCATCGCATATGAGAAGGGCATCGATGATCTTTAAAGCGGCTTTCAGAAAAGCTGAAATGCCGATGCATGTTGTTAGTTGTCCAAGCAAATATTCAGGGTTTAATGCAGATAAATGGTGGAGGAGTAAGGAGGATGTTCAGAAGGTTTTTATGGAATATCTTAAGATAGCGAATTTTTTGGTGTTTGAGAGGAGGGGGTTATAGCGTAGATTGTGTCCTCCGAAGTTTTAACGAAGGAGGAGCGTAAAGCGTAAAGCGTAAAGCGTAAAGAGAGGTATTTAAAATATATCATGAGTAAGATAGAGAGTTTTAAGGATTTAATTGTTTATCAGAAGGCATATAAGTTGGCGATGGAGATATTTGATATTTCGAAGGGTTTTCCTAGGGAAGAACGATTTTCCTTGACCGATCAAATAAGAAGATCATCAAGATCTGTTACTTCATGCATAGGTGAAGCTTGGGCAAAACGAAGATATGAGAAAGCCTTTGTAAATAAGATGACAGATTCTTTGGGAGAGGAGAATGAAACTGAAGTCTGGCTGGATTATTCCAAGGATTGTGAGTATATGTCTGAAAATGACTACACTAGATTGACCAATGAATATGAAGAAGTCCATAAGATGCTGATTTCAATGATTAATAATCCAGAAAAGTGGTGTCCGAAGAGTTAGAGCGTAGAGCGTAAACCGTATAGCGTAAAGAGGTTTTCTCAGTTCTATACGCTTTACGCTTTACGCTTTACGCTGAACTATATAAATTAAGTGCAAATAATTTTGAATTTAAGAAACTAGATGACTAAAAGGAACAAACGAATCTACCTAAGCCCACCCCACATGTCAGGCAGGGAGATGAAATACATAAAGGAGGCCTTTGATCAAAATTGGATTGCTCCCCTTGGGCCGAACGTGGATGCATTTGAAAACGATTTGGCAAATTATTGTGGGGTGAAGCATGCTGCCGCTCTAAGCTCAGGTACGGCTGCTATGCACCTTGCACTTATACTGCTGGGAGTAGGTAGGGGAGATGAGGTTATAGCACCGACTTTTACTTTTTCAGCTACAATAAACCCAATAATATACCAGGGAGCCACTCCGGTATTAATAGATAGCGAACCCTCTACATGGAATATGGATCCGGGTCTTTTAGAGCAGGCTCTAAAAGAGCGTAAAGCGGAGAGCGTAAAGCGTAAAGACAAGAAAAATATTATGCCGAAAGCAATAATAATAGTACACCTTTACGGGATGCCGGCAAAGATGGATGAGATAATGGAGATTGCAAACAGGTATGAAATACCGGTGATTGAGGATGCCGCTGAGGCTCTTGGGAGCAGATATAAGAGTAAACATGTTGGTGCTTTTGGGAAGTTGGCTATTCTCTCTTTCAATGGGAATAAAATAATTACTACCTCAGGGGGTGGTGCTCTGATTTCAGATGACAGGGAATTGATCGACACAGCTAGATTCCTGTCCACACAGGCTAGAGATACTGCCCCTCATTACCAGCACAGTAAAATTGGATATAATTACAGGATGAGTAATATACTGGCTGGAATTGGACGGGGACAGATGGAGGTAATTGATGAAAGGGTTAGACAAAGACGGGCTAATTTTGAATTTTATCAGAAAAACCTTAAGAACCACCTTGGGATCAGTTTCCTTAAAGAGCCCGGTAAAGAATATTATTCAAACTACTGGCTTACCACAATAATTATTGATCCGGATGAGGTGGGAATAAATAGAGAAGATCTTCAGGCTCAACTTGAAAAAGAAAATATTGAAACCAGGCCCTTATGGAAACCCATGCATCTGCAACCTGTATTTTCAAAATATCCGGTGATTGTAAACAAATTCTCAGACCGGCTATTTGAAAAAGGTCTCTGCCTTCCTTCAGGGACGGATATGACAGATAAAGAGCGTAAAAGGGTGCTTAAAATAATCTTGGGATCATTATCCAGGCAATCATAGTTGTTGAGTCAGTAAAAAAGTTAGGGTCTATTGCACAAAAAATGGGTGCCCGTTAAGAGCACCCATTATTATATAGAAAAAATCTGATTAATCAGTGCAGTATTTAAAAAACATTGCCCAGTTGTT
>JAWLEO010000006.1:10056-117705 GCA_041686075.1 Bacteroidales bacterium | reverse complement strand
GCAAGTATGTTTGGTTTTCATAAGGAACCGATGTTTGACCTGGGTGACAGGCGTGAAGTTATGGAAGAGCCTCCAAAAGTGAGCTTTGAATAATTTTTGACATGAAATACGTAGGTTTACAGTCGCAGATATGGAAGAATAATACCCGTTCGGTATTGCTTCTTATACTTTTCCCCATTGTAATATTTGCACTTGTAATGCTGTTCTGGCTAATATACACCGCTTACCAGCCCGAAGCAGGCATTGATCCCGTGAATGGCTTTCTCAGGACCATACCATGGGTGGCAGCCGGTGTTCTGCTGTGGTTTTTCATTGCCTGGTCCTCACATACATCGATGATAAACAAAGCTACCGGTTCGAGGCCGCTGGAGAGAAAAGAGAACAAAAGGGTTTATAACCTGGTCGAGAACCTTGCCATTGCTGCCGGCATGAAGCACATGCCTAAGATAAATGTCATTGAAGACGATAGCCTGAATGCCTTTGCCAGCGGCATTAATGAAAAAACATATACGATCTCTTTGTCAAGGGGAATCATTGACAGGCTTGATGATGATGAACTTGAAGCAGTAATAGCGCATGAGCTGACTCATATAAGGAACAAGGATGTTCGCCTCCTGATTATTTCAATAATTTTTGTGGGGATTTTTGCCTTTGCCACACAGGCCCTCTTACGCGGAACAATGTACGGCGGGGTGGGTAGAAGGAGGGGTGGCAAGAGCGGCGGTGCTATTATATTGATAATGATTCTGGCAGCCATCGGCTGGTTACTGACAACCCTGTTCAGGTTTGCCATCTCACGTAAGAGAGAATATTTAGCTGATGCCGGTGCTGCAGAGCTTACACGCAGACCCTATGCCCTGGCCTCAGCCCTGAGGAAGGTGTCGGCTGATCCCAGGATTGAAGCCGTGACACGCAAGGATGTCGCACAGATGTTCATCGAAAACCCGGGTGTAAAGAAGAAAAGGGGGATGTCATTCTCCACCCTCTTTGCAACCCACCCGCCCATAGAGAAAAGGATACAGATCCTGGAGCAGATGTAGCACGGGCCCCCCGGTCTAATCATTTTATTAAATAATTCCCTCAGCCATAGCCTTCCCTGCCCTCCGAAGCTTCAGCGGAGGAGGGAGCCTCAGCCTCAGCCTCAGCCTCAGCCTTCTCTTCCCTCCGAAGCTTCAGCGGAGGAGGGAGCCTCAGCCTTAGCCTTCTCTGCCCTCCGAAGCTTCAGCGGAGGAGGGAGCCTCAGCCTCAGCCTTCCCTGCCCTCCGAAGCTTCAGCGGAGGAGGGAGCCTCAGCCTTAGCCTCTACTTTTATCTTTTTCCTTTAAAACTTATCTTTGCCGTAGCACAATTTACTAAAACAGTAATAAAATGTCAGTAACACGTTTCGGGGTTTCAATGGAAAAGGAACTGCTGGATGCATTGGATGATTATGTAAAAGAAAGCAGTTTCTCGAACAGGTCACAGGCCATAAGGCGCCTGATCTCGGATAACCTTACCGTGAAAAAATGGAAATGCAATAATATTGTAGCGGGTTCAATAACACTGGTATTTGATCATCATAAGGGTGATATACCGGGCATATTAACTGATATACAGCATGATTACCATGAGTCGATATTATCATCACAACATTTCCACCTTGATAATGATAACTGCCTTGAAATAATAGCGGTAAAAGGGAAAGCCAGGGATCTTACAGAGCTGGCGGATAAGCTTATAGCCGTTAAAGGCATGCAGCATGGCAAATTATCAATGAGCAGGGTGGATTAAAAGCAGAAGCCTATACCTTTGTTTTTATTAATAGTACAATCCTGCACCGGGTCCGAGAGGTATATCCAGAAGTATCCATCCCACAAGGAGCAGCGACCAGAAAATAAAGAAAACCACCGTGAAGGGTATCATGGTTGACATGAGTGTCCCGATGCCTGCATTTTTATCATACTTCTCAAAATAGACTATTATCAGGGCAAAAAAGCTCATCATTGGCGATATCATATTCGTAATGCTATCGCCTATCCTGTAAACCACCTGTGACAGTTCAGGAGAATAGCCAAGCAGCATAAACATGGGGATAAAAACGGGTCCCAGGATGGCCCATTTGGCGGATGCTGAGCCCATGAACATATTTATGAAGCCTGACAGCAGTATAAACAGGATTACCAGGGGTATAAGTCCCAGATTAAGGTCTTGCAATCCTTCAGCTCCTTTGATTGCTATTATAAGTCCAAGGTTGCTCCATTTGAAGAAGGCTACGAACTGGGCGGCAAAGAAGACAAGCACAAGGAAGGCAGCAAGGGTCTTGAAGTTATCCACCATTCCTTTTACCACATCGGAATCGTTTTTGAAGGTACCGGTTATTACTCCGAAAACTATTCCCAATACTCCTGCGATAATGAAAAGAACAGCTATAAAACCCTTGAGTATGGGTGAACTGAAAAGACTTCCATCCGGCCCCCTGAATATTCCGTTTTCCGGGATGAGCCCCGCCGCTATTAGTGCAACAAAGGCTATTGTTACCAGGCTTACCCATGTTAAACCTTTTTTTTCAGCAGGACTTAGTTTCTCCAGTTCATCAGCCTGCACTTCACCATCATATATACCAAGTTTGGGCTCAACAAACCTGTGGGTCACCCAGGTGCCTGTGAAGGCTAAGATAATAGTGGAAACAACCATAAAATAGTAGTTGGCTGTTGGCAGTACATAATACTCGGGATCGATTATCCTTGCAGCCTCTGTAGACAAACCTGCAAGGAGAGGGTCAATGGTACCTATTAGCAGGTTGGCACTGAATCCTCCCGAAACACCTGCGAAGGCAGCTGCTATTCCTGCTATGGGATGACGGCCTACAGAGTGAAAGATGATACCGCCCAGGGGGATAATAAGAACATAGCCAAGATCTGAGGCTATATTTGATATAATACCTGCAAGAACAACCACGAATGTGAGCAGCTTTGCAGGGGATTTGGAAACGAGGTATCTTATGGCAGCGCTTATCAGCCCGCTGCTTTCGGCTATTCCAATACCAAGCAATGCAACCATTACGATGCCCAGGGGGGCAAAGCTGGTATAATTGTCAACCATTTCAAGGAGGATACGGTGAAGCCCGTCTCTCGAAAGCAGGTTTATGGTATCCACCGTTTCATCAGTGGCCGGATGTACAGCATGCCAGTTGAATATATGTCCCAGGAAGGAGAAAAGTAATACTGACAGAGCCAGTATTCCAAATAAACTGGCAGGATGAGGCAGGGCATTTCCTCCTCTTTCAATAATGCCCAGGATTCCCTTGTTCCTCGAAATTTTCTTCTTGGCCATAGTTTAGTCTTTCATGGAAAACCACGAAGATAACAGAATGTTGTAAATAAATAAAGACCGGGATAACATCCCCCTAATCCCATTGAAACGGGGAGCCTTAGCCTGACGGGATTAGTGGTACAGGTACCTTTTAATCTTCCTGGTGGGTGTTTTCTGAAAAGGTACGGGCTGTAGGACGAACTGGTGGATACGAGAGAACCGGTTGAGCCTCTGGTTAACCTGGTGGTTCAGTTCGGCAATGATCTCCTGCATCTTTTCTTCAACCACGCGTGTCATCTCTTCCCTGAGGTCCTGGTATCTCTCTTCCAGCTCTTCCCTGTTGATAAGTACCATTGCCACAAGCTTGCCTCCTTTTTCTATAACAAGGGATTCAACAACATGCTTGAAGGTATTGATAAGAGATTCTATCTCTTCAGGATATATGTTTTCACCGCTGGCTCCCACGATAACGGTCTTCAGGCGGCCCTTGATAAAGAGGTAACCATCTTTGTCAAACAAGCCCAGGTCACCTGTCTTCAGCCATCCGTCTTCTGTAAGTGCTTCTTTTGTTTTTTCAGGGTTCTTATAATATCCCTTCATAATATTGGGACCCCTGGCCCATATTTCTCCTTCGCCTGTAGCCGGGTCAGGATCGTTGAGGATCAGTTCGACTTTTTCACATGCCGGACCGGTAGAATAAAGCCTGCAATTATCAGGTGCCATGCCTGCCAGCAGCGGAGCTGACTCCGTGAGCCCATAACCTATGGCATATGGGAATTTAGCTTCAAAGAGGAAGCGCTCAACTTCAGGATTAACTTTTGCACCGCCGATACCGAAGAAAGTAATTTCACCACCGAAGGTTTCCATGAGCTTCTTGCCGGCTATACGGTTCAGCATTTTTCTCGCGGGCGGAATTTTATAGATTATCCGCAGGGCAACTTTGTCGTTGAATGAAGGCTTGATCTTGTTAAAATATATCTTTTCGATTATAAGGGGAACAGATAACATTATTGTTGGCCTGACAGTTTTTAGGGCCGGAAGCAGAACAGAGGCTGTCGGCGGTTTACGGAGATAATATATTGATGAACCGCTGATAACAGGTATTACCATTCCTACAGTATTTTCATAAGTATGTGCAAGTGGAAGGATGGAAAGAAACCTGTCGGTGTCATCAATATGCTTAAGCTTTTTGCCCATAATGGCATTGGAAATAATATTCCTGTGGCTGAGCATAACCCCCTTGGAATTACCGGTTGTCCCGGAAGTATAGATGATAGCTGCCAGGTCATCGACATTAATATCAGACTCAAGGACAGGTTTATCATCCACTGAAAATGCGGTCTGGCTTCCGGTGTTCCTCAGAAACGAATAATCATTCAGGCTTATAACAAATTGCAGGTCACGGGGATAATTTTTAATTGAAGCGTCTGTTTTATTATCCGTAATAATGGCTTTAGCCTCAGAATGTTCAAGTATGCTGCAAACTTCCTCGGGGGAGAAATCATGCAGTATTGGAACAATGGTGGCACCCAGGTATACGACAGCGAGATAGCTGATCACCCAGTCGGGCGAATTTGGTCCGATAAGGGCCACTTTATCGCCCTTTGAAATACCCAGCCTTTCCAGGAAGGCAGCCAGGGCTTCTATCCTTTTAAAAGCGCCTGAGTAGGTATATCCTTCTTCTCCAACGAATGACAGGGCATGCTTATCCGAATACCTCGATGCTGATTCCAGTATTATCGACCGGAACGTGCTGTTTGTTTGTGTTTTCATTATTTCCCTCATAAATCCTTAACCTGATATTATGCAATATCCATGCCTCTTTCTCTTTTAGAGAGTGGCTACAAAGTTAAGCAATTTCGATGTAAATATATTTTTATACCCTTTTATTACCTTAATCCCTTACTGAAGTGACTGTGATTTATCTCTACAACCCTGGTAGAGATCATCTTTCACCCACTTTATATTACTGTCATAATCAATTAATTTCTCATACAGTGCACATGCCAGTGAATTATTCCCCAATTGTTCATATGCATTTGCAAGTACAACCACTGTATTGACGTATATCCAGTTTTTTCCGAGGTTTTCTGTATCTTCTTCGATCAGGCGGACAGCCTTTTTATAATATTCAATTGCTTCCCCGGTGTCGCCTCCCACAATCTTAGGTGAGAAATTGAGCTGGTTGGCTTTTTCAAGCAGTGTTCTTACGGTGTTGGGGTCTTTTTCCACGGCACCGTCAATTTTTTCCTTTGCCTTAGGTCCCAGAACCATGGCTTTCAATTTATGGATACCCATCTCATAGCCCATAAATGCACCCTCCAGGGCCATCAGCTCGGCGCTGCCAGGCTTGTTCCCCTTAAGTATTTCAAGGTTATCAAGGGCCCTTTCAAGATGGTAGGAAGCTTCCTTTTTCATATCCTCCTTGAGGCAGTAGCCGATAAAACCGTATTGTGAAAGTAACAATTCATGGAGCAATTCCATGCTTGCGGATCTTTCATATTCTTTTTCCATTTCTTCAATGACAGCTTTCCAACCGCTCATTTCCCCTTTGACATAGGATTTATAAATCCTGGATTTGAATTCAGCTATATCCTGCGCTTCAACACCAGGAGATAGCATAAAAAGAGCAAGGGGGATAATAATAAAATATATTGCTGTCCTGATTTTCTTCATGTTTCTACCGTACGTCCTTTCCATGTATATGAACCTGCAAATTTAATCCTTATTGATCTATAAACAATATAATAAAGAGAAAGTTGCTGAAGGGGCCCGAGAAGGATATTGTATAAAATGTTCTGCTTGCTGGTAAGTGATATCAAAATCCTTACCAGGATAGCAATAAACAGGTATAAAAGTGTCAATTTCAATGAGCAGAGCAGTAAAAAAATTATTACCGGCCCCGTAAGGAAAAGAAATATAAATGTCCAGATAAGGCTGTTGCCAAAAAAGTGAAGAACATTTTTACTGAATCCGTGCACCGCTTCCTGAAAATCATTATACATTCTGCATTCAATGCGGCTGTTGCCTGTAAGCACTGCCGTACGGTACCTGTTTTTCATTGATCTTTTCCTGTTTGCATCCGGTCTCAGCTTTTTGATCTTCCTCATCATCTCAATATCTTCAACAAGGGATGATTTAACCATTTGATGCGGTTCAAGCTTCCGGTATGTTTCGGCTTCGAAGAGCATGAACTGGCCGTTGGCCGCTGCCAGTGAAGGGCGTTTGCTTAATTGCACCATCACCAGGGGCAGGAGGCTCAGAAGGATCCAGTTCATGTTGGGGACGGTGATTCTCTCCCCGAATGTTTTCATAAGTTGCTTCGGGAATATGGAAACAAGGACCAGCTTCTTGAGCTTCATGTAGTGCACCATTTCAGATATGATATTTCCTTTTATACTTATATCCGCATCAAGGAAAAGGAAATAGCTGCCACCGGCATTTTGTGCCAGGAGATGACAGGCATGGTTTTTCCCTGACCACCCTTCGGGGACATGATCATTACTGATTATGCTAAGGCGCTTATCCATTTTCATTTTTTCCCTTACTATTGAAGCAGTGCTGTCCGTTGAATTATCATCGAGAACAATTATCTCAAGATTACCATAAGCCTGCACGTAGAGGTCGTTGAGCAGCTTACCGATATTTTTCTCTTCATTTCTTGCGGGTACCAATACAGATAAAAGAGGTTCTTCCTCCGATTCTTCTTTTGTCCTCATGGCTGAAAAGAGGTAATTCTCCAGTGCGACAGCCAGGCGAAGGCACGCAAAAATAATTGCTACGATGCTTATTACCAGGTAGGTCATGTCCGGTTTTCATTTTGCCTGGGTATGCAGGCTTTATAGAATTCGTTATATGCCTTTTCGAGCTCATGGGTAGTCTTCAAACTGCTGTCAACGACATGAAAATATATCCATGCTGCAGGCTTCCTTTCAGAGAAGTAATCAATAAGACAGGCATAAAAACGTATTTCGGGATCATTGTCCGCCAATATTTTATCGAGACCTTTCATAAAGCGGAATGAGCTGATATAACTTGACTGTATTTCACCGGTAGGATACATCAGCAGCATATTATTGGGATCATTAAGCAGTTCAGAGCTGTAGTGCAGTGATTCCACAATATCCCTGGTACCTGGATTAATAGAGAAAGCACCTGCCTTGTTCAGAAACAAACGGCCCTTCAACTGCTCCTTCAGCATCATCACGTGGAACTTCTTCTTGAGCACCTCGTTGTTATAGTAGTTCATGAAAAATCCATCGTACCAGCTGAAGTGATTACCTATGATCAGCAGGGGGCGTTCAGTGGGTCCGGGGTCATCTACAAAGGTTACAGACCTGAAATTATTCTTCATCAGGTGTTTGGAGTAGAACCTGAAAAAGGCAGTGTGAAGTCGCGTATGGCGTGCAGGGATCATAGGCTGAGCAATTTCCATGTTAACACAAGTGCTGCAAAAAGCCCCGTTTGATAAACAAAAAGGAATATACCCAGCCTGTTGTCTTTTTCCGGTGGATTGATATACATTAACCGAATAAAAATAAATGAGAGTACGAACCAGGCTATATAATTGGATAGCGGGACCTTATCTCCTTCCCATACCCACATGCGCGTATGTATTGCGAAGGGTTCAAGCAGAAGGTCGAATCCGGTCATCAGGACTGCTCCTGCCAGTGCACGGATGGTCTTAGCCGCAGGGATGAAAGACGTAATGACAAAGCTGCAATAGACCAGGAAAAACCAGTTAAGTCCCAGTATGAGAGGAACGCCGGCCACCAGGGGGAAAAGCAGGGAAGTATATTCATAATCACCGAAGGGAAAGCCGGTCCTGGTTCCTATAAACTCTATGAGCCAACCGCCGACGAAGATGATAATGCCTGTTATTATAAACTTTATGCTCCAGTTCCTGTGGTAGAGGAGTAAGAGGGCAACAGACAAGAAAATTGAAAAGGGTATGAGGAGACGGAAAATATCATAGCTTAAGTTAACGGTGAACCCGATAAAACCGATTATGTAATAAGACATCAGAAACGATCTAACACTTTCCCGGTCAGGGATCCTGGTTTTTGCTGACATTTTATTCAACTGTTTTTGTATTCGCTTAGCACTTCCCTCTCAACTATAGCTGCTGACGCAAGGCATAGGGGTATGCCACCACCGGGATGCACGCTACCCCCCGTGAAATATAGTCCTTTTATTTTTTTACTGAAATTAGGGTGGCGGTTAAAAGCTGCAGTGGAGGAATTGGAACTGTTTCCATAAAGAGCACCGGCTGTGGACAGGGTATTCTTTTCAATATCCAGAGGAGTAACGACATACTCCTTCTCAATTTTATCCTTTATTGTGCTACCGAGCTTGTTCTCAAGCTTTCTTATGATATTCTTTCTTGTTTGTGCAATTAATTCCTCCCAGTCCTGGCCGGTGTCATATGGAGCATTTACCATTACGAACCAGTTACTCTTGCCCTTTGGTGCATCCTGCTTTGCAACCTTGGAGCTGATGAAAACATATACTGTGGGGTCATCATGCATTGTCCTTTCAGTAAACAGGCAATTAAATTCTTTCCGGTAGTCCGACGCAAAAAATATGTTATGGAGATCAAGGTCAGGGTGATCAATGCTCATGCCCCAGTGGTATATGATAGCTGATGAAGATAAATTCTTTTTTCTCGTTCCGGCCGGGGACTTTATTCCTGGAAGAAGGTTTTCATAAAGGTGAAAAACATCGCAGTCGCTGACCACAATATCTGATTCGTATTCTTTATTTCCTGCAATAAGCCCCTTAACTTCTTTGTTACTGACCATAATTTTGCTGATATAGGTGTTAAAAATAAATTCAACACCCAGGTGAAGGGCATATTCGTAGAGGGCCAGCGTTATACTGAACATGCCATTTTCAGGGAAGAAAGCACCCGTGTTATGTTCGAGGTGGGCAATGACATTGAGTGTTGCGGGAGCTTTATATGGTGATGAACCATTGTATGTTGCATAGCGGTCGAAGAGCTGAATGACTTTGGAGCTGCTGAAAGTGCGACTGTTATAGCCGTGCATTGTGGTAAAAGGATTGAGCTTGTACAGGTTAAAGAGCATCTTGAGATTCTTGATCTGAAAAAGCTCTTCGCGCCTGTGGAAGTTGCCAAAGATAAAAACAGGTGCGGTCAGCTCATACATGCTTTCCACTTTTTCAAGGTAGGCATCGATGTTTTGCTTCTTTTCTCCTGTAAGCCCTGAAAACACTTTGCTGAATTCACCAGGGTCAGACGGGGCATTAAAAACTGTGCCGTCGGGAAAGAAGTATTTACATATTGTCTCCAGCTTCCGTGGTTCGAAAAGGGATTTAATATTTTCCGGTGCACCGGAGAGAAGTTCATCCACCATTTCAGGCAGTGTAAGCAAAGAAGGACCGGTGTCAAACCTGTATTTACCGTCATCTATCGAATTAAGCTTGCCACCGGGGCCCGGATTTTTCTCGAAAACCCTGACCTTATATCCCTGCCTGGCAAGTCTTATGGCAACAGCAAGTCCCCCTAAACCTGAACCTATTATATTTGTCGTATATTGCTTGGTCATTAAGCCGGGTCAATAAGTGTAAATAATAGTATATTTATGGACCGAATATAGTAAAAAACAATTAGATGGAAGCTACGAAGGTGCTGGTGGTGGGATCAGGAGTAGCCGGTTTATCAACTGCTTTAAGGCTTGTCAGAAGGGGATATGATGTGGAGATACTGGAAAAGAACAGTACGGCCGGTGGCAGGATGAATATAATAGAAAAAGACGGATTTATTTTTGATACCGGGCCTACCTTTTTCAGTATGAGTTATGAGTTTGCCGAGCTGGCTGATGATATAAACAAAAAACTGCCCTTTGAATTAAGGGAGCTTGATCCCCTTTACACGGTATGGTATGATGAACCGGGCAAGAGGTACACAATATATAAAAATATTGAGAAGCTGGCCGCTGAGTTTGAAGAAGTGGAGCCACGTTTCAGGGAGAAAATGGAAGCTTACCTTAAATCTACGGGCAGGCTGTATCATGATACTGAAAGCCTGATAATAAAGAATAATTTCAATTCCCTGGTTAATTACGGCTCCACCCTGGTAAAAGTGCCCATGGTCCACCTCCCCAGGTTATTCAGGACCTTTTGGAAAGAAGTGTCAAGATACTTTGAATCGGATGACGTACGTGAAATAATATCCCTTGTGTCATTTTTCCTTGGAGGCACCCCTTTCGACACACCTTCGATATTCACCATGCTTTCATACACCGAGTTTGTACACGATGGTTATTACAATGTAAACGGTGGCATGTATAAGATAGTGGAAGGATTTGTAAAAATGCTTGAAGTAAACGGGGTTAAAATACACTATAATACGGAGATAGTGGGTATTGACGCAAATGAAAAAGGCTTGAAGGCATTGGTTGATCAGAATAATAAGAAATGGACATCCGACATTTATGTAATAAATTCTGATGCAGCCCTGTTCAGGGGTAAGATACTTAAGAGGGTAAAATATTCCGAAGAACGGCTGGACAGGAAACGATGGACAATGGCCCCATTTTCAATATACCTGGGTATAGATCAGAAACTGCCTGAACTGAAAATGCACAATTATTTTCTGCGTGGCAATTTCAAGGAATACTCTGATAAGATCTATAAAAACCAGGCCTCACTGGAACAGGCTTATTACTATGTAAACGTGGTATCCAGGCTCAATGAGCAGGCTGCACCGGAGGGAAAGGAAAGTCTTTACATACTATGCCCTGTACCCGACATGAGGTATAAGCCTGACTGGTCTGATAAGGAAAAGATAGCAGATGCCATTATATCGGACCTGTCGCGCAGGACCGGCTATAATATCAAGGATAAAATAATCAGCAAGACCATACTCTCGCCGGAGGAATGGAGGGATACATTTAACCTGCACAGGGGTAGCGGCCTGGGCCTGGGGCATAACATGATGCAGATGGGTTACCTGAGGCCCCAGAACAAAGATGAGAAATATGAAAACCTCTATTATACGGGTTCCTCAACCGTCCCGGGGACCGGTATTCCAATGGCCATTATCAGTTCAAAACTTGTAACCGAAAGAATTGAGAAGAAATATGGATTTATACACACAGACCTGCATTAAGACGAGTAAAGTATTCACCAATTATTACAGCACTTCCTTTTCCAAAGGCATAAGAATGCTTGACAAAAAGTACCGCGACCCCGTTTATGCGGTTTATGGTTTCGTACGTATAGCTGATGAAATAGTTGATACTTTTCATGACCATCAAAAGGAGTTACTGCTCAACACCTATATAAGGGAGACATACGATTCGATTGAAAGAAAATTAGGGACAAATCCTGTCTTACATTCATTCCAATGGGTGGTAAATGAATATGGTATAGGAAAAGACCTTATACAGGCCTTTTTTGACAGCATGCTGATGGACCTGGAACCCTCAAGGCATAATAAGGAAACTTACCGGCAATATATTTTCGGATCAGCAGAGGTGGTAGGGCTGATGTGCCTGCAAATATTTTATAAGGACGAAGCCGACAAGTATGAAGAATTAAAAAGATATGCACGGAAACTGGGAGAGGCATTCCAGAAAGTAAATTTCCTCAGGGACATATATGCCGATTTAACAGAAAGGGAAAGAGTTTATTTTCCTGAGCTGAAACCGGAAAACTTCACATTGGAGATAAAAAAAAGTATTGAAGAAGACATAAGGCAGTCTTTCATTGACTCAAAGGAGGGAATAAGGGCACTTAAGAAGGAAGCACGCTTCGGAGTCTACCTGGCATACCGGTATTACTATAAGTTATTCAGGATAATAAGTAAAACAGATGTTGAAACACTGTTGGAAAAAAGAATGAGTGTAAGCACTGCATCCAAATTATGCTTGCTTTTCAGCTCGTATGTGAGAAATAAACTTAACCTTGTCTGATTTAAGGACCCCGGTGATAAATCTCGCTATTATTGGTTACTTTTGTATAAGAATTCAAATATTCATGAGATGAGTATAATAAGAGTGACAAAGGAATTCACCTTTGAAACGGCACATGCATTATGGAACTACGACGGCCCTTGCAGAAACGTGCATGGGCATTCTTATAAACTGTTTGTCACCTTATCCGGGGAACCCTTGAATGATCCTGAAAATCCCAAAAATGGGATGCTTATTGATTTTGGTGATCTTAAAGAGCTTGTCAACAATAAAGTGGTAAAAGTATTCGATCATGCAGTCGTTATAAGCAACATGGTGGAAAAAAAGAAACTGGATGCCCTCATCCATATTTTTGGGAATGTCCTGGTAGTTGACTATCAGCCAACATGCGAAAATCTGGTAACAGATATTGCTGAACGTATTTGTAAAAATCTTCCTGTTAACACACGCCTGCACAGCCTCAGGCTTTATGAAACAGCCACATCATATGCAGAGTGGTTTGCAGACGATAATAACCAGTGATTATGTCAGATAATTCAGAGAGGAAACTGTTCCTCCTCGATGCTTATGCACTTATTTTCAGATCCTATTATGCTTTTATCCGTAACCCGAGGATAAATTCCAAGGGATTCAATACCTCCGCTATCTTCGGCTTTATGCTTACCCTGGAGGAGATCCTGGAAAAACAGGATCCTTCACATATAGCTGTGGTATTTGACCCTACAGGACCTACCTTCAGGCACGAAATTTACAGGGACTATAAGGCTAACAGGGATGCAACACCGGAAGATATACAAAAAGCAGTGCCCTATATTAAGGATATACTCAAGGCATACGGCATACCCGTATATGAAGTTGAAGGTTATGAAGCAGATGACCTGATAGGGACAATGTCAAGGCAGGCTGCGGAAAAGGGTTTTATCACCTATATGATGACACCTGATAAGGATTTTACCCAGCTGGTAAACGATATGGTCAGGATGTATAAGCCTGCTGCACGGGGAGGCCCGGCTGTTGTCATGGGCCCGGAGGAAGTATGCAAAGAATACAGTATTGATGATCCAGGGCAGATAATTGACATACTGGCACTGATGGGTGACAGCGCTGATAATATACCGGGTGCACCGGGTATAGGACCTAAAACGGCCAAAAAGCTGATATCTGAATTCGGGAGTATTGAAAACCTGATAAAAAACACCGACAAACTGAAAGGAAAGCAGAAGGAAATAATTGAAAATAACAAAAAGGATATTCTGTTTTCTAAGAAGCTTGTCACCATAGAGACAAGCGTGCCCTTTAACCTCATGGAGGATGAGCTCATAAGAAAAGAAATGAATAAGAGCAGGCTCAGAGAGTTGTTCACTGAACTTGAATTCAAAAGCCTCATGGATAAACTGGATGAAGGTAGCGGAAGAACAAAGGCAGGAAATGCAGGCTCTGCCTCTAAAGACGATTCATCACAGGGCTCTTTGTTTGAGACTGTAGCAGAAACATCGGGAGGGCTAAGTAACTTTGAGACTCTTGATAAGACTGAACATGAATATCTAAGGCTGGAAGAAAAAGATGAAATAAAAAAACTGGCAGATAAATTAAAAAAACTGGATGAATTTTGTTTCGACACCGAGACGACTTCTATCAATCCACTTGAATCGGAAATAGTTGCCATATCATTCTGCTGGGAAAAGAACCACGGTTATCTGGTCTACTTCGATGATAACAGGTCGGTGGAGGAAAAACTCAATATTTTGAAGCCTGCCTTCCAAGATGAGGGGATAAGAAAAATAGGGCAGAACCTTAAATTTGATATCCAGGTGCTGGGTAATTACGGAGTGGAAGTAAAGGGTGAATTGTTTGATACAATGATTGCCCATTACCTGCTGGAACCCGACATGAGGCATAATATGGATTATCTTGCCGAAACCTACCTTAAATATAAACCTGTAAGCATTGAATCTTTAATAGGGGAAAAGGGGAAAAGTCAGAAAAGCATGCGATCGGTTGATATAAATAAGTTGACTGAATATGCTGTGGAAGATGCTGATATAACATATCAATTAAAGCATTTGTTTTATGAAAGATTAAAAAAAGAGGATTTATACAAACTGGCACACGAGGTTGAAATGCCACTGATCAGGGTACTGGCAGGGATGGAAAGAAAAGGTGTCATATTAAACAAAGCTTCATTAAAAGATTATTCTGTGGTATTGAGAGAGAAGATTATAGGCCTCGAGAAGGAGATATATGATCTTGCGGGAACAGAGTTTAACATAGCATCGCCAAAACAACTTGGAGAAATACTCTTTGTGAGACTTAAGCTTGACGATAAGGCTAAAAAAACAAAAACAAAACAATTTGTTACTAATGAAGAAGTATTGCAACGCCTGAGCAATAAGCATCCTATAATAAACAAGGTTCTTGAATATCGCGGCCTGAAAAAACTCCTGTCGACATATGTAGAGGCACTTCCTGAATTGATAAATAATCGAACGGGCAGGATCCACACATCTTATAACCAGGCAATTGCCGCCACCGGCCGCCTCAGCTCCAACAATCCCAATCTACAGAACATACCTATCAGGGAAGAAGCAGGCAGAGAGATAAGGAAGGCCTTTATCCCGGCTGAAGGGCATGTTTTTCTTTCGGCCGATTACTCCCAGATTGAACTGAGGCTGATGGCACATCTCAGCAACGACAGGGGGATGAAGGAAGACTTCCTCAGTGGCCATGATATACATTCAGCAACGGCGTCAAAGATTTTCGGGCTTAAGCCTGAAGAGGTGAAAAGGGAGATGAGGGCTAAAGCCAAAACAGCCAATTTTGGAATAATATACGGGATATCAGCCTTTGGTTTGTCGCAGCGACTAAATATAAGCCGCAGTGAAGCAAAAGAACTTATTGACGGTTATTTTGAATCTTACCCCGGTGTAAAGAAATATATGGAAAAGAGCATTGAGAAAGGGCGGAAGGAGGGATATGTAACGACGATGTTTGGACGCAAGAGGTACCTGCGAGACATCCAATCACGCAATTCCTTGCTCAGGAGCAATGCCGAACGGAACGCTATCAATGCCCCGATTCAGGGTACAGCTGCCGATATTATTAAGATCGCAATGATAAAAATATATGACAAACTAAGGGATTCAAATCTTAAGGCAAGCATGATATTACAGGTGCATGACGAGCTTATTTTTGAAGTGGCGGAGTTAGACAGAAACAAGGTACGGGATCTTGTAGTTAAGGAGATGGAAAATGCCTGCAAACTCGATGTTCCCCTGGTGGTTGACCATGGTTTCGGCAAGAACTGGCTGGAGGCACATTAGTAAAAGGAAAGAAATGAAAATAAAAGTATTATTATTTGGAATATTATCCGAGGAAGCCGGAATAGAGGAAGCGGAGGTAGAAAATATCAGCAGCACAGTTAAATTGCTGGAGCATTTAACTGGTAAATATCCCTCTTTCACAAATTATAAATTCCGTATATCGGTTAACCAGACCCTCATCAGCGGGGATAAAAAATTAGAGGAGGGAGATGAGGTGGCACTGCTGCCGCCATTTGCGGGAGGCTAACGGAGATGCGAAAGATGAGATGCGATATGCGAAATGCGATATGCGAAGCCATCATTCCTGCCTCCTGTTTGTATTGTCTTCAAATATTTCCTTTTTCCAGACCGGGAAATTTTCCTTGATCATTTCTACCACATGCCTGCAGGCCCTTGTTGCCTGGTCGCGGTGACCTGCGCTGACCATTACGAAAAGGGAAAGTTCTCCGGCCCTGACAAGGCCTGTTGAATGTACAATAACAATATCCCTGACATCACTGAAGGCAGCCCTTGTGATGTCTTTAATTTTAAGAGCTTCCTTTTCAACCATAGCGTCATAGGCTGAATATTCCAGAGCTTCCACGGTGCGTTCATTGATAATGTCATTACGTACCTGGCCAAGGAAAATTGAATGGGCACCTGATGATTTATCATCATTAAGGACATTAATATATTCGGCTATCAGGGAACTTTTAATAGGACCGGGAACAAGTACATTCTTTTTCATCACCAGATAATTATTTTCTTGAAAGTATACCGGAAGTGCCCTTCAGAGTCGACACATAAAGGCTTTCATCATTGATTACCTCAATTGCTTTTTGAAGCTGCTTATCCGAATCGAGGCTATGCTTTATCACACCTCCCTCATAATAGTATCTTCCGATTATTTCATCTTCCAGCAATCGTGTTATTTCGTCACGGAAGGTCATTAAGTCATTATGGAGATTATGGTCAAGTCTCTTTTTCAATTCTTCGAAAAGATCTTTGTTTTGTTCATAATACTTTTCCCTTTTTGCCACGGTATCCAGGCGCTCAAAGGCATTTTGCGTTGCTGATTCATATGAGAAGTTTCTTTCTTTAAGGAAATTTTCAAAATCCTGGTATATTTCGTCATCTATCTCGAAACTTCCTGGTTCTTCTATTTCAGGGTTCTTCCAGTAAAATTCGGTGGCAAAATCAAATATCAGGGATTCCACATAGAGGAGGGTTGATAAGCGGCCCAGTTGTTCGGGATCAACCTTGTAGTCAGGTATTATGCCTCCGCCGTCCCTGACCGTCCGGCCATGCAAGGTTTCAAATTCGGACGTCAGTGAATCGGGTATATGACCTACACTGCCATCCTCATTACGGTTTGAGAAATCAATGGCCTGGATGCATCTTCCCGAGGGTATGTAGTATTTGGCCGTTGTTACTTTAAGTGTCGCGTTATAGCTAAGGGGGCGGCTTATCTGTACCAGTCCCTTGCCATATGATCTTTGTCCGACGACAACACCCCTGTCGAGGTCCTGGGCAGCTCCTGCCAGTATTTCAGCAGCTGATGCAGTGACCCGGTTTATCATAATCACCAGGGGAATTTCTTCATTAACAGCCTGCCTGGTAGTTTCATAAGTATTGTCAAATCTTTCCACACGGCCCTTTGTGCTAACCACTTCGTGTCCCGGACCAACAAACAGGTTTACTATATCAACAGCTTCTTTAAGCAGTCCGCCCGGGTTTGACCTGACATCGAGGATCACTTTTTTTGCACCCTGATCTTCCAGTAGTGTCTCCAGGGCATTCCTGACATCGGCACTGCAATCCTGGGTAAAATTGGTGAATTTAATATATGCTGTTTCCTTATCCAGCATCCCGTAATAAGGTACCGGAGGAATGCTTACCCGTTTACGTGTAAGGGTCTTTTTCAACTCTTCACCCTGCCTTTCAATCAAAAGGGTCATATCAGTATTTGGTTCACCTTTCAGTTTTTCACTTACTCCCTCGGCATCGAGACCCTTTAATGACTCACCGTTTATTTTTTTCAATATGTCTCCGGCCTTAAGCCCGGCTTTGTCAGCCGGAAAGCCTTCATATGTTTGTGTCAGTACCGTATAATCGCCACTTTTTTTTATCCGCGATCCAATACCTCCGTATTTACCTGTGGTCATGAAGGTAAAATCATCTCTTTCTGACTCAGGATAATAGGTGGTATAAGGATCCAGCTCATTGAGCATCCTGTCAATGCCTGCCTCGAATAATTTATCCGGCTTTAGTTCATCCACATAAAAGGCGTTCAGTTCCCTGACAAGGGAGTAAAAGATATCCATGTTTTTCTGCAGCTTGAAATCTTTGGATTCATTCCTGAAAATATAGGCAGTTGTAAACACTGATATAATGACTACAGCAAATGTTATTATAAGTGTTCTGGTTCTGTATTTATTCATTTTATTAGTATTTCATTTAAAATAGAAACCTGGGTCCCGGTGTAACGATGCAAAATAGTTGCCAAACTTAATAATTATGATTTAATATTTCCCTTGGCCCCGCGCAGGTGATTAGAAAATTTACTGACAAGTTCTTCCATCCGGGTCTCCAGCTCATGGTATTCAGGCATTTTGCTGCCTGAATAGATAATCATAAGGGCTATCTGAATATTTAACTTCTCAAGTTGCATGTACAGTTTATGTTTGTTCAGACGCCATGCTTCCCTGATTAACCTTTTCAGGCGGTTTCGTTCGACTGCCCCGGCAAAGGATTTTTTGCCAACACTTATTGCCGTCTGTGCAGGACAGGGAAGTATCCTGTCACTCACCAACCATAACAGACGGAAAGGCTCAGAATAGAAAGAATTACCTTTCTCAAATAATTCGGAAATCACTTTGCGGCTGCATAGTCTTTCCTTTTTGCTGAAGGTGTATTTATTCTTGTACATGGCAAAGATCCTGCTGCACGTTTTAAAAGCAATGCAAATAAAAGGATGCCTCCCGGGATAAGTGTACTTACTAATTATTTAGTCCTTTTCTGTTCCTGTATGAACTGTTCCAGGGCCATTGTCATTGATGGCGCTTTTGGATTTGGTGCATGTATATCAAGTCTGAGGCCCAGTTTGCCCAGTGCTTCGGCTGTAGTGGGTCCGAAAGCTGCTATCCTTGTGTTATTCTGTTTGAAATCAGGGAAATTTTCAAGCAGTGATTTCGGCCCGGACGGGCTGTAAAAGACCAGTATGTCATAATACACATCAGCCAGGTCAGATAGATCAGCACTGATGGTCCTGTAGAGGTTGCCTATAGTATAATTTATTTTGTAGTTGTCGAGCAATTTGGGTATCTCAGCCTTATGTGGTATGGAAAGGGGCACGAAATAATTTTCGTCCTTATGTTTTGATACAATGGTGCAGAGATCGGGGAACTTCGAGTTTCCAAAAAATATCTTTCTCTTCCTGTATACTATATATTTCTGCAGGTAGTATGCAACATTTTCAGTGATGCAAAAATATTTCATCGTGTCAGGCACAGTAAGGCGTAATTCATCACATATCCTGAAAAAGTGATCGATAGATGTCTTGCTTGTGAAAATTACAGCAGAGTGGTCAAGTATGTTAATCTTTTGCTGCCTGAACTCCTTGGCTGTGACGCCCACCACCTCTATGAATGGCCTGAAATCAATTTTTAATCCATGATTTTTGGCAAGTTCGAAATAAGGTGATTTTGGATTCTGTGGTTCGGGTTGCGATACCAGTATACTTTTTATCTTCAAAACACTTTAATTTTAAGTGTACAACAACTAGCCTTCTTTAATGTTCCTGGTTGCTCAGATATCTAATCAAGATAAGAGCAGGAAAAATTTCCAGTGTGCAAAGATACAAAATCAAATAAAATAACGAAAACCTCTTTCTCAGAAAAATATATGTCAGACGTATGATCCTGAATAGGAATATAATAGAGATAGTTATCAGTGAGAAAAATATAATGTATTTATCAGGGACAGTTACAAGGTATGATATAAAAAAGTTCAATAACATCAAGATTATGCCGATGAGCTTATAATTCCGTGAGATATTGAAGAAATATTCCCTGAAAGCATCTGATGTATGGGACAATGAACCCACGGCCATATTTACCACGTACCTGAATCCTATGGCCAGGGATATGAGCAGCAAATTAAAAAGCCACAGTGCCCTTGGTTCCATATTGAAAAATGTGATATCGAAATGTAATTCAGCAAAGAGGATAAATGTGGAAATACTTATCAGGCTCAAGATGCCGAGTAAGAGTTGAAATATTTGTATCCCGGGAGTTAGATTACGGTAAATGGAGTGTGAAAATTTATTGCTGAAGACTATTTTTATGATCCTTATGAGAGAATATTTTTCTTTGAGCGAGACAAAGAGATAAATGACAACGGGTATGATCAGCAATAAAAACACCCATTCTGATCTGAATACATCTTCGGTAAGGGGTATACCTTCCTTCTGACTTATCATCATGTTATCAGAAATAATCAACATCTCTACCTTCAACTTTAGTTAAGATGCTGTTTGCCAGGCGGCTCGCTCCTATCCTGAAATTTTCGGGCAGGAGCCATTGTTTTCCCAGAAGCATTTCAACCAGCAAGTAATATTCAACAGCCTCATCAGCATTTGCTATGCCACCTGCAGGTTTAATACCGATCATTTTACCACTGGCATGGTAGAAGTTCTTTATTGCATGGCACATAACATATACAGCTTCGAGGGAAGCGGATACTTTTTCTTTTCCTGAGGATGTTTTGATAAAATCGGCCCCGGCTTCCATTACCAGTATCGAGGCATCATATATGAGTTCTGGATCTGACAGCACCCCACTTTCAATAATTACCTTCAGTCTCTTTCCATTCATGATTTTTTTAATGGCAGCTATTTCATCTTTTACATAATTACGATTGCCCTGTAAGAATTCACCCACGTTCATTACCATATCGATCTCGTCTGCCCCTGCTTCCAGGGCTTCACGGACCTCTGCGATCTTTAGCGACGTTGTGGTTTGCGAGGCAGGGAAACCGCCCGCCACGGATGAAATTTGTATGGTGACCACCTCGAGATTTTTCTTTATGACAGGCACAAAGCGGGGATAAACACAAATACCTGCAAATGACGGAAGATCGGGGAAAGCATACATATAGTTATTTAACTTTTCGCATATGTCCTCAATGGAGGAGATACTATCCCTTACATTAAGGCTGGTGAAATCGAGCAGCCCAAGCATCCTCCTGTTATTTATCGGGTTAAGGTCTGCTTCAAGCCTAGAAATAAGTACCTGTATGTCTTCTTTGCTTTTTCCCTTGAATACATTATTCATAGTTACCTGTTGTTTAATTTCTTGTTTCTTGCCAGTGAAGCAAATATTGCCATGACACAAATTACTGCAAATATACTAAGACCTGTTTTTATTGTATTAAGAAGTTGGTCATAGTTTTCGGGCTTAATATCCTGATCACCCATGTTCAGGGAAATAAGCATCATGGCAATGCCAAGGCTCGTGGTCTGTCCAATCACTCTCATTGTACCGAGCATACCGCTGGCGACGCCCAGGTGTTTTTTCTCCACGGAGCTCATTATGGCATTCGAGTTGGGTGAACTGAAAAAGGCATAACCAAGCCCGTTGAAAGCAAGGATACCGATAATATAAAGCAATGATGTTGACTGGTCAATAAAAGTTAGGGCGAAAATTCCAATGGCAGTCATGCCGATTCCCACTGAAGCTATATGTCCGGGATTTCTCCTGTCAGATAATTTACCTGCGGGGACAGAAAAAAGGGCCATCACAACCGGCTGGGTCATTATTATGAATCCGGCTGTTCTTGCATCAAGTTCCTTAAGGTACTGGAGGTAAAGGCTCATAAAGAAGCCTATGCCCGAGGTGGCGGCATAATGAATTAAGGCAGCAAGGTTAGAAAAGCTGAACACAGTGTTTGAAGTCAGCAGTTTCATATCGAGGAGGGGAAAGCGTGCCTTCCCTTCAACAACAAAGAATGAGGACATCATTGCCAGGCCTGATACTATAAGAATCATTCCTGTTGTGCCGGGTATCCTGGAAAATCCAAGGATAGTGAGTACCAGCCCGCCTCCCAGTAATAAGGATCCGGGAATGTCAAGTCGTTCACCCTTCGCTTCTGACCATTCAGTGCGTATCTTCCTGAAAGCAAGGTAGGCAGCTATAGCTGCCACAGGTACAATGAAGGCAAAAATACTTCTCCACCCCAGGTATTCCGTAAGCAATCCTCCCAGAAAGGGACCACTGGAGAGTCCGGCATAAGTGGCCGTTATGCTGATTCCCATGGCTCTACCCCTTTCCCCCGGGGGGAAAACGGAAGTGATAATAGCCATGCTTGTACCAAATATCATGGCACTTGAGACTCCCTGCAGAACCCTGAAGATCAAAAAAGTGTGGATATTACCTGTAAACACCACGCAGGTGGTGGTGATGGTAAAAAAGATAAGGCCAGATATAAAAATCTTTTTCCTGCCCAGTATGTCACCCAGCCTTCCGAAAGGAAGCATAAAAACTGCCGTTCCCAGGAGATAAGCGGTAACTACCCAGTTAAGCTGTTTGGCACTGGCTTCCAGTTCTTCACCAATGGCAGGGAGAGCAAGGTTTATTGCCGAACCCATGAATGGTGTGATATAGGCTGAAAAGGCCGCGATGAAAAGTACGGATCTTTTTAGCTCCCTGGTGTTCATTCTTTATGCCTGGTGTCAATTATAATAGTAACTGGACCGTCATTAATAAGGCTTACTTCCATCATAGCTCCAAATTCACCGGTTCCGGGCTGCTTGCCGGATAATTCCCGGAAGTAATCAATGAACATGTTATACAAGGGTATAGCCTTTTCCGGTTTTGCAGCCCTGATATAGGAAGGCCTGTTTCCTTTTTTTGTTTTTGCATGGAGGGTAAACTGGCTTACAATAATACTTTCTCCGTCAATATCACCAAGAGAAAGGTTCATTATTCCCTGGCTGTCGTCAAATACCCTGAGCTGGTATATCTTATTGGCAAGCCACCTGGCGTCGCCTTCATCATCGGCTTCCTCAATGCCCAGCAATACAAGGAGGCCTTTGCCTATTTCCGTCCTGACAGACCCTTCAATACTTACAGAAGCCCTGCTTACTCTCTGTATTACTGCTCTCATAGCTTTTATAATAAAGGGTCAAAGATACTAAATATATCAGAGCATAGAGGGTAACTTCCTCATTTCAATCTTTCTGTCATGGAAAGTGGCCATTTCGGTAAAACCTGCTTTTTTAACAAGGGTGTAGGCCTCGTCAAAATACTGCCCTAGCCTGTGGGGATAATGAGCATCTGAATTTACGCATACGGGAACTCCCTCTTCCCTGAAGATGTGGAGATACCTCCGGTCAGGATAGAAATCTTTGAGAGGCTTGTTCATTCCGTTTGTGTTGATCTCAAAAGCCACATCAGAATTACTTAATTCCTGTGCAAGAAAACGGTATAAGGATTCAGAATCAGAAGACGGATGGTAACCGAAAATCCTTACAAGATCAAGGTGTGCCATGCAATCAAATAAACCGGTAGAGGCCGCCCGGGCTATCAGCTTAAAGTAAGATTCAAAAAGTGAATCAATATCCTTACCATCATAATACTCCGGTCCCAGGTCAACGGTGGATTCACCCATAAAATGAGCGGCTCCAATTACATAGTCAAGAGGAAGTCTCGATATAGCCTTATATATCTTTTCTTCTTTACCGGGAAAATAATCAACTTCAAGCCCCAGTTTTACCTTTATTCCTCTTACCGATTCCTTGAGTTTATTTATGCGGTCAATATATTCATCCAGTGCGGATAACTGCATGCTCCAATCCTGCTGCTCATCAGTAAGAGTGAGATGATCAGATATCCCAACTTCAGAAAGGCCTATTTCAAGGGCCCTGAAAATGTAATCCTCCGGATTGGCATGCCCATCACTGTAATAAGTGTGTGCGTGGTAATCAGTTCTGTAAATCATTTGATCGGAAGACATATTTTATTCTGCTTACATTTTAAGAGCCGGCAAAATAATCAGAAAAAAAGCAATGGCATAAAAACTGAACAAAATTGTCTTTAAAGATATTTAAATATAGGTTACTTTGCATTAATAAATTGACAGGCCATTATGATTGACATAGAAAAATGCCAGTGCAGTGAATGCCAGTTTCGCAATGTGGCATTTTCAACCCTGGCGGAATCCGAAATTATGACGCTGTGTGATTTCCACAGGGAATATTCCTATAATAAGGGAGGCCTCATTCATAAAGAAGGTGATCCTATCCAGGAGTTTAAATACCTCAAAAGCGGGCTGGTGAAAGTATATAAGGAATCACCATCGGGTATTGAGCAAATAATAGCAATCACAAAACCTTTTGAATTTGTAAGCAATATAAGCATATTCTCACAGGAGACATATAAGTATTCCGTTGCAGCGATAGAGGATTCGGTGATATGCAGTATTAAATTTGATTATATACGTTCCCTGGTGCTCAGCCATGGTAATTTTGCCCTTGAGCTGATGACAAAGATTTCGGAGATAACAGACAAAATCATATTGCAGACCCTTGATATACGAAACAGGAACCTCGCCGGGAGAGTGGCTTATATTCTTTTATATTTTTCCAGGGAAATATATCACTCAATGTTCTTTGACCTGCCTGTTTCCCGTAAGGAGATAGCCAATTATATCAGTATGAGCACTGCCAATGTGATAAGGACACTTTCGGATTTCAGGAAGGAAGGAATAATACAGTTGCAGGGTAAATCAATTAAAATTGCAGATATTGATAAACTTGAAATGATCTCTTCAAGAGGTTGACCATATTACCTGTCCTGTTCAAAAACATTCACACAATTAGGTTTTGTTGAACGGAAAATGGTACTTTTAAGTAGTTTATGTTTAACGCCCTAATATCTATACCTATGAAAAAAATTCTTTTTTTTGTTAGCCTGCTATTTGTGGCCAATAATATATTATGCCAGGAATACAAAGCCTTGAAAAAGGCAGTATGGCCTGAATCGGACGCAAATGATACGGTATATACAGTCGCCGGTTACAGGCACGGACAAAGTTTTTTTCCCCAGGTTAAACATAGCGATGTGGAATATGTTGCCGGGGAAGAATTGACTTTCGACATCTACCATTCGGCTGATGTGATGAATGAATGGATGATAAGATGGTCTAGTGAATACCCTGAACTTGTTGATCTTTACCAGGTAGCCGAAAGTTATGAGGGAAGGCCAATTCTTCAAATGACAGTAACGAACAGTAAAACAGGCAAACACACCGATAAACCTGCAGCGTTTTTTGAAGGCAACCGGCACAGCGGCGAGATAACAAGTGCTGAATCAGTAATGTGGCTTGCCGATCACCTTCTGACTTCATATGGCAAAGATCCTGAAATAACCGGCTTGCTTGATAAATTCACCTTTTACCTGAGGCCCATTAATAACCCCGACGGGCATAATCTTTACATACATACTGCCCAGAGCAACCGCAGTACCGTCAGGCCAACCGATAATGACAATGACGGACTATTGGATGAGGACCCGCCCGATGACATTAACGGTGATGGTATCATACTTAGAATGAGATGGAAAGATAATGAGAAAGGGAATATGATTCTTGATCCGGACGATCCTACGGGGAGAATAATGAAGAGAGTGCCAACGGGTGAAGGGGACTATATGCTTGCATCAGAAGGCATTGACAATGACATGGATGGTGAAATCAATGAAGATGGCATCGGGGGCCTGGATTTACACAGGAACTATCCAGAGAACTGGAGGCCGGAAAGGGAGGTAGAAGCCACTGGCAGGGGATTCACTCAATACGGGGCAGGTGAATATCCCTTGAGTGAAACGGAAACAAGATCTGTTGTGACCTTCCTCCTGGCTCATCCAAATGTTTATATTGTCAATTCAATGGATACAAGGGTGCCCATGCACCTGAGACCACCTTCAACATCTCCTTCAGATGAAAGGATGTATGAAGAAGATCTTGAGTGGTATGAATATTTTGATAAAGTAGGTAAAGAAATAACGGGATATGAAAGAGCCGGGGACGTCTACGAGGATTACGGAAGAGGCAATCCGCTCTTCGGTCACGGGCCAGATTTCGGTTACTGGTACTACGGGGCAATATGGTACGGCGATGAATTATGGAACGGTGCAAGATACAAAGACTATGATGAGGACGACGATATAGACGATATTGATCTATTAAGATGGGATAAAGAAGAAAATGACGGTGATGGTTTTATTGAGTGGACTGAGGCTGAGCACCCCTATTACGGTACGGTGGAAATAGGTGGTTTTCATCCAAAATTCTTCTCGCAAAATCCCCCGGCAAAACATCTTCTGCCATGGGCCCGAAACCAGGCTCTTTTTAATCTGGAGATGGTGAAGCACCTGCCCATGCTGGAATGGGAAGACATTGAAATTAAAAAGGTGAGGTCCTACAAAAAGGATTCGACGGATTACAGGATAACTGTAATATACAGAAATACAGGCAAATTACCAACTGCACTTAAACAAGCACACCTGGTGAAGATAGTGCGGGAAGACCAGGTTACAATACGCTTTGACAGGACACTGGTAGAGGGTGATGACCCGGTTATGAAAATAGTAAGTGACGAAGACGGAGGCAGAAGGCGTTATTACGGAAGGTATGGAAGAGGTGATGGTGCTCAATCATCGATAAGCCTTGATGCCGGGTATGCTGAAGGAGAAAGTATCAACAGCAAGGAATTCACGGTGAGGGTCTATAAAGAAGGAGAGATAAGAGGGGAAGCAACTGTTTCTTCAACCAGGGGTGGTGTGCTTAGCGCAAAAGAGTTTGTTATTGAATAAATGCCAAAGACCGGGAAATACACACTGACATTCTGGATATTCGGAGGCTTTATCCTCGGTATCATCACAGGGGCGGTAGTTGGAGAGCCTGTTGTGCCTTATGTTGAACCCCTGGCCAAGATATTTCTCAGGTTATTGAGAATGGCTATCATACCCCTTGTGGTTACATCAATCATCAGTGCGGTGGTGCAGGTTGGGACGGCACACGGACTGGGGAGGATAGGTCTCAGAACACTGGGATATTATGTAATGACCAGCCTCATTGCAATTATTACCGGACAGACCCTGGTTAATATCTTCAAGCCCGGTGAAGGAGCAGAGATAGGCCTGGAAGCTGATCCAGATAGTATAGAAGCTATTGAACAGGGACTTGGTGATATACTTCTGAATATCATCCCTGAAAATCCAATACGGGCCATGGCAACAGGCGATGTTTTGCCAGTCATCTTTTTCTCTATCCTTTTCGGATTTTTCATTACCAGGCTTAAGCCTCAACAATGCGACCTGCTGAAGAATGTCTTCGATGCTGCTTTTGAGGCAATGTTGAAAATGACCACCTTCATTATATGGTCGGCTCCCCTGGGAGTTTTTGGAATAATAACGGAAATAGTTGCAGAAACGGGATTCTCTGCTTTCAAATCCCTGGGCTTTTATTTTCTTATAGTGCTTGCCGGACTGTCGATACACATGTTTATTACCTTGCCCTTGCTGTTAAGGGTACTGGCAAAGAAAAATCCCGTGAAACATTATAGGGGCATGATCCCGGCCCTCCTCACTGCCTTTACAACATGCTCAACAATAGTAACCCTGCCACTTACCATGAAGGCAACAACGGAAGAGTCGGGTGCCTCGAAAAGAGCTGCCGGCTTTGTCCTTCCCATTGGTGCCACAATGAATATGGATGGGACGGCGCTTTATGAATGTGTGGCTACTATTTTTATTGCCCAGGTATATGGTTTTGATCTGAGCTTTACGGCACAGCTGACGATTGCGATAACAGCAGTTCTTGCATCCATTGGTGCAGCCAGCATACCGATGAGCGGTATGGTGATGATGTCAATAATACTCAGTGCCGTTGGCCTGCCCCTTGAAGGAGTGGCCATAATACTGGCTGTTGACAGGATACTGGATATGTTCAGAACAACAGCCAATGTATTCAGTGATAGTTGTGGAGCATTAATTATTTCACGGTTCGAGGATATCAGTGATAAGAAAGCTAAATAATGTTAAATGTTGTGCACTTATATGCATTCTGGGATTTTTTGAATAATTTTCAGGATGAATTTAACACCGATCAGTAATAAATAATTTTTAAACCCATAATACTATGAATGAAAAAAAATACTTTGTCAGGGATATTCCGAGGCGAAAGTTCCTGGAGTTAAGTATGAAAGGTGGACTTCTTGTTGCGACAACTCCCGCATTACTCGCACAGCTTACTTCCTGCAAAAGGCAGGGTATACC
This sequence comes from Bacteroidales bacterium, assembly GCA_041686075.1. Taxonomy (GTDB): domain Bacteria; phylum Bacteroidota; class Bacteroidia; order Bacteroidales; family VadinHA17; genus UBA9300. The sequence goes on along the minus strand of JAWLEO010000006.1, from coordinate 89,845 downwards.
TGGACCTGGTCTTGACCTTGATAAAGAGACACTGGATAAGGTAATTGCAGAAGCATTGAATAAGGGAGGTGACTTTGCCGAGGTCTACCTTGAAAACCGCACTTCGAGAAATATCGTCATGGAAGAATCCAAATTCAAAAGTGGCCTATATGGAATAAGCCAGGGCGCAGGAGTAAGGGTAATTGCCGGCAATAAAACTGGCTATGCCTTTACGGATGACATTAATCTGGATAACCTTCTAAGGGCAGCCAGGGTGGCCTCATATGTAGCCAGTGAAGGGGGATCAACAGCACCGGTGGATGTAAGTGAAAAATCAAGAAAAAGTTTCATAACGGTTGAACAGCCACTGAAAAATATTACCGATCCAAAAAGGATAGAAATAATGCAAAGAGCCGACCAGGCTGCAATGGATTATGATGAAAGGATAAAGATGGCTATGATAAGCTATTATGACGAAATAAGGGGCAGGGTTATTGCCAACAGCGAGGGTACCTACCTGCGTGATGAACTGCCTTTGCTTTTCTTCATAGTGCAGACAATGAGTGATGATGGCAATGCCAGGCACCTATCAAGAGAAAGACTCAGTCGCCACAGTGGTTTTGAAATGTTCGATGAGCTTACTCCTGAAGAAGTATCAAGAACCGCTGCACGTGAAGCAATAGCCATGCTGGACGCCGAAGAGGCACCGGCGGGAATGATGGATGTGGTTATGCAGAATGGCTGGGGCGGCGTGCTTGTACATGAAGCCGTAGGTCACCCCCTGGAAGCAGATAATATTGCGAAAGGTATCGGTGCATTTACCGGTAAACTGGGACAGAAAGTGGCCAGCGATGTGTTTACAATGATTGATGACGGGACAATACCAAATGCAAGGGGCACAATTAATTTTGATGACGAAGGAACCCAATGCCAGAGAAATGTTCTGATAGAAAAGGGAGTGCTTAAAGGTTATATGACAGATATACTGAGTGCAAAGCAACTGGGGATGGAAAGAACAGGTAACGGTAGAAGGGAGTCGTTTAAATATATTCCGATACCAAGGATGACAAATACATTTATAGCTAACGGCGATTCAGAACCGGAAGATATTCTAGCATCCACCAAAAATGGCCTTTATGTTCAGAGCCTGAGCGGTGGCAGTGTGAATCCCGTTACCGGTGTCTTTAATTTTACCTGCCGTGAAGCTTACATTATAGAAAATGGCAAAAAGACAAAACCTGTTAAAGGCGCTACACTTATCGGATCATGCCTCGATGTAATATCAAACATTGATGCAGTGGGCAATGATCTTGCTTTTGGTCCCGGCATCTGCGGTAAAGGGCAGTCTGCAGAAGTGGATGCAGGACAACCTACAGTAAGAATACGCGGTATCAATGTAGGAGGCTCAAAAGCCTGATAAACATTTTCAGTTTTATTAATGACTAAAAAGAAGATAAAAATGAATTATAAAGATCTAAGCGTACAACTGGTTGATAAATGCCTGAAACATGGTGCTGATGAAGCCGAGGTATATATCCAGTCAAGTCGTAACCTGAGCATCGAGGTGCTGAATAAGGAGATAGAGACCATCAAAGAAGCTTCATCACACGGGGTGGGCTTCAGGGTCTTTGTTGAAAATAAAATGGGCTTTAGTCACTGTAATGATTTTAGCAATAAAGCCCTGGAAGATACTATAAAAAGAGCTATTGCTTTTGCCAGGTTAACCAGCCCGGACGAGAATAATATATTGCCCGATGAAAAAGGGATGACAGAAATAGAGGGATTATATGATCCAGCTATTGCCGGTATTCCCATGAAAGAAAAAATTAATATGGCCTTGCAGCTTGAAAAACTGGCAATGAGCGATCAGAGGATAAGCAAAAGCTCGGGCTCAGGCTACAGTGAATCAGAAAGCGAGGTTTTTATTGCCAATTCCCGCGGCCTGTCAAAATCTTATAGATCCGGGGGCTGCGGTGTGGGTGTAAGCGTGGTTGCAGAGAAAGGAGATCAGAAAAACACCGGCGGTGAATATTGCTCGAGACGCCAGTTCAGTGATCTTAAATCACCGGAGGAGATAGCTGCAAAAGCTGCAAAGGATGCATATGAGATGCTCGATCCCGAAATGATAAGGACACAGAAAGCTGCAGTTATTTTTGATCCCGATGTAGGGCGTTCACTGCTGGGAGGTGTTATCGGTGCACTTAATGGTGAAAGGGTATTGCAGGGTGCAAGCTTCCTGAAAGATTCCATGGATAAACAATTTGCTTCAAGCCTGCTTACAATAATTGATGACGGAACAAAGGAAAAAGGGATGGCCAGTGCACCATTCGATGGTGAAGGTGTACCTACAATTAAAAACACACTGGTCGAAAATGGAGTGCTGAAATCATTTATTTATAATACCTATGCCGCCACGCGTGCCGGTACAAAAAGCACAGGAAATGCTTCCAGGAGGGGATTTACATCACTGCCCGGAATCGGCACACATAATGTATACCTGCTTAAGGGTAACCATACAAGGAATGAGATCATTGCAGCAACCAGCCGGGGCCTCCTGCTTAAAGGATTGACGGGTTACGGGATTAACCCGGTTAATGGGAATTTTAGTGGAGGGGCCAGTGGCTTCTGGATAGAAAACGGTAATATTGTACACCCGGTGAAAGGACTGACCATTGCCGGCAGAGCATCGGATATCCTGAATGACATTGACATGATGGGTAGGGATATCGATATGAACGATACATTTGCGTCACCCACCTTCAGGGTAAGGGAGATGCAGATAGGCGGACGATGAAGGAGATACGATATGCGAAAGACGAGAGGCGAAATGCGAACCGAGCAGCCTCTACTTAATTGCTTATCAATTCCTTCAGGGCCTTATGCAGTTCAGGGTATTTGAATTCATAGCCCGCATTGATGATCTTGTCTGCTGACACCCTGCTTCCCTCGAGTAGGGTGATAGATTTTTCACCGAATAAAATTTTCCATGGTAATTCAGGAGTGGGAGGCATTAAGATCTTCTGTTTTTTTACCCTGGACAGGGTGCTGATAAAATCTTTATAGGTAACGTCTTCGGGCGCAACAGCATTATAAACACCATCAATATTGTTGTCGTCCAACACTTTAAGATAGATACCACACAGATCATCAATATGTATCCACGGGAAGTAGTGCTTACCCTTACCGAAGAGGGGCGAAAAGCGCAGGCTTATCGTTGGTAATACCCTTGCCAGAATACCTTCCTCTTTTGAAAGAACAGGAGCTGTCCTGACTATAGTTGTGCGGTAACCACCGGAACGGAACATGCCTGCTGCTTCCTCCCATTGAACACATACTTTTGCTAAAAAATCATCCCCGGGAGGGTCTTTTTCGTTAAATATCCTATCGCTGGTAACGGCACCATAGTATCCTGTAGCTGAGGCACTGGTAAATGATCTTAAAGCCGGGTTTCTTTTTTCAATAACATCAAAGAGCAGTCTTGTTGAAGCAGTACGGCTTCCAAGAATTGACTTTTTTTTGGATTTTGTCCATCGACCCTTGCCTATGTTTTCACCTGCAAGGTGTATTATATGATCGACATCTTCAACAGCATCAGCTTCAACATAGCCGGAATCTATATCCCATCTGTATGCTTCGGCATTTTCAAGGCTTCGCTTAGCACGTGTAAGTATTCTCACACGATAGCCTGAATTGTTAAGAAGAGCAATTAAGATCTGCCCAACAAGGCCGGTGCCTCCCGTGATTAATACTGTAGATTGTTTCATGGCCGTCTTACATATTTTCGTTCAACAAAGGTAAAGACCTATTTGACGTTAAAATAATATTTAGGTTTTTTTTATTCACTTAATATGCAATTTACTTATATTAAACATCAACCTGGTTCATTCATATTATTTAATTTTGTAAGTGCTTTTACATTGCTTAATTTATTTTGGAACTAAATACAAATACCTTATTTTTACCGGCTGTTTAGCAAGGGGATAATTTTAAAATACAGACAATTATGGCTTATCAGAAATCAACAAAGGGAGTAATTGCCATTCTAACGGGTGGTGGTGACGTACCGGGGCTGAACCCGGCTATCAGGGCAGTGACCATCAGGGCAAACCGTGAAGGTTACAAGGTAATAGGGCTCAGGAGGGGCTGGGCCGGATTAATAGAGATTAAAAGGGACAAAAAAGCCAACAACAAAAATTGTTACCAGGTATTAACGGATGATATTGTTAATAAGGCGGGCCGTACAGGCGGAACCTTTCTACATACTTCAAGGACAAGGCCCAGTCATATTCCAAAGAATGACTTACCCGATCATTTACAGGAAACATATAATGATGAGATGAATGACCTCACACCCGAAGTGATAAAAAACCTGGAGTGGCTGGGTGTTGATTACCTGGTACCCATAGGAGGTGACGACACTCTGAGCTATGCCGTCCACCTTTACAAGCAGGGAATGAAGGTTGTGGCTATTCCTAAAACAATGGATAATGATGTTCCGGGTACCGACTATTGCATAGGTTTCAGTACCTGTGTGACGCGTACAATACAAATGACCAACAGCCTCAGAACATCGGCAGGATCACATGAGAGGCTTATGGTACTGGAAGTGTTCGGCCGCTATGCCGGTTTTACCGCCATGCTCCCCACCATGGCCGGTGCTGCCAATCGCTGCGTAATACCTGAATATAAATTCAAAATTGACCACCTGGCAAAACTGCTTGTTGAAGACAGGAATACCAATCCGAGTAAATATTCAGTTTTACTTATCAGTGAAGGCGCAATGTTCGAAGGAGGTGAGATGATCTTTAAAAACAGTGAGAAGGATGCCTATGGACATGCCAAGCTCGGCGGAATAGGCGATGTGGTTTCGATTGAACTGAAAAATCTGTCTGCAAAGTATAACAAGGGAAAAACAATAAATATTATAAACCAGAAACTTGGTTATATGGTAAGGGGCGGGGATCCTGATGCCCTTGATTCCATTGTCCCCATGGCATTTGGCAACCTTGCCCTTGACCTCATACTGAAAGGTATTCACGGCAGGCTCGTTGTGCTTAAAAACGGGAGGTATGACAATGTACCGCTCGATGTGGTGGTAGCATCCAAGAAACTGGTGAGCGTGAAGGACTATTACAACACAGAACGTCTCAGACCTTTTTATCATAGCTTCGAGATGAAGCCCTTCTTCCTGATGGCCTCGGAAAGTTAGTAATTGGCTCCCTCCCTTCGACAAGCTCAGGGCAAGTCGGTCGCGTAATTTGCTCCCTCCCTTCGACAAGCTCAGGGCAAGTCGGTCGCGTAATTGGCTCCCTCCCTTCGACAAGCTCAGGGCAAGTCGGTCGCGTAATTTGCTCCCTCCCTTCGACAAGCTCAGGGCAAGTCGGTCGCGTAATTGAAAATTTATAGAAGTATTGGAGATTTTAAACCCAGTTCAACAATTAAACAGTTCAACAATTCAACGTTCCATCATTCCATGGATTTTTGTATTTTGCGGTTAAATAAAAACTGCAGTTATGAAAAATATTTTCCTATTATCATTTGCCGTTATAATTACGGTTTTACTTTTTTCATGTGATAAATCCGGCAGTGAAGGCAGTGGCAGAGAAAAGCTGCCCGATTTTAACGATTCCCTGATTGTTAATGCAGAAAATCTCATCGGTATTGATTTTGACACGGCTGAACACAATCAGATGCAAGGATTCCTGAAGAATTACCTTGAAAGCTATGAAAGGATGCGCAATTACAGCCTGGATAATAGCGTTTCACCGGCCTTGCTTTTCCAACCCCTTGTCAACCCTGACGAGGAGCCCGTTCAGGAATATGCTAATCCTGTACCCGTGAGTGAAGTTAAGCGTCCCGCGAGGGATGAGGAGATCGCTTTCCTTACGGTTGAAGAATTATCACAGCTTATAAGGAATGGAGATTTAAGCTCGGTTGAACTAACAAAAATCTACCTTGACAGGTTGAAGAAATACGGTGATTCACTCTTTTGCGTTGTAAGCATAACAGAAAATCTTGCCCTTGAACAGGCAGAAAAAGCCGACAGGGAAATTGCAGATGGCAATTATAAGGGACCGCTTCACGGTATACCTTACGGGGTGAAAGACCTCCTGGCCGTGGAAGGATACAGGACAACATGGGGGGCAAAGCCTTATGAAAGACAGGTGATTAATCAGACTGCCACGGTAGTTAAAAAACTTGAAGAAGCAGGGGCGGTCCTGGTGGCCAAGCTTTCAATGGGTGCACTGGCAATGGGAGATGTCTGGTATGGTGGTATATCACGTAATCCATGGAACCCCGAGCAGGGATCAAGTGGTTCGTCTGCAGGCTCAGCATCTGCCACAGCGGCAGGACTGGTAGCATTCAGCATTGGCACTGAAACACTGGGATCAATAGTATCACCTTCAACAAGATGTGGTGTAACAGGACTGCGGCCTACTTTCGGAAGGGTAAGCCGGGCAGGAGCCATGGCACTCTGCTGGAGCATGGATAAAATAGGCCCCATATGCCGATCGGCAGATGACTGTGCCCTTGTTTTCGACGTTATCAGGGGACCCGATGGTATCGATCGCACAGTTATTGACAGGGCATTTAATTATAATTTTAATACTGATATAAAGCAACTTAAGATAGGCTACCTGAAAAATCAATTTAAAGGCGATTATGATAGCCAGCCCAATGACCTTGAAGTGCTTACGGTATTTAACAGGATGGGAGTGGAACTGATACCCGTTGAAATGGAGTTTGAGGATATACCCCTGAGAAGCCTCCGGATTATTTTATATGCTGAAGCAGCAGCTGCCTTTGATGAACTGACAAGAAGCGGGCGTGATTCACTGCTTACCGCACAGAAAGACGGCAGCTGGCCAAATACCTTCAGGTCGGCTCGTTTCATACCGGCGGTTGAATATATACAGGCAAATCGCTACAGAACTCTGCTTATGGAGCAAATGGAACAGCTGATGAAAGACTATGATGTCATTATCACACCGAGCTTCAGGGGTAACCAGTTGTTAGTTACTAATCTGACCGGCCACCCATGCGTGGTTGTCCCCAATGGTTTCGATGAAGAAAACAGCCCTACCAGTATATGCTTTATAGGAAACCTCTTTGACGAAGCAAGTGTTTTACTTGCAGCAAGTAAATACCAGGAGGAAACGGAATTTGATGAAATGCACCCCCCCTTGTTTACCAGGGAGTAAGAAGAATAGGGGATATTTACAAAACCATGAAGGAGGATGTTAAGAAAGGTCTGGTAGTAAAATCTACCGGCAATAGGTGCAAGGTGGCTGATGAAAAGGGTAATATTATCGATTGTGTTATCAAAGGTAAATTCCGTATTAAAGGTATAAGAACAACCAATCCTGTTGCAGTCGGTGATCATGTCTTTTATGAAATAATGGGAGAAGGAGGTACTGGTATAATTACAGGAATTGGAGAAAGAAAAAATTACATCATCCGAAAAGCCTCAAAACTGTCAAAAGAGTCACAGATAATAGCTGCTAATATTGATCAGCTTATCTTAATGGCAAGCCTTAAAGAACCTGAAACACACCCTGAATTTATTGACAGGGTCCTGGTGACAGCTGAGGCATACGGCATACCCGTTAAGATCGTGTTTAATAAAACAGATATATATTCAGATAGTCTTCATGATAAGAAAGAATACCTCTTATCAGTTTACCGTAAGATAGGCTACGAAACATGCAGCGCATCACTATTCAATGATGATGACATTGATATGCTAGCGGAAATGATTAAGAACCGGGTGACTCTCCTGGCAGGTAATTCAGGCGTGGGTAAATCAAGCCTTATAAACAGGATAGAACCTTCCTGTAATATCAAGGTAGAAGATATATCAGGATATCACAAGACAGGAAAGCATACCACCACCTTTGCCGAAATGCACACTTTAGGTATAGGTGGATATATTATTGATACACCGGGCATTAAAGGTTTCGGACTTATTGATATGGACAAGGAAGAAATATACCATTTCTTCCCGGAGATATTCAGGGTATCGGATAAATGCAAGTATTATAACTGTCTGCATATAAATGAGCCTGGCTGTGAAGTAAAAAGATTGGTGAAAGAAGGACAAATTGAAGAGTTCAGGTATAGAAACTACCTTAAGATATTTGAGGACAATAATTCAAAGTACAGATAAATTCTTTCTTGTTTTTAAAATAATCTATCTTTAAAAAATATTACAACGACAATATTTTTATGAAGCGACTTACTATTCTTACGGTAATATTGATCCTGTTGATTTTACTTATCAATTTTGTTTATTATAGAAATCTGTATAATAAACAGATCAATTATGTTAAAGACCTCCTGGGACAGCAGGTCGCCATAATAGGCTCGGAAGTTAATAACGCTAATATTACATTTGAGAGTGACCTCAACCAGATAATAATGAAGGCCCGGCTTTCGGATTTTTTCAATGACGAGGCCCAGGGTATTAAAGACAGGGTGGTAGAGGAATTGAAATTCTATTATAGCAAGTATGATAATTTTGTTGAAACAATAGAGTATAATGGCCAGGAATCCCAGGTTTTTATGTTGTATAAAGACCTTGAAAATGATGAATGGATATCTAATACATACCTTGCCCAGGATCAGAAGGAATTGCTGAAGAGGGACAGGCTGGAACCCAACAGGAATAAATGGGACTTTATATTGCCGGTCTACGATGATAAGGACGAATTAACAGGCAATATGATAGTAACAGTTGATTACATCAAATACTTCAGCAGTTTATTCCGTAAGTACAAGGTTGAAGATCAACAGTTTCAATGGCTGATAAATGAGGACGGAGAGGTTGTGCTTTCAAACTATTATGATGATAATATAAGCAACAGGGCTAATATCGATAATATTGAAATCAGGAACCTGAGGCGGATCAATGAAGATATCGACGAGGGCATCAACAGCAACATAGAACATGCCATAAATGTTGATGGTAATAGAAGGAAGGTAATTTCTTCATATTACACCGTAGAATTGCTAAGAAGAGATTTTGGCATGGTATTTTCCGCACCTGCCGACTTTTACCAGATATATATCATCCGCAATTCATTATTGATAGTTTCGCTTACCATTGTCTTGATCACACTCCTCATACTTGTATATCGCAGGTATATCAAAAAGCAGGCTTACGGAGAAACACGCTTAAAAGAATCGGAACAAACTTTTATCAGGCTCATAGAATTAATGCCGGTTGGGGTAGTTGTTATTAATAAAGATAATGAAGTCCTGAAAGCCAATGAAAGTGCTGCCTTAATGTTTAATTACCATGGCGAAAAAGAAATGGAAGGAAAAATAATGCCTGAAACCGAGCACTCGGGGCAGGGATTGTTTTTTGCAAAGAACCTTGGACCGGGTTATGAGCCAAACCAGTTTATGATTATTAAGAAACAGGGTATTGACACAGTCTTATACAGAAAAGACATTACTGTACCTTACCGGGGTGAGGAAGCAATCATGAGTGTACTGATGGATGTTACCTTGCTGGAAGAAGCCCGCAAACAGCAAGCCAGGGCCAGGGAAGTAAAAACCGAGTTCATTACAAAAATAGGACATGAGATCAGGACACCACTCAATGGTATAATAGGCATGGTTGATATGCTGACTAAAAAAGACGTTGATCCGGAGACCATGAAAATTATAAACCTGGTAAAAAATTCTGCTGACCAGCTACAGGAGATCATCAATGATATTCTTGATTTTTCAAAGATTGAGGAAGGTGATGTGGCACTGGATGAAATTCCCTTTGATGCACGAAAAGAGATAGAATACTGTTTCAGGGTTGAAAATACTCTTGTAAAAGAAAAAGTAAAACTGAGCTTGAAAATAGATGACAGGGTTCCTGAAAGTGTAATAGGGGATCCTGTCAGGTTAAGGCAGGTGATAACAAATTTACTTGCCTTATCACTTCAGCATACGGCGAGAGGGGAAGTAAGGCTTAATGTGAGTGCTGAAAACGCCGGCAAGGGTATTGTATCACTGAATTTTGATTTAAGAGATACCGGCACGGGCTATGACAATGCTGTCCTGGAAAAACTTTCCAGTGATTATGCTGAGCCTGAAGACGAGGATTTATCACGGCATGGAAGCAATGACATGGGAAGTATTATAGCCAGGCAGCTTATTGAAATGATGGGTGGAAGCCTGAAAATATCCACACCGTCGGGCATATCTGACGATCCGGAAGCCAGGGGCGCCCGCTTTGAATTCAACATCAAGGTATATTCGAATATCAGGATGGATAAGCAATATGGTGCTGAGAAGGTAAAACGATTTTCTGAGATTAAAACTCTCGTAATAAGCGGAACACGCAAGAGGGACGAAGAACTTCTTACCACGCTTCATAAATTCGGGCTGGCCACTTATGTTACAAGCTGGCAAAAACAGACCGTAAGTCTCATTAAATCTAACCTTGAACAGGTAGAAGACAGGTATAAAATGATAGTTATTTTGGATACACCTGATTTTGATGGCTTTGAGGTGGCAAAAGTCTTATGGGAGAATAAGCTCTCCGTAAGTTTTATGATACTCATGGTTAGCTCCAATGATATGAGAGGTAATTATGCAAGATGCATACATTATGGCATTGATCATTACCTGGTGAAGCCGTTTGCCGGCAGTGAATTACTTAATATTATAATGGAAAGCTTCCCCAATCTGGAAAAAATCACCAAACCGGTTTCCTCAGGTAAGCTTAAGGAGGATCTGAATATCCTGGTAGTGGAAGATAACCTTATCAGCCAGAAGGTTGCTGCCACCATACTGAAAAGTATTGGCTATAAGGCTGACCTGGCGAAGGACGGAAAGGAAGGAGTTGAAAAAGCGGTCAAAAAGAATTATGATATCGTCTTTATGGACCTCATTATGCCAGAGATGGACGGGTATACAGCGGCAAAAAAGATACTGGAAAAATCTCCCGGTACTGTTATCATAGCCCTGAGTGCTGACAGTACCGATGAATCAGCCACTAAGGCAGAAATAGCAGGTATCAAACAGTTTATCTCCAAGCCGGTCAGGCAGGAAGATATAAGGGAGATATTAATTAAATATTTTTCTGACTGAGTTGAGAAATTATCCTGTAAAAACCGGAGCACAACAATTCATTGAATTATCGGGGTCAATACCTGTCATTGATGTAAGAACCCCGGCAGAATATAATAAGGGACATATACCCCGGTCTTTCAATATCCCTCTTTTCAGTGACGAGGAAAGAGCAAGGGTAGGCACACTCTACAAACAGGTTAACAGGCTCGCCGCAATAAGCGAAGGCCTTGATATCGTGGGGCCTAAAATGAGTTATCTCCTGAAAGAGGGCCTGAAGAAAGCAGGGAAAAACAAGAAGTTACTTCTCTATTGCTGGCGGGGAGGAAGTCGCTCGGAAAGCATGGCCTGGCTGTTCTCAAATGCAGATATTCAATGTGTAAGGCTTGAAGGCGGATATAAGGCTTACAGGAATTATATCCTTTCAGAACTAGGGAAACCCAGGAAAATAATTATACTTGGCGGATTGACCGGGAGTGGTAAGACGGCCATCCTGTCTGAACTTTCCCGCATGGGTGAGCAGGTGGTTGATCTCGAAAGATTGGCATCTCATAAAGGATCGGCTTTTGGAGCCCTGGGACAGGGGCACCAGCCGGGTTCGGAACATTTTGCCAACCTGCTCCATGACGCATTGAGAAAGCACAACTCCGGCCGGAGATTATTTGTTGAAGACGAAAGCCATAATATAGGATCGGTGAACATACCGGAAAGTTTTTTCGGGCTGATGAAAGAATCTCATGTTATTGCACTGATGCCGGATATCCAGACGCGTATACCCAGGTTAAGGGAAGAGTATGGCAAGTTTGCACATGACAAGTTGATTGACTCTGTCCTAAGGATATCCCAAAAGCTGGGCGGAGCCAATACAAAAACAGCTATAGATGCTATAAAGGAAAATAACCTGGATACTGCAATTGAGATTGTATTAAAATATTATGATAAAGCATACCGCTATGGCTTATCTCAAAGGCCCGAAGAAAAAGTGATATTTGTTGATTCGCCTTCTGATGATCCGCTCGAAAATGCCCTTAAGGTAAGAATGCTGGCAGACCGGATCGACAAAGGTGCTATTGCTGTCTGATATCTTCAGCATTAACCCACCTGTATATTTTATCGGAACGTCTCAGGAAGGTTCTCACCGGTATGGAAAATGATTCACCCCTTCCTGCCCGGTCCACTAACCTGTCGTCAACCCTTAATTCGTCCACCCTGTATTCAATCACACCGGTGGTTGGCCCGATAATGAGTATTTCCTCCCCCTTCTTGAGACTTCCTGTTTCAAGTTTTATTTCAGCTACCCCCAACCTGGTGAAATAGTTGACCACCTTCCCCAGGTATATCTTTCTCCTTGTGGCACTGGAACCGTATTTATGACTCCATTCTCCCATTCTCTGTCCAAGATAATAGCCATCCCAGAATCCCCTGTTAAAGACAGTGGAAAGCCTGGCCGTGAGCTTATCTATGAGCTTACCGTCGTAACTTCCATCAATAACTGATTCAACAGCTGTATTATATGATTCAGACACAGTTTTTACATATTCGGGCGACCTGGCCCTGCCCTCTATTTTAAGCACCCGTACACCGGCATCAATCAACTTGTTTACAAAACCTATGGTGCACAGGTCTTTGGGTGACATGATATATTCATTATCAATATCCAGCTCATAGCCGCTTTCTTTTTCCCTTACTGTATATGACTTCCGGCAGGTCTGATAACAATTACCCCTGTTTGCAGATTTGTTATTTTCATGCAGGCTAAGGTAGCACTTGCCTGAGACAGCCATGCAGAGGGCCCCGTGAGCAAACATTTCAATCCTTACATGTTTACCTGATGGACCCCTGATATCCTGATTAATGATCTCATCATATATTTGCCTCACCTGTGTGAGATTCAGCTCCCTGGCCAAAACAATGGTATCGGCCCAGCGGGAGAAAAAGTCCAGGGCATGGATATTACTGATATTTACCTGGGTAGAGAGGTGTACTTCCAGTCCGGCTTCCCTGGAATATTGTATAGCTGCCAGGTCAGAGGCTATTATTGCCGAAACACCGCTTTCTGCAGCCGTATCGATTATCCTTTTCATCTGGTCTATCTCACCGTCGTAAATAATAACATTGAGGGTGAGATAACTTTTTAAACCATGCTCACGGCATAGCTTAACTATAGCGGGTAGATCTGCTTCAGTGAAATTAAATGATGAACGTGCTCTCATATTAAGCTGTTCAACACCAAAATACACAGAATCTGCTTTGCCCTGTATTGCAGCCATGAGCGATTCATGGGAGCCGGCCGGAGCCAATATTTCTATGTCAGATCTTCTAAGGTTCATAATTATGGAGGGCAAAGATAATTATTATTTAGTCTTGAGGATAATCCTGATAGTGCTGCCTTTTGCGGGTTCTGAGTGCTTAACGAATATCTTTCCACCGTGGTATAATTCTATTATTCTTTGCGAGAGAGACAGGCCCAGTCCCCATCCCCTTGATTTTGTTGTGTAGCCTGGCTTGAAAATATTTTTCTGTGCTGATTTTGGGATACCCTTTCCGGTGTCGGAAATATCTATTACAAGATGATCGTCATTTAGAAAAAGCTTAATAAGGATGCTGCCTTTACCGTTCATCGCATCAATAGCATTTTTGCAAACATTTTCTATTACCCATTCAAAAAGAGGCCTGTTAAGAGGTATGGTAGTGTCTTTGGGTATATCATGTTTGATGCTGAAAGTAATCCTCGAACTCGACCTTAATTTAAGATATTCCAGGCTGTTATTTATTACTTCAAGTATATTCTCATCCTCCAGTTCCGGTACGGAGCCTATTTTTGAAAACCTTTCGGTTATTTTCTCAAGACGTTCAACGTCCCTGTTCAATTCTATGGAAATATTACTACCCGGATATTTAATGCTTATTATTTCAGACAATGCTGACAGAGAGGACGTTGGTGTACCAAGCTGGTGAGCTGTCTCTTTGGACATACCCACCCAAACCCTGTTCTGTTCGGCCTTGCGCGACATACTGAAAGCTATGTAGGCTATTAGTATAAACATAATGATAACAGCGAGCTGTACATAGGGATAATAAATTAGACGGGTGAGTATAATGCTGTCCTTGTAATATATATAATTTTTGGAACCATCCCCGTAATCAATTGTTATGGGCTCGCTTTTTTCCTTCAGCCTTTCCAGCTGACCCGGCAGGTAGCCTGGATCTTTCAGTTTAAGTGTGTCAAAATTATGATGACCGATTATATTGTCATTTTCATCAGCCAGGATTACAGGTATTGTTGTATTGTTTTCAATTATGGAAAAAAGGAATCCTATATATTCTTCGTCCTGGCTACTGTTAATAAGCCTGCGCCAGGTGCGTGCCAGTAATTCTGCCTTTTTTCTTTCTTCATTCTTGAGATCATTGACCAGGTTGTTGGTATACAATAATGATCCAAGGCCGATAATGACAGCAAATACCAGCAATAAAAATTTCCAGATGCTTTTTCTCCTGTATATGTCCAAATCTGCCTGCTTATTTCTTTTCAGATTGTTCTTTCTTTTTATCCTTTTTTTTGAATAACCTTATTAAAGGTAGCTTTTTTTCACCTGATTCTTCCACCTGGGTCCTGATGGAATCTGTTTCCTCCCATGTAATCCTGAACCTCCGGGAAGCCCCGGTATCTATTCCGGTTAGGGAGTCGCCCGCATATAAACCGTATTCTTCCTGCAAAAGGGATTTTATTGTTTTCTTCTCCCTCCTGAGATCATCTTTTATCTGTGCCCGCAGAGCCTCAGTGTCATGCGATACCCTTGACCCCCTCCTGTCACCGTTTATCTTGAGGTAAAGAGAAGTGCGACCGAGTCCGTCATCTTCAATGCGCCCGAATTCACTGACCGCTGAGTTTTTCTTCTTACTGAGTAATTCGGATAATAAGACTTTCAGGTGGTATTCATAATTACCGTTGAAGAAATGATTTCCCTCCAATGAAATATTGAAGGCGGATGAGCTGATATCCATTTTGGGTATTGTAACCACCTCATCATTGATTATCAGCTCATTTTCAAGTCTGGAAAACTCAATCCTCTCGAGTTCTTCCAATTCTATGAACCTGGAGAGTTTATATGCCGGCTCAAAGTCAACGAGCCGGCCATTATGTATGGAATATTCACCATTTAATGCCAGGTCTTTTTTATTGATTCTGAGCTGCTTATCTGTTGTGGCAGAAAGACTTATATCACCCGTAAGCTTGCCTTCGAGATTTTCTGACTTTATATAATCCTGCCTGAAGTTGTTAAATACGGAAAATGTTTCACTTATATCTATATTTTCGATATTGAACCAGCCCCTTACCTCGTATGGATCATCCCGTAGCCCTGAGATTACAGCATTACCTGCCAGTGAGCCTCCCAGGGTGTTCATGCTGAATGAGGTAATATCCATTAGCCCGGGCATATATGTAATATTTCCTTCGAAGAGTGAGGCCCTGAAATTACCTAATATGATGCTGTCACTTATTAGACTTAAATTAAGCTTGAGCCTCGGATCATGTTTACTGTCGGCTTCTTCGGCAGGCGAATTATCGGTTTCCTCCTCAGCTGAAAATTTATTCCTGAATGAAGCAAAATCAATCTTTTCCGACCACAGTCCTGCCGTAACAATAAGCCAGTCCTCTTCTTTTGCCAGCCACCTGTTGAAGCCGGAGATCAAGCCATTCAGGGCTATATTCTGTCCCTCGTAATTCATGCTAATGTCGTCAAACCAGATATTATCGGCAATCATAACATTTCCCTGGATATTTTCTAACTCTCCTTCAAAACCGGGAAATGTAAGGCTTATTGAATTTAAGCCCATATTGACAGAACGGTCGAGCCCCAGAATATTGAATGAATTATCTCCTGACTGTGACGGTATAGTACCACTTAACCTTGCGTTGAGCCTGACGGTCCCTCCCGAGGATTGTAAGCCTTTGATATTTATAAGTTCACTAAGGTCGGCAGCCCGGAATAGGCCGGAAACAATAATTTCAACATCGGGATCCACAAATTTTTTCAGGCTGAAAGAGCCTGCGAACTCAGTGTCTGCTATTGTTGCATTAAAGCTATCGAATTGTAAATTAAACGATTTATTACTCTTATTGAAGTCAAGCTTTAGGTCTGCGGTCGTGCTTATATTATTGATGGGGATATCAGACGGTGATATTTTCATGATGCCATCGTCTACATCGAGAGATGCCTCCATTAAGAGAGGCGCGCTTGTGTCATATTTCCCCCTGAGAACTGTGGGACCTGACAGCCGGCCGCTTATACCATACTTATTGAAAAAATTTTTAACACCCTCCGGTAAAAATTCAGCAAGGGTGCTTAGCTGCCCGTTCCCTGTTTCCAGGGCCAAATTTATTTGATGCCCGGAAGCATCAATGTCACAGCTTCCTTCGAACTTCATGCCATCAATGTCTATTTCAGCATCCCCGATAAGTACCCTGTCTTTGGATATTTGCATCGCGGTGTTTACTTCTATGTCATGTGAGCCATCCAGTTGATAAGCGGATGATGTGCCGAGGTTCGTTAAAATAATTTCTGCCTTTGATCTTAAATCGACATAATTTTCATTTATTATAAACCTGTAAGATGAATTTTTAAATCTTCCTCCAATGATAAATTCATTTCCCGGCGAACTGTAAGTAAAGTTTGAGTTATTAATATTTACATTATTGATGTTAAGGCTCATAGAGGAAGTGTCAGAACCTGATGGTTCTTTCAAAATGCCGGTATTGTATTTTCCTGACGGAGATTTGCAGACATTAATAAGACCATTTTCAATATCAATGCGATCAATAACGAAATTTTTCCGGAGTAGTTCAGCTATTCTCAGTGTTAGTACCGTCTTTCCGGAATAAAGCAGTGTGTCGGGATAAATGGGTACCACATCATCACTTTCCGGCCGGGGTGATTTGATGATTACATCGTTTATGTCAATTGAAGCCCGGGGGAATCTTTTCAGGAGTGAAAAATTAACTTTCCCCGTGTTGACAGAAGTAACGAGCTTTTTGTTAAGTTCCCTGATAAATATCCCCGATATGTTTTTTTCGAAAACAAGGGAAAAGATATACAGGATAAGTATGATTGATATACTTACCGATAAAATAAATTTAAATATTTTCAGGAAGTTCTTCATTTATTGCCTGTTACCCTATACTTAATATTAATCCATAAGGAAGCTCAGATCATCTTTATCCGAAAATTCAGCCGGTTCATCACCCTTCCTGAACAGTCTCATTTTCCTGGGCCCTATAAGACTGAGCTTCCTGTTTTCAAGAAGCAACATGGTTCCTTCCCTGAGACCTGCAACATACATACCGGGATTAACCACCAGGAATTCCTCTATCCTCTGTTGCCTTGTTTCCCCTGCATGTCCGTCTGGATTGGCATCCAGGTAATGAGGATTAATCTGGAAAGGAATGAAATTGAAAGCCTTGAAAGAGCCGGGGTCCATAATTGGCATATCATTGGTTGTCATTATTGTTGGGCATGCCATATTTGATCCGGCGCTCCATCCTATATAGGGTGTTCCACCCAGCACTTTCTCTCTGATGGGTTCTATGAGCCCGTGATCATTTATCATTTTAAGCAACTGCCAGGTGTTTCCTCCTCCAACAATTATTGCTTCTGCTTTTTCCACTGCTTTTACCGGGTCGGAGTAATTATGTATTGATTCAATATCATGTCCCACTTCCCTGAACCTGTTCTGTACCTTCTTTTCATAATCGCTGAATGGGAAAGTGACCGCGGCATAGGGGATGAACAATCCTTTAACTGTCTTGTTGCCAAGAAAATTGCGTATTTCTTCTTTCGGATGATCCAGGTATTCTTCACCTGCATTGGTTGAATTGCTGATAAGTAATAGTCTCATTATTTTTTGTTTTTGTTAATTATAAGCTTCGATTTTCCTGTTTTTGGGATCAGGTATTACTTTAAATAGATAATGTTTATTTGTTAATATATTGAATATTAAAATATCGCCCGAAAGAACCTTTCCCATTTGAAGTATTATTTTAATTACTTCATTTGCCATATAAGTGCCTGTTATCCCGGGTAACACATTTATCATGCCAATATCTGAAGGATCGGGGTTATTGAATTCTTTCCCGTCATCGGGGTTGTAGCAACGGTATGTTGGACCATTATTATAATTAAAAACAGAAACCTGTCCTTCAAACTGGTAAATAGCCCCATGCACCATTGGTTTATCTCCAATTACGCAGGCATCATTGATTATGTACCTGCTCTCGTAATTATCAGTGGCGTCAACTATGATATCATAATCGTTTACAATAGTATGCGCATTTTCTTTCCCGAACTTGATATTCAGTATTTGAATATTGACATGATTATTCAATTTTTCCAATCTCTGTCTGGAGATAATGGTTTTCAATTTACCGATATCATCAGCGCCATAAAGGATTTGCCTTGGGAGGTTGGTTTGTTTCACGAGGTCGAAATCCATCAGGCCAATATTGCCCACCCCTGCTGCGGTGAGGTATTGCAGCACCGGGCAACCCAGACCGCCGGCGCCAACAACAAGCACCGAGGACCTTTTAAGTTTTATCTGTCCTTCTTCCCCGATACCCGGTATAATAATATGTCTGTTGTACCGGCTGAGCTCACTATCTGATAACAGGCTTTGCTTTGCCATGCATTAAAATTATTGATAATAAAAGCAAAGATAAATTGAGACCCTGAAAGTGCCAAATCAAATCGTTGAAGCTATGAAATAACGTGTTGGCCGGCAAGTTTATAAACAAGATGGCACGAGTCTGGAACCGAACAGCATGAATATGCTGGAAGCATGTGATTGCTGTGAGCTCGGCGGCATATGGGCACAGGTCTGGAGACCTGCGCCAGCATTAAGCCAGACTCGCGCCAGCGCAGTGAGTCAATAATGGAATACTGGAATGAGCATTATTCCAATATTCCATTATTGAGTCCCCTCCGAAAAGTCAAAAACAATTATTCGACCCCAATCCTGGGATGTTATATCAGGTTTGTATTGCATCTACAATTATTTGACCCCTATTGGGGGTCAAGCTATTAAAGCACTATATAATAAGCAGATACAGTAATGACGCCGTAGGCGTCAAATAATTGTAGCCAGGGAATTACCCAAAAAATATCTCCCGAGCTGTGCGAGTATCCCGGGTGCGGGATGCGAGTGCAGCGAGGGAAATTAAAATATTCCTTTTCGGAGGGGACTCATTATTCCATTATTCCATCACGTTATAGAGTTGTAAACCAGTTTAAAATTTATCAGTCGCCAAATGTAAATGCGATTCCGAACTGGATGGGATACAGATCGGGTCCCTTGTCATCGATAAACATACCGTTCATATAATAGGTGGCATATACCTGGAAGGATTCGTAACCCAGGCGTATTGTAGGACCGTACCTGAACACTGACAGACTGAAATCATCATTTTCCTTGATCTTTTGCTTGCCACCGTCGTAATATACCATTTTGTTGTGTGATCCCAGCTTAACTCCTCCTATGGCACCTCCTGCGATATTAACTGTCCTGCGGGGTTTTACAGGTATCTGTGCTTCGAACATGAGGGGCATGGTGAGGTAGACAGTTGAAAGTTTTGATTTTTCATATTCTATCCCGTCAGGAGGATAATAAGGGACTATTACACCGTCTTCGTCTTTGGTGATATTGTTATTCCCTTCGAATTTATAATCATTAAACTCGAAGCCCAGGCCGGTAACAATACCGAAATGTCTCGACAGCCCAATACCAAGCTGGGCAAAGTTTATATTAATATTGAATGATTTACCTGTGTTGAGGTCCATATAGCTCAGGTCAGCGGGAAGGCTCATGGTATAGTCGGATGTCAGGTAATTATTCAGTCCAATTTCAAATGCTGACCAGTGAGGGGTGAATCTCCTTCTTTCCCTTCTTCTTTGTTCGGCCTCGTCAACATCATCGTCGACGTATTCCTCTTCATATTTCTTCCAGTCCAGCTTTGTTTCTCCATCAGTTTCGAGTATTTCAAGACCGTGCTTACCAAACCTGATCTTTACATTTTCATCACCAGCTGATATTTCGAAAATGTTACCGCCGAGTGTAACATTGGTCTTGTTGTCATCTTCCGTGACTTTCAACACTTCGTTTTTGTTGAGTTTTATTTCGGTAGTGTCCTGTCCGGACGACCATAAAGTGTTTATGAAGGTGAAAGCTATGGCTAACAAAAAAGCAATTCTTTTCATGATATATTAAAGTGTTAAATTAATTAGTGATTATTTTTCTGTTCAGACGGACAGGTGATCGTAAAAGTTACAGAGCAGGTTTATTTTTCTTTGAATTATGGTCAAATTTGATCAGTTCGCTTGTGAAACTGATGCTTTTCAGTTTACCTTCTTCATTTTTTTCTGTATCCAGTTCCATGTTCCAGCCAAGAAGTGTATTAACTCCCATGATCCCTGCATCTGCTATCTCCCATGCTTTAAGATTCTCTATATCCGGATCTTCTTCCTTCAGTATTTGTTTCCTGAAGTGGTATGCCAGGAATTCCCTTACCGAGAGATCCGTATTATCATCAAAGTCGGCCGGTAGAGTTGTTGGATAGGGATCAATTTCTGCAAGTAAATAGTGCGTCTGTGAATCATCAAGCCTGATATCACTTTTTGCTCTAAGAGGGCTAATCTCAATCAATGTTCTGTACTGCACGGGCAAAGAATCATCTTTTATTATTTCGGCTGTGCTTATCGATGTTGCGACGGTCACCTGTGTTTTAGCAGGGATATACCTTGCTTCTTCATTCTCGATATCAAGAAGAGTCGGCCTTTCTTCAACTAGCTGTGACTTTTCTGGCGATGTCTGATTATTTTCGGCGATATAAGCATTCGTGTACTCGTCAGCTGGCTGGCTGAAAATAAAGAAAAGGCCTGTTATGATTGCTATAGTGGCTGCAATTGATACTGTGCTTACAATTATTTTTATGATTTTCCTTCTGTAAGGTATTTTTAGTAAGGAAGACCTGTCGGGATAGGCTAGATTACCGGGACGCAGCTTTATTTTTTCGTAAATGCCGATGCTTTCACGAAAGCGCGGATCTGTCTTTTTAAGTTCGTTTATTTCCTCTTTTTGCTTCTCGCTCAGATCATTTTCCATCATGGCAATTGACAAATGTTCCACCTGCTCGTTGGTAAGTTCTTCCGGTGTGCGTAAGAGACCGCTCTTATCGTAGGAATCCTGGCCGTCGGGCTTGAGAATGAGCCCGGCATAATCCTCGAATTCAGACATCAGGTCGGGGTTCCTTTTTAAAAAATCCATCAATACCTCAACCTGGAAATCATCGAGATGACCATCGAAATAGTCAGTAATCCATATTTGATAATTTTGCCTGTTGATAATCATCTCACACCACCATTTCCAGTTTGCCTATCATTTTGCGCAGGGCCATTCTTGCCCTGTATATATTTATCTTAACCTGTGCTTCGGACTGGCCGGTTATCTCACCTATTTCCCTGTAAGTGTATCCTTCATAATCTCTGAGAAGGATTACTGATCGCCATGATTCGCTGATATTCCCGAGACATTTATGAAGTATTTCGTTAAGGTCAGCAGACCCCTGCTCGTAAATATCTTCCCGGGGAGCATCCTCGGGTATCATTCTTTTCTCTTTTCTTATGATGTCGATCATGGTATTATGTGCCGTGGTAAACAACCAGGCCCTTGCCTTGGCAAATTCTATTTCCTCCACATTGATCCACAGTTTTTCGTAGCAGTCCTGTACCACATCCTTTGACCTTTCCTCCTCTCCCATGCTTTTCAGGACAAAGCGGTAGATGCGGTCAGAATATTCCTCAACTGCTTTATTGTATTCTTGTGGGGTCATAGCCAGTTTTCGCTTTAATGACGGATAAAGTTAAGAAAAGTTACAGCCATATGATATGATGTTGGCTGCCTTTTGAATATCTGTTTCAGCAATATTAAGAATCACGTTTTCTTGATCAAGTCCCCAGTTTTTTATTACCTCATCGACCAGATTGCCACGCACGGTCAGTATTAGATGGCACTCCGGATTATTCAGCAGGCTATTTATGCATTCAGACCAGCCCCTGTCATCGAGTTCCAGTTTGCCCACTTCGTCTATTATGCTTATGCACGGTTTGTCATCTGAACACAGTATCTCCATCCCCATCTTTAATCCTGCCGGTAAGATTTCATACTTACCAATTTGTTCACTTTCAGCGTTTGAATTATTTGAATTTAGGCGGAGGAATTTTGCTCTTTTACCACTTCTTATATCAAATAAGTCATAACCTCTTAAATGACCATTAACTATTACTTTTTCTGTTAGTATACCCCTTAATTCAATATTATTTTCTAAAAGTTTTTCTTTTAATTCCCTTGCAAATCTAGTTTTTCCTTCTCCCTTACCCCCGGTAAGGATGAATACTTTCCGCTTGCTTATTTTTTTATTCTCCAATTGCTGCAGGCGTTTTGTAGCCTGGGCCACTACATTGTGAAGTGCTGCTACGGGATCCTTTAAAATGGTCTTGAAGCCAGGGATGCTTCTTATGAAAAGGGGAAGGCTATCAATTGATAGCTCAAGGGCAAGTGATAAATTCCTGTAGGAGGATCTGGCAAAGAAATTTCTTATTAGAGGGTTATAAAGTTCAGTACCGAGAACAGAAAGTCCAATTATAATCACACCAGCCCTGAAATTCATTCTTAATCCTTCCTTCAGGCCAATCCATAAGGCGTCCTCACCTGAATGGCCCCTGGTGAAGACGAATGAAGTAAGCATTGTAACCAGTATAAAAAGCATCCAGAACTTGGGATTCATTAACTGGTGCAGAGCTCTTTTATATCTTATAGACCACATTGTTATCACCAGGGGGACGAGTATGATCCAACAGAGCCAGTCGAGGTAAGTCAACATAATCATTGAACCAATAATGAGGACAAGGTTAAAAAATAACCAGCTTATTGAATAAGGGAATTTATGTCCCGGGTCATTAAAGCTGTTTTTAAATTCAGAATATTTATCCTCTCGTGCAGATTCTTGTGGTTGCCGTGTAATCCGTCGACCCAGTTTAATACCTGCCAGTGCGGCAAAAATTCCCACTATGGCATCAATTAGCAAATGAGCCCGGCCCGCCAGAATAAACCTTTTTCATCCCATTTATAACTGATGGAGATGAGCAAAATAATACCGATGGCTGTAAGTATGCTGCCGCTGAACGGCACCCTTAAATTGTGCAGGAAGCTGCCCAGGACGATTTCAGAGGCAGCCCACATGCTACCCGCTATTGATGCTTTAATCCACCTGGAATCTATTTTATTTCTCTCCGCAATATGATCTGCAATCGGCATATACAATATAAATCAGAGCGCAAATATAATGTTAATATACCAACCAGGGAGCTGTAAAATTTTCCGGGAAATTCTTTATTACAGGTGTGTCAGGCATAAATCTTATATCCACCTGTTCGCTAATCCCGTCTTGCAGCCTGAAGAGGAGGGAAGAATAGGGTTCAAAACGCAGTTCAATATCATATTTTCTGTTACTATAATTAATCCTTACCGTCATTTCAGTGCCTTCTCCAATAAACGACTGGCCATAGCTTACGGGAAACTTTATGTTTTCTGATTTCGGATTGGCAAAAAAGATGTACAATCCCTCATCTGTTTCCCTGGCCCTGAAAGGAGGTATATCACTTCCTTCCACCAGTGGAACCCTGTATGGACGGAATGCGGAATAAACATTGGGAAGAGTCTTCAAATCCCTTATTTTTTGATTCCAGTCAGCATGCCTGAATGTGCCGGGCTCGGATGGTTCACCCTTCAATGTCACGGGAAGACCCTGCTTTGCCAGTTTGCTTATTGTTAGTAATGACTCATAATCAAGATATGAGACATCGAGATACAGGTAATTGAAGGCAGCGTCTCCGACCTTAAGTTTATTGTCTTTATATACCGCTTTCTCCAGGAATTCCTTGTTTATCCAGGTGGGCTGGTGTCCTTTCAGTATTTCAGGGAAATATACATAACGCATTTCATAATGCCCCCAGGCCCATATAAACTGTTTGTCTTTGGGCATGATCCCTTTGGTCCATGCATCTTCTGTCGGAATATACACTGCCACATCCGTATATGGCTTTCCCTTTTTCATTGTTTCACATACCTCGGCCAGGTAGTTATTGAACGCGGGTAATTCCGCGGCCAGGTTACCGCTATCCCCGAGGTGTACACTGGCATAAAAATTCACGCTATCCCGGCCTGCAGGCTTATGAGCCTTGCCGTGCCATACGATATGGTTTACTCCATTGGCAAAAAGAGCATCGGCAACCATCTTTAGATCTGCTGTTTGTTCCTCCCTGATATAGTGCCGGGGCCAACCGTAAAGGCAGGTGAATGTCTCGGCGCTCACAATATTCTTGCCACTCAGTGTGGCTGCAGAAGCGGGTATGCTGTTATATTCGGGCTCGTAAAGCATGGCTTCTCCCTCAGGTATATCCATTCGTGCATAGGCAGAAATTATATCGCATGGGGCACCGGAACACTGTCCCCGGGAGTTGATATTGTATTCGTCAAGGATACTGTCATAATTTTCGTAGAAGGAGATAACTTTTTCCGAGATCAGCTTCATATAGTCGTACAGTTGATCCTCGTACCCGGGATGGTAAAGCGAATCCATAAGGGGGCTTATGTCATAGTCATATTTACTTATGAAGTCATCCTTCAAACCGTCATACCAGAGTCCTTTTGTTTCCACTTCCCAGCTGTCGATGAAGTACGAACGTGGCATACTTGTTTCCGGATGGGGAAATGAATCTAGCATCCTCCTGAAATATTTCATGTACTTGCTCGGATCCAGGTGGTCGACAACGTATCCTGTATCCGGGTACTCCCACGACCTTGTTATTCTTTGTCGCTCTTTAGTGGTATATAACTGTGAGGCATCCTCATATTTTACCTGGGAATCACCGAAGGGCCAGAGGGTACCCATTGTGAGGTCGCAGGCAAGTCCGATGCTGTCGGCGTAAAGCATTGCATAATTCACTGCTTCCTGCCATTCGGGACTCAGCCATTGATACCTGGGAGTGTATTGCTGGTTCAGTCTTGCGTCCATTGCATTGAGAGGGTAGACCCATGCAAGCTCAACACCTCCGAAACCATTATCTTTGAGCCAGTTGAGATTGTACCTTACATCTTCCTTTTTTATTTCCGATGCAAACCACCAGTAACGTGCGAAGGGCTTGTTTATTTGTTCCATAGAGGTTCCGTAGCCCTGGCTTGTGCTGTCCCTGTTTTGTACCTGAGTACAGGACACCACAATAAGTGCAAGAATTATATTGATGAGGTTTTTCATAAGCCTTAGCCTTAGCCTTAGCCTCAGCCTTTATTTATTAAACACCAGCCAATCTATTTCAAACAAATTCCCGTCTCCACCATAAGACTGAATCCATAATGCATGGATCCCTTCGATATTATCCGCCGGGAATTCTATTACCTGCCATTCGCCGGTAGGAGATCCTTCCGGAGTTTCATATACACCGATTCTTCTTTCCCATGGTTTGCCTGCTGATAAAACAATTTTGCCACCGTTTAAAGTTTTAATGCGCATTTTAACCGAACTTATTCCCCCACCGAAATCCAGGTATTTATATATTGCTGCATCACCATCTCGGAAATTGCTTAATATTTCATTAGCCGGGTTTTCGGCAATGATACGTACATTACCATGAAGAAGGCATGCTGAAGAAGCATCTAATTTATTATTTGCCTCCAGGGGCATTCCGGGGCCCTGAGAGGTCATTTCTACCTCGGGGATGGTACCATCATCCAGGAAAGTTATTTTTTCAACACAGGCCTTTCTCATTGTTTTACAGCCATGCGTTGATTTGTGGTAAAACACATACCATTGGCCTTTAAATTCAGCTATTGAACCGTGATTGTTCCAGTTGCCGGGATTGCATCCGTTATTATCAATTATTACCCCCCTGTATTCATACGGGCCATAAGGATTCTCTGATGTGGCATATCCAATGCAGGTTGGTTTATCTTCACGACTTATGTCTGCATAAACAAGATAATATATGCCATTTCGTTTTGCCAGGAAGGCTCCTTCATGGAAATAATGTTCAGCTTCAGTAAGTATACCCTCCTGTAATGTGGAAAGATCAATTTGCTGCATATTTTCCTTCAATTTTGCCATCTTGAGGCTGAACTGGCCCCAGAGATAATATGCTGTTCCGTCATCATCAATAAATACACACGGATCAATCTGCTTATAAGGTCCGGTGTTTACGGGTTTCCCTGTTAAAAATGGCCCCGTGGGCGTGTCAGATACGGTAACTCCTTCAGCATGGTCAGGATCGGGCTGGCAATAATACAAATAGTAACGCCCGTTCTTTTCTGCACAGTCGGGGGCAAATAAGAGGCTGTTATTATAAGGTACTTTATCATTTTCCCCATCGGATGCAAATACATTTTTTTCCAGTTGCCATTTCTCCATATCCCCGCTATAGAGTACGTCATGACGCCGGGAACAATAATAGTTACAGCTTTCATCGGTTGAGCCGTAAACGTAGAGCTTGCCGTCGTCCCAGACACGGGCTGAGGGATCTGCTATATATATCCCCGGGGGGCAGATGGGGTTCTGGGCGGTGCTAACCGTGAAAGCCGGCAGAATAAATATAAGAGCAATAATGTGCCTTTTCATAGAGAATAAATATACAGATACTAATGTAAAGGCGCAAGATTTTGCGCCTCGTTCAAAAATCGGCCTTGAGGGAGATTATGAAATTTCTGCCCGGTCCGGATATGCCTGAGCTGCATGGCCGGTACCGCCGATTAGTCAGGTTTTCAATGCCTGCAATTACGGTAAGCATATCCGATAGTTCATACATAGCCTTGACATTTAGAGTATACCATGAAGGCGCATAATTATTGCCACTGGCATCTTTGGCATAAATTTCATCCTTGTCTACCTCTTCTTCAGGCATATCTTCATGCTTTCTTTCCCCCTGGTAGTTCATGTATAACTTAATGTTAAGTCTCCTGGCTTTGTAGTTCAGACGTGTAATGCCAAAAAGGGGTGCGGCATGGCGTGAAGGACTGGTGCTTCCATTATCCAGCTCCTCTTTCCCTTTCTGATAGTTGAGGTCTGAGGAAAGGCTGAAACCGGCAGGCAGCTTAACCTCCAGGCCTGCCTGTATGCCATAGACCCTGGCTACAGCGGCATTCTGTATTGCCTGTACCTGGCTCAATACACCGTCGTACATAATGCTGTCCTGGCCATTTAACTGGTAATCCCTGCGGACAAGGGCATTTTGCAGAATGGTATAATAGCCAGTGATGTCAATTTTTACAACATCGTCAAATACTTTGGCAATGCCAAGGTCAATATTATAGGCATATTCTGCTTCCAGGTCAGGGTTGGGTACAACTACCGAGCCCGGCTCAGAGTCAAATACCTTACCCACATCGTCAACATTGGGGGAGCGGAAAGCGGTCCCGAAATTGGCACTGAGCACCAATGATTCTGAAGGACGGTACACACCTCCGAGGCTGCCTGTTACTGCTCCGTTATTAATATTGGCAGTTGAGAATGGAAAGGGATAAAAGGTATTATCGAATTCAGCATTAAGAATAAAATGATTATATCTCAAGCCCGACTGAAAAGTGAATTTGTCTGAGAGCCTGTATTCATCATTTATATAAGCTGCAATTGAAGTCCATTCAGACCGGGGGTACCTTGCAGGGCCGGGTTCACTGGTACCGGTCACGATATTTTCGTCTATTCCATTGGAGGTAACATCATTAAAAACGTATTCAATACCGTAATAAACTGTATTTCTCTTACCTGTTGATTTTACAAAATCAAGGTTGACGGTATAAGCTTTAACATCCTCAATTCGTCTGCTGCGGATATTGCTGTTGAGGGATCTGTCGATGCGGCTTTCCTCGAAGGATTGGTGAGCCAGGCGCAGTGTCACCTCGTCATACATGGGATGATTCGCGATATTGGAAATGATCAAGTTGTTCATCATCCACTTCTGGGGGCCATAGTGCCATTCAGCATATCTTGCAGTACCGTTGCGGATCCTGTTATGCCGGTCGTATCGGCCATATGGTGATGTTTCAGAATAATGAAAACCATATTGGAGATCCCATTTTTCATCAGGCTTAAACCTCACCTTCTGCATCAGGTTAACCTGGGAATAGGCGGAAGGGATTTGCAAGAGTGGATCATCCTGGGTGATGATCCTGTCAACACTGTCCTGTCGCTGCACATAATATGGCTTCAGATAATCCTCGGGTCCATATCTTCCCTGCCGGAGATGTTCATATTCCCAGCTGCTCAAACTGGTGACCAGGGCCCACTTATCCCATCCAATGTTTACATTAAAGTGCCCTGTTTTTTCATTATTGGCTGATGAATAACGTGTTACAACCTTACCTGTTATCAGGGGCTTCTCGTCAAGGCTGATAACCGGCCTGAGCGTATGAAAGCTCATCACACCGCCAATGGCATCGCTTCCGTAAATTACCGATCCCGGACCAAAGACAACTTCCGTGTTTTCAATGGCAAAGGGATCGAGGTTGATAACATTCTGGATATTACCACCTCTGAAAATTGCAGTATTCATTCTTATTCCATCAACGGTATATAATAACCTGTTAGTTGCAAAGCCCCTGATCATGGGACTGCCGCCTCCCTGCTGGCTCTTTTGGATGTAAACCTTTCCCGATATGCCAAGGAGGTCGGCAGCTGTTTGGGTGTTTTGCAATGATGCCTCGCGGGGTGCAATGGAAATGACCCTGGATGGTACATTGTTGGTTCTTTGTCTCCAGCGTGTGGCAGAAACAACTATCTCATCGAGGTTGATATTGGAAATCTCGAGATACACCTCAAATGATGCTTCCTCTAATTCAGCATAACTTTTAACTGTTGTTTTATAACCGAGTGAGCGTATTTCAATTTTATCGGCACCCTTAAAGTCCGAAATATCTGCCCTGCCTTTCGCATTTGTGGTGGCAAAGGCTTTGGGACTTTCGCTTATCAGGGTTGCCAGTTCAATGGGTTTTTCGTTTTCCCTCTCAATAACTGTTACAGTCTGGGCCCGGGCAAAAATACCGAGCCACAGGAATAACCAGAATAAGAATATATTTTTCATAATGAAAAACTTCTAAGTTAAACCATTGGTTCCCTTTTAGCGGCCAGGGAGTAGTCAGGGAACAATTATTATAAAGCACATGTGGATTTAACTTAAACGTGGCGGGGGCGACGGAGGTGGGAAATCGGGTGAATGATACAAATTGATGTATATAACAAATTTGCTTTCCGATGACTCTTCTGCTCTGGCCGTCCACTTAAAGGACTCTTTTATATAATTAACCTTAAACCACGGATTTACATAGTCGCGCTTTTTCTCTTTCTGTGCCTCGGTATCCATGGCAAATTTTCCCAGATCGCTTATCCTCTTTTTAACGAGAGTTTCTGCAATATCCCACCAGCACCAGTAATAAACACTGTCGCCTACCGTTTTTGATTCAACGATGTCATACATCTGGTGCTTGTACTCAAATTCCCTTGGATGCTCCCACCTCAATTTTTCCTGCGTTTCTTCTTTTGTAAATTTGAGTAAAACCAATTCATCTCTGTCTATTCCCTTTTTAATATGTTCATTAACCTGCTTTCTGACACTGTTTTTTTTATGCAATAGCCATAAGTATGTGCCCGTGGTTGGGGCAATAAGTATAAGGATAAATAATATGGAATAGATTTTATTTTTCAATACTCCCCTTATTTATGGCAAATTTATAAAAAAATAAAGCCTTTAAGCAGGTTCTTTAACATAGTCTGACCCTTTTTAAGTTTTTACTTTTATAGTGCATGCTTCATACTATATGGGTAATGGATTAAATTTGGATTCCATCTGAATTTTTAAAGATAAATTTTATTTTCCCCTTAAGTATGTTATATTATGCTCTTAAGTTCTTTATATCATCAAAAAAAATTGTAAATTGCAGTAAGCAGTAATAAAATTAGATTATATGTTCAGTCATATATTTCTAACAATCTTATCCTTTGTAATTACTTTTCATATCTGTCCTGCTTCTACGAATCCAATGGTGCAAGGTGTGGAAGATGACTCTTATTTGCAATTTAATGACACCCTGGATTTTGAAGAGGTTCATAAAAAGGCTCTTCAGATGATTGAAAAGATGGAAAAAAATGATTCACCGATAAATCATCTGGAAGCAGCAAAAATTTATAGATCAGTAGGATATTTGGATAAGTCCGTTAATTCTTTGTATAAAGCTTTAAAAAATACCGGTAAACAACCGGGGAATAGCAATAGAGCTGATATCTTTAACAAAATAGGTGTAATATATCGCCTGCAAGGACTTTATTCTAAAGCAAAAAAGAAGCATCGGGAAGCCCTGAGAATAGCAGAGGAAGGAAATCTTGACAACACAGCACAGGAAAGCAGGTATTATATTGGACTTGTAGATCGAGAGTTGGGAAATTTTGATAAAGCCCTTGATTCATTTTATGAAAGCCTGAAATGGTTTAAAGAAAATGATGATAAGGAGAAAACAGCAAAAGTTCTTAACAGCATTGGGAATCTATACAGGAATTTTGGTGATAACCAAAGAGCGCTGGAACTATATAAGGAAAGCCTTGATATTTTCAGAGAATTGAATGATAGCGATTACATTGCTATGATCCTTAACAATATGGGGATTGCCTATAAAAACACCCAGAATTACCAAAAGGCTCTTGATTGTTACTACGAGGGTCTAAAGCTGGATATAGACAACCTGCGATTACTAAGAATGTCCAGGAAATTAAATAACATTGGTGCTGTTTACATTGAAATGGGTAATTATGAGGAAGCTATGGATTATCTCAATAACTCACTGGCTATAAAAATTATGATGAATTCTGAGGGGGATATTGCTCTTACCAATTATAATATTGGAATAAGCTATATGCAACAGAGAGAATATAAGAAGGCATTGGAATATTTATTAAAAGCATATAATACCAGCAAAAACCTGAGGAAAGCCAATCTTACCCGTCTATCCGCAGAGAAAATAGCAAAATTGTACTATAATAAAAATAATTATCAGGAAGCGTATAATTATGCTATGGCTGCCCATGAAATAAAAGATTCACTCTATAGCTTCAATAAGGCTTTACAAATAGGAAAGATTGTAAACAAATATGATTTAGAGGAAGAGGATAACAATGTCTTTCTGCAACGAGCTGTGAAAGAACCACTTTTTTGGGTTTTAATGATCTTAAATTTGTTAATTCTCCTTGTACTAACGGGTATAATAATAAGACAACGAAAGAAACTTTTGGCGAATCGATCAATCCATCAACGTCTGAGGGAGCAAATGAAACAGATGGAAAAGAACCTTGACAAAGCAAAAAGACAGCTGCAATCACATACCCTGGAGTTGCATAGTAAAAGCCTGTTATTAAATGATCTTCATAATAAACTTGAAGTGCTGCAGCATAATATGAATAGTTCACAGAGAGCCTCTGTTCAAAGACTTATTAATGATCTAAACATCGGAGATGATGAACAACTTTATAAGGAAATCGAGATCCTGAGTACCGGAACCGACAACTTATTTAAAAAACTGGGAGAGAAATATTCAAGGCTTACTCCCAATGAAAGGAAGATATGTGAATTGCTAAAGCTAAATCTTTCCACCAAGGAGATATCTAAAATCACCCAGCAATCTCCTCAAAGTATATTAATGTCCAGAAGTAGGATTCGAAAAAAACTACAGATAGAAAGGAAAATTAATCTCACCAATTTCCTGATGGATTTATAAGGACTCTTACCTCTTAATTATAAGGCGTATAACTTTTTAATTATTAAACATATAACTTTCACTGTATAGATATTGTTATATATACTTCCTAACAATGTTATAATGTAAACCTTGCATTTTTTTCTAATATTTCGTAATTAGAGGAATTGTCACTCAATTGTATTAAACCTAAATCAATTTTATTATGAAAAGAGTACTAATTACTTTTTTGCCATTGTTAATGTTTTTTACAGCAGCAATGGCACAGGTAACAGTGACCGGTTATGTCACCTCGGCGGAGGATGGACTTCCCTTGCCCGGTGTAACTGTTGTTTTGCAAGGAACAACGACTGGCACTACTACGGATCAGGACGGCCATTACACAATCGAAGTTCCCGACGAGGATGCCGTCCTTGAGTTCTCCTTTGTAGGTATGAGAACCCAGGAGATCAGGGTTGGGGACCAGACCAATATTGACGTGCAAATGGTTTCTGACATTGTTGGTCTTGAGGAGGTAGTGGTAACCGGTTATGGGGTTCAACGGCGAAGAGACCTAACAGGCTCTGTTTCTTCAGTGCGTGTTGACGAAATTGAAGGTATGAATGTTGAAAGCATTCAAAAAGCCATCCAGGGGAGGGCCGCAGGAGTACAGGTAACAGCTTCCAGTGGTGTCCCGGGAGGTGATGTGTCAATAATTGTACGCGGAATAGGTTCTTTTTCAGCCAACAGGCCCATATGGATAGTAGACGGTGTTGAGATACAGACATCACACATGGGATACAGATCTCCCTCTGCAAGTATTTTGTCAACACTGGATTTTGATGATGTAGAATCTATAGACATACTTAAGGATGCCGCAGCAACAGCTATTTACGGTGCAAGGGGCGCAAGGGGTGTCGTTGTGGTAGAGACCAGGAAAGGTTCAGCAAAGGAAACCGAGTTCAACCTGGAGCTCAGCAATGGCTATACATCACCAATCAGGGTTAACCCGGTAATGAATGGTCCACAGTGGGCCGAATGGGATTACTTGCGTTATGTAAACAGATACGGCGAAGGATCTTTCAGAGTCGAAGAACGTTTACAAACAGGTGTTGACAGAGGCTGGTATGAACTCAAACCTGACGGGACGCCGGATTTTAGTACCAGTCCTGATTATGATTGGCAGGAAGTGGCCTACAGAACGGGAAACGTTTTAAAAGCCCGCTTGTCTGCCAGCGGGGGCAATGAAAAAACACAGTTTTTTGCATCAATTGCCCATAATAAAACGCAAGGACACGTAATTGCATATGATTTCAGCAGGACTAACTTCCGCTTAAACCTTGATCATCAGGCTACTGATAAGCTGAGTTTTTCCGCGCAACTAAGTGCAAACATATCAGATCAGAATACTACCCGCCTGGGAGGAGCCTGGTCAAGCCCGGTAAGAGCTTCGGCCGGTATTCCTCCGGTAGAACCAATATACGACGAGGATGGGTTCAGAGGCTATGCAGGAGCCCCTCGTAGTGTTTACGGGGCTTACAGAACACATTTTCTGAACAGTGCCGACCTGGATCACAATATTACAAGTAATATTAAACCTATCATTAACCTTTCAGCAAGGTACGAGTTAATTGATAATCTCTTTCTGCGCACACAGGTAGGTGTTGATTACAACCTTACAGAAGAGGAACAATGGTATGACCCAAGGGCAGGTGACGGCCAAGCGGATAATGGTACCCTTAGAAACTATGTGCACAGGGCATACTCAATACAGACTACACATACTGCTAATTACAGCAATACATTTGCTAATGTTCACAAGGTGGATGGTGTAGTTGGTTTTGAAACATGGGAAAGGACTTACCGGGAAACATCGGTAAGGGGTGTGAACTTTGCCAATCCCAATATGAATGTTCTTGATAATGCAGGGGCCGTAGAGTGGTATGCCGGTACAGAAACAGAACGTGCCACCATGGGGACTTTCGGACGTATTAATTATACCTTCGATGACCGGTATTTGCTTACCCTTACAGGTCGTTACGATGCCAGTTCCAGGTTTGGATCTGAGAGAAGGTGGGGATTTTTCCCCGCGGCAGCCATAGGCTGGAGACTGTCAGGTGAACCCTTCATGGCTAGCATGGAAAAACTGGATAACCTGCTGGTTAAACTTAGTTATGGTAAAGCAGGATCAGATGCGGCAGGTACTTATGCTGCTCTGGGACTATGGAGTGGAGGAACAAATTACATGGGAACGACAGGTCTTTATCCCACACAACTTCCCAACAACTTCCTGACATGGGAAGAAGCCAAGACTCTTAACCTTGCTGTTAACTACGCAGGGTTCAGATCAAGACTTATGATGGATCTTGAGATATACAGGAGATGGACAAGTGCTTTGCTGCTGAGCAGGCCACTTCCACTCAGTACGGGTTGGTCAAGCATAACAGAAAACGTAGGAAAAACAATGAACCAGGGTATTGAGTTAACACTACGTACTGTTAATCTGGAATACGATAAATTCCGTTGGATGACAGAACTCAATTTTTCTATTTCTGAAAATGAAATACTCGAACTGCTCCCGGGTCAGGATTTCTTCAATACCCGAACAGCGGTCGGACATGCTATTGATGACAGGTACATAGAAATCTGGGCCGGAGTAAATCCGGCTGATGGCAGACCCATGTATTATGACAAAGATGGTAATATAACCTATAACCCCGTTTATGACGACAGGAAATGGTTAGGTCCCGAACAACCCACACGCTTTGGTGGTATAACAAACAACTTCGTCTACGGTAATTTCACCATGTCAGTATTTTTCCAGTACTCAGGAGGAAGCTACAGGTATAACTCTGATGCACGTTACTGGTTCTGTGGTACGGGTGACAGGAATCAGTTTGTGTGGGTATACGAAGACAGGTGGCAGGAACCGGGTGATATAACCTATGTCCCAATACCGGTATATGGTAATAATTATCGTGGTAATGTTCAGTCACCAAGTACATATGCTTCACACATGTACGAAAGGGTCGATTACATAAGGCTTAAAGAACTTCACTTATCATACAGGCTGCCCCGTAAATTCACTCAGCGCTTTAATATAAATAATTTTGAGTTATTCTTACGTGGTACTAACCTGTTAACATGGACTGACTACTCAGGAGCCGATCCGGAGTTTACCGGTACTGATTTCGGGACGTATCCTATAGGTAAAACCATCACAATGGGGATCAACACGAGTTTTTAACAAGCAAAAAATGATTACTATGAAAAAATATAAATACATATCGTTTCTCTTCGTCATAGCACTAATATTGACAGTAACAAGTTGTGAGGATTTTGTGGAAAGATACCCGCGCTCAGCAGTGGCCAGTGAAGAGGCATTGTCAACTATGGACGGGATAGAAGGTGCTCTGGCAGGCTTATACAGCCGTATGACAAATGGTGGTTACAATCAACGTGAAATGAACATAGCCGGGGAAATCTTGTCGGATCAGATGGATATAGCACAACAAAATGCCGGACGTATGATATATCATGCCACTAACCAGGAAGGAGCGGGATTCGGCGTCTGGAGTGCTCTCTATAATAACATCAATAGATGCAATATGATATTACATTATATTGATGAGGTAGAAGCAGCTGAAAACAGGGTAAACCAGGCCAAAGGTGAGGCATATGCTTTAAGAGCACATCTTTACTTTGATTTGCTCAGGATATATGCACGTCCGTATATGTACCAGGAACCATTGGTACAGGGAGAACCTCTAGGAGTGATCATAAAAACGGAACCATTCCTGGGAATAGACGAAAACACATTCCAGTCCAGGGGAACAATTGAAGAAGGTTATCAGCAGGTATTGGATGACCTGTCCATGGCACTGAATTATCTCGAGGGTGACGAGGGTTTCCCTTACAGGTATAATGAAGTATCAGCTAAAGCTATGCTTGCACGACTTCACCTTTATATGGGTAATTGGAGTGAAGCTGCAAGTTATGCTGAAGACGTAATTGCTGAAGCTCCTATCGGCCTGGTAGATGCTGCTGACGGAGTGGATTATATTGTCCGTGTCTTTGCAAACCGTCCCGGAGAAGAATCTGTACTGGAATTTGGATTTGCCAATGAAACCGTTGCACCATCCATGAATTACAGCGTAGCCGGTATGGCAACCTATTATGATGAGCAGGTTTTTGCTGACAGAGGTATTGTAATGCCCCATATGGTAATAGACTATGAAGCCTATGGTGATGTTATTCTTCGTCGCGACCTGGTGGAAAATATAATGCAGCCTTACGCAGCCCTGGGTGATGTCAGGGGAGAAGAAAATGCTACTTATTATGAAAGAGATAAAGGAGGCCAATGGTGTGCTTTCCAGGCAAAATACCATAGTTACAGGGGTGTGGCTAACTGGGATGATATTAAAGTTATCCGCATTAGTGAAATGTATTTCATCGCAGCGGAAGCATATGCCGAAATGGATCAACTAGGCCCTGCAGAAGATATGCTTATTGAGGTACGTGAACACCGGGGTATTGGCAGTGTCCCTATCACAGCTACTACAAAAGAAGAATTTATAGATCTGTTGTTAACTGAAAAGAGGCTGGAGTTTTTCAGCGAGATGTCTCACCGCTGGTTCGACCTGCGGCGACGTGGCATGGATATTCCAAAGGGCATAGATGGATTAGATCAGGGAACTACAGTTGATTTTGAAGATTATAGGATAGTGGAACGAATACCCGTTAGTGAAATAGAGGCAAATGAAAATTGTGTCCAGAATCCAGGTTATTAATCACATTAAAATCGAATTAAAATGTCACAGTTAAAAAGATACATAATATTAATAGTGGTTTTACCGGTACTGGCTCTTATGAACCACTCATGTTTTGAAGGTTTGAACGATTTTACATATGACGGTCCAACCGTAGTGGAATTCTCACATCTTTCATATATACCGGATGGGGCTGACTGGGTATCGGTAGGTTCATATTGGGCGGCTACTATAACAGGTAATGTTGATGATGCTCCTTTACAGGTATCTCTTGTTGGGCCCCAGCGAACAGAGCCTGTCGAAATAGGTTATTATATAGCTGACCAGGTATATCGGGACAAAGAGGAAAATAAACTTAAGCTCGAACAACCTGCTCATGATGAATGGGAGCTGTACGAAACTACTGCAGTAGCAGGAACTGATTATAACATACTCGATGGTGGCATTATCATAATACCAGCAAAGAGCAGTTTTGGGCCATTGAGCATTGAATTGACACCAACTGCAGAACGCACTTTATATATTGTGCTTGAAGCAGGTGACGTCGCCCCAAGTGAGAATTATAAAATATTTCGGCTCAACATCGAACCATAGAGAACACTTTTGAGATGGGCTCTTTTTAATGTTGATAAAATGATGATATCAATTAATAATGACTTCGTCACAGAAAATCCATGACGGTAGTCCGGATGCATTATGCCACGGGGGAGCCTTTTTCATATTGCGGGCATAAATCCTCACATACCTTGTCTCAACAGGTTCAAAAGAGAAATTGAAATATTCAATATCATTAACCTTACTTGCAAGATTAAGGGGCCTGCTGGTACTGATCCTTAATCCATCACCGTGGGGAAATCCATCATCGTGGGGACGCCCAACCTGGGCGTCCCTCGCGGAAACCATCCGCCTATCACCGCCGTTTAAGTCCTCCGGAAATGAAACCTCAACAAATTCAGGAAAGAAGACTATATGGTTGGTCACCTGGAGGAAAGCAGTCTGAACGGTGTCTATTGCCTGTTTTTCCCCAAGGTCAATTACCACTTCCATATCATTGCCCTCGAAGCCCAGCCAGTTAGAGTAAAAACTGGAGCCCCCGTAGGCACCGTCGGTAAGTGTCATAGGATCTTCAGCCGCATATTTCTTTGGAGCGGTAAGAGCTATAACCTCTTTATCGGCAGCGATATTCGGCATTTCCGATCTTTTAATCGTCTTTTTATATGACTCGATGTACTCATTCACCGTATAAGCCATTTCATTCATATATGATATACCTGCATCATTACAAATCTTATCAAATTCATTGAGCCTGATTTTTGCCAGGGAGTCGAGTTTGAATTCTTCCGATAAGCCTGCTCTTGATGCTTCAAGGCTTGCATAACGGACACCGAGGGAGGCAAGCTTTACACGCCTGGCAAGATCCTGTTTGCCTTCGACTGCTTCCCCGGCCCGGGAGAACAGGTGTTTGTAATGACTGAGCATCTCAGGCCTCAGGAAGGAATCAAATCCCTGAGAAGGGTCCCCATAGAGGAAAAGGAAGAAACCGGGAACCTTACTTATTTCATCGTGTATGATATTGATATATTCTTCCACAAATACTCCTCCATCCCTGTAATATGCTTTGCAAAATTTATGAATGATATCACTGGCATTACTGTCAGGATCCCATAAAAGTTTTGCCATCAGGTAGGATCTCAACTCAAATAACTCGCTGGGATTATGGCTGTGTTGTTCAAATATCCATCTTGCATTGTTATCACGGAAAAACCTGATATTTGGTCCCAGGGTATGTATATTTGGGAAGGGAGCCAAAAAATTCGTAAACTGTGTTGTGTAGTCCCATATCCGGATATTGTCTGTCAGCTCTTTCCATCCTTTGAGATCGCTCGCAAAATCAGGGCATCCTTCTACAATGGCTTTGCTGCGGTCGCACTCTATGGAACAGAGTGTTACAAGGACATTATCAGCAGGTTTTGTTTTGCATGCTTGCCTTGTATACTGGTAGGCAAGGGTTGATATCGTTTTATCCGGAAACTGTTCGGCTACCTTGTTCACAAACCTGATCATGGTTCCGCTGGACGCGCCTTCTTCTTTATCAATGGCTGCACATTCGTCACACTGGCAATAGAGGGTATTGTCATCCTGGCTCACAGAAATTATATCCGCTTCAGGATGGCGGTCAAAATAAGCAGCCACCGAATCTGTTACAATCTTAAGCACATCAGGGTTGGTCAGGCATAACTGCGTGGTAAGCCTTTGGCCCTTCCTCAGAGCATAATATTCGGGGTGGCTGTCAAAAAAAACACTTTCGGGCATGAACCTGTGGAAGGTATGAACCCTGGCTTCAGGGACATAACCGGGGAAAGCTTCATGTGTAAGCTTCAGTTTATCTGCAAAATCATGATTTTCATAGAACAATTTTGAATGTACCGTACGGGTTTCAATATCAGGGGTGTATACATAGTCAAGTGTGGAACTTAGAGTAATTTCATCTGATTCAGGCACTATTTCGGCAGCGGGACTGAGCCACATGCAGCCAAGCTCATTTTCCAGGAAGGCATATACCGCGTACAGAACACTCTTCGGGCTTCCCCCACCAATGAGGAGATCGTCTCCCTTTACCCTGTAAAAGATCATATGGGGCTTGTAAGAGTCATTATCAGGGTAATCACCAATGAATATTTTTTTCATGCCTTCGTCGCGCTCTCCGGCTGTTACTACAGGTATTTTAACTCCTGAGATTTTCAACAGGTACTCCTGGAGTTCTGTAGCTGCCCGATTTATCAGACTATCCGTTTCCGGTGGTATAAGTATTTCGTAATCCGATACTTCATTGTTAACAATCTTGATTTTACCACCGGTGCAAGATGAAATCAGGATATAAAGTATGAGTAAAAGAATAATGTTCTTCATTGGCTTAATATATAAAGATTCTTATTTAAACCTGGGGTCTACCCTTAACGTAATACCCCGAAACATCAAAGCAGGAAGAGGGAAGCCTGGTTCTACCAGGTATAACGCACACCCAGTGCATGCGGATTAACCTGGGCACTGGCCATGGAGGCAAGGCCGAAAAAAACAATAATCAACATTAATAGCTTTTTCATAATTTGAATTTTTAATTCTTATAAATCTTTCTGATAGATCCTGAATTTCTTGACAACCTTACAGCCTATCCTCTCATATTCGCCTCTCATCCTGATGTTGTCTTCGAGTACCAGGTGGCTGTCGATGGTTTCCATCCTGCTGTTTATCCCATCCTGGAGTATCTTGGCACCCAGCAGTACATCAATTCCCTTACCCCTGAACTCCTTTTTAATGCCACCAAGCATCATTATCAGCTTTGTTGTCCGCTTAGATTCACGCAGCACCTTGAATATGCCGAAAGGCAACAACCTTCCCCTGCAGGCCTTTATTCCCGGGCTCAGATCGGGTATGCCGACTGCAAAGCCGATTAGCTCATTATCCTTTTCAACCACCTTGACAAATTTCGGGTCAAGGATGGGGAAGTATTGTGCAGCAAGATCCATCTTTTCTTTGTCGGTGAGTGGCACAAAGGCATAGATATTCATAAAAGTGTCATTCATTAGTTCAAGAACAGGGATGATATAGGGTTTAAGCTTCTTCTTACTGGGGAATTCGATTATCTTATATTCCCGGGTCGATTTTATTCTGCTCAAAACTCTTTCATAGACAAGGGGGAATTTCTCAGGTATTTTACCCACGTAATTCACCAGGTCAACTTTTTTTCTGTATTCCTCACCCTCAATGAGCTTAACCATATAAGGGGAATTGGTGGGGCTGGTAATGAACTGGGGATGTTCAAATCCTTCGATCTGGAAACCCTGTGGGTCCTTGTCTGAAAAACCAAGAGGGCCGACTATTTTTTCCATCCCTTTCTGCCTTGCCCATTCTTCCACATGGCTGATGAGGACATGAAAGACTTCCCTGTCGTTATATGACTCAAAAAAACAAAACCTGCCATGCTGCTCATTGGTCAGAGACTTATGCCTTTTGTTAATTATTCCCATTATCCTGCCCACGGGCTTATGATCTCTGTAAGCCAGCAAGAGAACAGCATCTGCATAGCCAAAGGATTTGTTTTTCTTCCTGTTAAAAAACTTCCATTCATCCATATAGATAGGCGGAAGCCAGCCGGGATCATCCCTGTGAACTTTCTCAGGGAGGTAAATAAAGTCTTTCAGGCCCTTCCTGGTATTAACTTCTTTTATGGTGATTTTTTGCATGTAAGCAGGTTTGGCTAAATACAAATATAGTTTATGATTTTTCTTTTAACTCTTTTTTATCAATTTCTTCAGCTACACGCAAGACTTTTATTGTATCGAAGATATTGACCAGAAAGAGGACAATAACCACAAGGCCTGCCGAATATATCAATGAGCCGGGGAGGAGAACCTCTGCAATCATTATTATGCCAATGATGATCCTGACTTCCGTAGGGCCCAAAAAGCCTGAATCAATTGTATATTTTCCTGTGACCCGGTATCTTATGAGAGCAATGATCATTTCCCAGCCATACATTACCACGAAGCCATAACCAAAGAGTTGCCATATACCGTCAGCATAGACGATGTAGCCAAGTCCTATAAAAATTATGCTTATCCAATCTATGGTGATATCGAGTGTAAAACCGTACTTTTTCATCGGTATTTTACGGTAATAGGCAAGCCTTCCGTCAAGGGAATCGCCAAACCAGCTTATCAGGAAACCCAGAAGTCCCAATAGTAAGTATGCCCTGTGAAAAAAGGCTGCCAGGATAAAGCTTCCGGCTACAATGATATTCCCGAAAAAACCAATTCCCGTGAGTATATCAGAAGTAATCCAGGATGGTATACGCTGTACAAGCCAGGTGATAGCTATCTGTTCCTGTTTTTTAAGGAGGTTTGTCCTTTGCCTGTCACTGAAAATAGATTTGATAATATCGTTGCGTTTATGCGATTTCGCCCGCTTTTTATTCATTTTTTTTCAGTCATATAATTACATGCAATATTACCTGAAGTTAAGGTTTTTTTTTGGGATGAATTTGGAAGGCAGCGGCATTTTATATACTGTATTTCGCAGAAAAACCCCGAGGGCCTCAGGGCTTGTAAACCGGGCTTGTTCATCAACAGATATTATGTTGCCGATGCCAAGGCGGATCTGCCTGCCCTTTTTATTAAAAACTTCCGAGGGCAGCCTTAACAAACGTATTCTCCAGTTAATAAGGCCCAGAAAATAAAAAAAGGGGGAGTTCCTGTCAAAAAAACGTAGTGGAAGTATTGGCACTTTTGCAGAGTGTATGACGTGAAGAATACTCTCCTGCCATTTACGATCCCTTACGCGGAAGTCTCTCAGCCTGAAGTCCGAAACCGCGCCTGATGGAAAAAAACCAACCGGATGACCGTTACGAAGATGCTCTATTGTATTGCGTATGCCCCTGAGACTCGTGCTCGACACGCTGTTCTTTTTGTTGCCGGTTGGAGTAACCGAGATAAAATTATCTTTTAATGTTCTTATAAGTGAAAGAATTTTGTTGACCATGAACCGGTAATCAGTACGGATGGATGCTATAAGATCGATCGAGATAATACCATCAATATGTCCGTATGGATGATTTGACACAGTTATAAAGGGGCCTTCAGGGAGGGATCTTAACCTTTCTGCATTTCCC
The DNA here is from genome assembly GCA_041686075.1 of Bacteroidales bacterium. Lineage (GTDB taxonomy): Bacteria > Bacteroidota > Bacteroidia > Bacteroidales > VadinHA17 > UBA9300. The sequence goes on along the minus strand of JAWLEO010000006.1, from coordinate 47,548 downwards.
ACGACATATTTTATCCCAACATCATCCAGGATCCTGGATGTGAATTCAGGCCCGCTATAGGCACCGTAAACCCTGTGTAAACGGTTAACCTTATCTATTGACAGGAGTCGCATTACAAATTCAGCGCGGCGATGTCCTCTTTCCCCCCTGAAAAAAGGGGAAAAGGACTCAAAATCTTTTGCATCAACAACATTCATAGAGGTATCCAAAGTTAAAAATATTATTAAATCTTTGTTTCCGTCCCACGTCAAATCTAATTATTAATTTGCCAGTCAGCAGGCATTGTCAATGAGAATTAGAAAAAAATTATTATACAACATCAATGTTTGATAGTAAGTATAATACCATTAAAATACCACCAGCAATAATCATCAATGTCATTGAAAGAGAAAGATTTGTTGAGCGGGTGTAAAAGTTTTGTTTCAGTTGCTTCTCGTTAATCTTGTATTGAATTAATGACAGAATGGATATTACAACCCCGAGTGCAACCATTACTATTCCAACAGCTGATGAATAGTTTCTTGTAATTTCTTCTTTTATTTCCAATAAGAGGTAAATGTGCTGCAGGAACAATGTGAATTTTACTATTACAAAGCCAAAGCCCATCAAACCAATACTGGTTCGTATCCATGCCAGAAAGGTACGCTCATTTGCCAGGTGCTCCCTTGACCGTTCTATTAAATTTTTTTCTTCTGATTTTAACATATCAATACGAGGTTAATAGTACACAAATTAGAAAAACAATTCCATTAATCATCTAGTGATTCCTGCTCTTTTTTCTCTAAATCCTTCGTCACTAAATAATTGATGGGGTTTTAATGCTTAAATTTAATTAAAGAATCTGATTATTTTGAGTATATATACCCAAAATATAAAACTCCCTGGCGACATAGTAGAATTATGTAGTGTTTTGATGAAGGAGTTAATTATTCTATTGCTTATGCTTGTTTGATCAATGCGGATAGATCCAAATACTATGTGTTATGCACTCAGGCATACAGGCACAATCAGATTACATTCTTCTTCTTTCGGGACAATGGAGCGTTTATATAAGCCTGGCGTTAAGTTTTATTTCGGCACCTTGATATAATCTTGAAACCGGGCATCCCTCCTTGCAGGCTTCAGACAATTGAACAAATCTGGATTCAAATAAACCCTGGCATTTTACCTGGCAATCAAGATCAATAGTAGTGAATTAAAGGTCAGGTAATAAAGAGGCTTTTGCTTGAATATTCGGGATCACATGTCAGATTGACCTTCAATTTTCGTAATCCTGCTTCGTCGCCGGGGTTGGGAATATGGGTAAGATGTACTTCACAATCACATATGCATTTGAGTTTTTCCAATGCCATTTGTGCGGCCGGATTAGACAAAGCGCTTATCCCGAGTATAATCAATGTTTCATCCAAATCGAGGCTGACCATTTTGCCATCCAGTATATCCCTCTTTAAATGCGTTACCGAATCAAGCATACTTTCCGGTAATAAGAACATGTTATCGGGTAAGCCAGCCAGGTATTTGGTAGTGTTTAAGATCAGGCTTGAAGATGCATGCATCAGGGGAGAATTCTTGCCTGTGATAATTGTGCCATCATGCAGTTCAATGGAGGCACCGGAAAAGATACCGCCATTGCCTTTTCCCTTTTTTTCAGCATTTCTTGCAGCTTCTCTTGCAGGCAATACCACTTTTCGATCTTCAACTTTTGCCCCTGCTTTATTCATAATTTCAACAGAGCGGCTGAGAGTATCTTTGTCTACCAGGCCCAGGGTATATTCCACAGCACACCTGAAGTACCTCCTTATTATCTCCTGGTGTGACGCTTCCGTGATTAAGCGGTCATTCACGATACCTGAACTGGCACGGTTAACTCCCATATCAGTTGGCGATTGGTAAATAGACTCGGCACCGGTTATTTTTTCAATAATCTTCTTAACCAGGTGAAAGGCCTCTATATCACGGTTATAATTCACTGCCTCCATATTATAGGCCCTCAGATGATATTCGTCGATCATCACTTCATCTTTCAGATCGACCGTGGCGGCTTCATAGGCGATATTTACTTTATGATCTATTGGCAGGTCCCAGATAGGGAAGGTTTCAAATTTTGCATAGCCGGCTTTCCCTCCCTTTTTATACTCGTGGTAAAGATTACTGAGGCAGGTGGCAAGCTTACCACTGCCCGGTCCCGGTCCTGTTACAATTACAATCGGTTTGCTTGTTTTGATATATTCGTTTGCCCCATAACCCTGGTCGCTTACAATCTTCTCAATATCTGTGGGATATCCTTTTGTGGGGTAATGGATATACACCTTAACACCTCTTAGCTCAAGCTTATTCTTAAAAGCTTTGGCCGGGGATTGATTCTCATAACGTGTAATAACAATGGCTTTGATGCTTATACCCCATTCCCTGAAATCATCAATGGTTTTTAATGCATCAACATCGTAGGAAATTCCAAAATCGGCCCTGATCTTTTTTCTTTCTATATCGCCTGCATTAATGCACAGAATCACATCAATCTTGTCTTTTAATTTTTGCAAAAGTCGCATCTTGACATTAGGATCAAAGCCCGGCAAGACCCTTGCGGCATGATAGTCATACAGGATTTTACCTCCGAATTCCAGGTAGAGTTTATCGTTAAACCTGTACACTCTTTCAAGAATGGCAGACATCTGCTCCTGAAGGTATTTCTCATTGTCAAATCCAATATGATTTGTGGTTTCCATTATCCTGCCTCAGAATTTTTTTAAAAGATCGATTAGACGCTTACAATATTAATAAACTTTTAGTTTATAAAATTTCCCGAGAAATAATTAACAAACAAAATAAAAATTCATTTATTCTGCCCGCCGATAAATTATTGTTATATGTTTAAAACACAAGCAAGACGGTTAGCAGACATGAGCCTTTGGCGTCCTGTTCATAATTTGCTTTCACCACACATTATCTATCTATACTCGGGGTTAGGATGATCAAAGCGACAACCGGCCTCCCACTTTGAGCGTTGATTTCCATGTGCCGGAATACCGCCATTATCTTTTATCATTCTTGCCAGATGCATAAGATTCCAGGTCATAAAGGTAGTATTGCGATTGGTAAAATCATTTTCCGGTTCGCCTGATCCGGGGTCCAGATAAGAAGGTCCCGGACCCGCTTCTCCGATCCATCCTGCATCGGCCTGGGGTGGTATGACATAGCCCAGATGCTGCAAGGCATAGAGGATTCCCATGCCACAATGTTTTTTCCCATCTTCATTGCCGGTGATCAGGCACCTCTTTTCATGAGCGGCTGCCTTCAATGTTTCGACCACTATGGCGGGAACGGGGAAAGGAGACTCGCCGAGCCCCAGTTTAAAAATTTTCTTTCCTTCAGCCCGGAGACGGTTCGATTTGTCGTTGATTGCTACTGTTGCCGAAATACCAAGTCCTTCCAGGTTTGGATTAAGATGAATTTTTGGACTAAATGTTGTCATAATTTTGCATTGGGCACCCTGGCTTTTCCCTCTTCCGGGATATCTTCCATTGGTTTTGTTCGTTCGAAGGTTCCTGATCTAAGATCATATAGCCAGGATATAATCTATTCGTGACTTATTCTGCTTTAAGTATTTTATACTTCTTTCACATAGAAAATTTGGTCGGTACCGCTGCCATAGTAGTTTTTAATGGCCTCCCTGCCATCCACAGTAAGCATTTCCTGATCGCCTTTTCTATACTTCTGGGAATCTATATTGAAACCGAATTTTTCGAATAGCCTCTGGGAAGGCGTATTATCGGTTTCTACGGTGGCAATTACAGCATTGCAATCATTGGCCTTTATTGCATAATCGAGAGTGTGCTGCAGTAATTTTGAACCTACGCCTTTCCCCTGTGCATTCCCTGAAACTGCAATTTGCCAGACAAATAGTTCACCCTTCATTTTTCGAGACACAAATCCCATCATAAAACCCAGTATCTCAATATCATTTTCTTCTCTGGCTATAAAGAATGTATCGCCGAAATGATCGGCCATAATTTTATACACGTGGCCGGGATGCTGCACAATACCGTCAATTTTCCCTGCAAGCTGGTGTATTTTCAAAAAATCTGTTCCTTTATGTGTGTCAATTTTTATCATATTAATCCAATATATATTTATCCAGCAAGTCCTGTGTTCCGATATCTTTCCTGTGCCAGATATCTTCACCTTTTATATTTTCTTCAATAAGTTTTTCGCACAGGAGGTATGCTTCCTCCAGAGTATCTCCCCTGGTGGTTACAGCAACACCCCTGGGACTTGGCTTATAGACATTTTCGGCTACTTTAAAACATGAATAGAAAAGATCTCCGCCACCATCCTTTATACCTTTTTCATCAATTGTCATCCTCATATCATCTTTAGGCGTCGGGAAGCCCTTGTTCACAATATATTTGCATACCGTGGCCTTATTTTCATATTCAATAAGTATATTACGCAATTCCCTGTCTATCATTGCCTCACAAATATCCACAAAATCGGTTTTTAGAATAGGCACGATATTAAGTATTTCCGAATCACCCGGACGTACATTGAACTCAATCACTTTAATCCCCTCACTTGTCTTAATGAATTGCCCCGAGAGAAATCCTACAAAAACTTCCCTGTATATTTTTGAAAGATGCCTGATTACATCTGTCATGATATTAAGTGATTCAAGATATTCTTCCCTGCTTAAAAAGGGTAGCAGATGATCGGGAAAACTAATTGATCCCATTCCGGGAGTATTTAAACCTTTATCACCCTCATATAATAATTTATAATCTCTGGTGGCAGGCATTCCCCAGGCTGTCTCACCATCAATAAATGCCTGGATGGTGTATTCCCTTCCTATTAATTTTTCTTCGATAATTACAGTTGCTATCCCGCCGATATTCTTCTTGAAAATTTCATCCACATAGTCAATGGCTTCATCCTTATTTTTCAATTGAATTCCGATGACTTTTACGCCGTCACCCTCCGTAACACCGGCAGGCTTTACGGCAAAATCATAGTCGATGCTTTTGATATGCTCAATAATATCTTCTTCTATATTAAACTTCTTATGTATTGGTGAAGCATCGGGATTTATTTCCTCCAAAATTTCTCTTAAGAATGATTTATCTGTTTCCAGTCGGCTACATTTTTCGGTCGGTCCCACACACCTTATTCCATTCTCAATAAAGTCGTCGGTGATGCGGTTGCTTAAAGCCATATGCGGTACAGCAATTGCAAAATCGATCTTTTTTTCAATAGCGTATTCAATAATCTTATCATTGTCCATCATATTACCGAGCCTGTAGTCTGTTGCGAGATTTACTATCCCCACATTAGGCTTGTCCATATAGCAATACAGTTCAATATCATATTTGCTTTTTTCCATAATTGCCTTGGCGAAGGCGTGAGTCTTTCCCCATCGCCCAACAAGTAAAATTTTCTTCTTTGCCATTATTTTTGATTTTTGTTTGTTTCATCTGACTAAGCTCCTGTTGCTATTATGCTTTATATACCATGAACTACCGTGGATTGCCAGGCAGTTGTGTTTTATAAGTGGGGTTCCGGTTTTTTCCAAGGGCTTTTTTGTTTACGCTCAACCATCTGTCTGTTCGACAGTCAAAGCCTTTCACTGGAATAGTTTGATCTCTGTTAAATCAAGGCCAGCCTCAATTTGATAAATATTTAATCTCCGAACTGCTAACATAAGTATATCTCAAATATACTAAATATCCTGGACTTCAATATCCGGATCTTCGTCTATGAGTATTTGTTTACTGAATTGGTAAATGTAAGCATTCCCTTCCTGCGCTTGCCTGTATTGGCTTTTAGTAGCAGTGTTTATTGAGGGGATGCTACTAACGGTTAGGGGAAACGAATCCGGGAATTCGGGATGAGCTCGCGAGCAAAGACTATGGCAGATGCTATACTTGACAGACTGCCACATAATAACCACAGGTTTGAGCTCATGGGAGAATCAATGCGTAAAACCAGGAATAATAAAATCAAGATTAAGGATGGATCAATGAATTAGAAAATGAGTAAAAAATTAAATAAATTTGGAATAATTGGGATAGCCTGATGAAGTTCTTTAGATACTTAAAAATAGACTGCTCACTTTACTCCGGAGAGCACTGTTCACTTCAAATCGGAAAAGGGTGCTCAATTACGTCGGAATTTGCACCTTGATGACTTAATCCAGTTAAATACACTTGACAGACCCGGTACAGTGGCAGATACTCATGCTTCCAGCCACGAAGACTTGAAAAAAATGGTAGACCACTGCAAGCCTGATAATATTGAAATCATTGCAGCAGCTCCCGAAAAGGAAAAATATTCATTCATATTAAACATAAATAACTCTGAGTAAAAAATTGGTAAAATGAAGAAAATAGGTTTAATAGTAAACCCCATAGCGGGAATGGGAGGCAGTGTCGGTTTAAAAGGAACCGATGGAGAAATATATCAAAAGGCCGTAGAATTAGGTGCACAACCGGTAACACCTCAAAGAATTGAAGAAACACTTTCTTTAGTTAATAGAAGGAATATTTTCTTTATCGTTGCACCTGGCAAAATGGGCGAGGATTTTATTAAAAAATTTGATTTTAAATATGAAGTTATATCTGAAATAGATGAAGAAACAAATGCAGATGATACTAAAAGAATTATACGTGAGATGGTTGAAAAAGGCATTGAGCTCCTGATTTTTGTTGGTGGCGACGGCACTGCAAGAGATGTGTATGATGTTTTGGGATTAACAATTCCGGTTGTGGGGATTCCTTCGGGAGTCAAAATGTTTAGCCCTGTTTTTGCACTTTCAACCTTTGCTGCTGCCGAAATTATCAATAATGAATCTGTACAAATTATAGAAAAAGAAGTTCTTGATATTGACGAAGAAGCCTTCAGGGAAGGGAAACTGGGAGCTCAATTATATGGTTACCTGAACGTTCCGAAAAACTTAAAACTCTTTCAAAATAAAAAAGAGCCATCTAATGTAAGTAAACCGGAAAAAATCAGTAAAGAAGAAATTGCACAGTATATTCTTGAGAAAATCGAAAACGATGTGCTATATATTTTGGGGCCGGGAACTACTTTGGCAACTATTGCTCATAAAATGGGAATAGAAAAAACCTTATTAGGTATAGATGCTATTTTCAATAAACAAATAGTTGGAACAGACCTTAATGAAAAAGGCTTGCTTGCTTTAATCAGGAAATATGATAAGATAAAAATCATTGTTACACCCATTGGTGGAAATGGTTTTATTTTTGGAAGGGCAAGTAAAGAATTTACACCGGAAGTCTTAAATTTAATCGGAAAGGAAAATATAAATGTTGTTGCTACCGAAGATAAAATAAGCAGGTTGGAATGCCTTAGGGTTGATACCGGAGATGCTGAAACAGATAAGGATTTTAAAGGGCATGTTAAAGTAATTACCGGGTATAAAACAGAAACAATAATTGAAGTGAAATAATTTAAAAATTTTTTCACTGCTTACAAAAAAAAACTGGTACTTAAAAAAATAAGAAAATCATGGAAAACACAATTTCAAGGCAGATTGCAAAATTTGCTATAAACCTTAAATATGAAGATTTACCTGATGATGTTATTTATAAGGTAAAAGAGTTATTGTACGATTCTATCGGATGTGCTTTTGGAGCATATCATACAAAAAATGTGAATATTATCCATGATATTTATAAAAATATTGGAGGGAAACCAGAAGCAACTATTATTGGTTTTGGCGATAAAATACCTGCAGTAAATGCTAGCCTGGTTAATTCTCTTATGGTTCGTTCATTGGATTTTAATGATATATACTGGAAAGAAGATCCGTCACATCCGTCAGATATAATCCCTGCAGCTTTGGCAGTTGGAGAAATGATGAATGCTGAAATGAAAGATGTTATTGTAGCAATTGTTTTAGCCTACGAGTTTGAAATGAGAATGTGTGAATTCGCTATTCCCGGAGTAAGGGAAAGAAAATGGCATCATGCAACATTAACACAATTTGTGTCTCCAATTGTTGCCGGTAAATTACTGGAGCTTTCTGAAGAAGAAATGCTAAATGCTATTGGCATCAATGCATCTCATAATCATACTATCGGCTGTCCTACTGCCGGTAAATTAACAATGATGAAAAATACTGTTGACCCGATGGCTGTTCAATCGGGTGTTTTTGCTGCATTGATGGCTAAAAAAGGGTACACCGGGACAGAAGCAATTTTTGAAGGGAAAGAAGGATTTATGGACGTGTTTGGACCTGGGTGGGATATAAATAAATTGACAGGCAAATTAGGTGAAAATTTTAAAATATTAGAATGTGGGATGAAAGCATTTCCCTCCGAAGCTCTTACACATACTCATATCACAGCAGCTTTAAAAGCTGTAATGGAAAATAACATTAAACCAAATGATATAAAAGAAGTGAAAGTTACAGCTATTGCAAAAGCTGTTGATATTCTATTTGATAAGAATAAATATGAAATAAATTCTCGTGAAACGGCTGACCATAGCTTGCCATATTGTATAGCAAGAGCTATTATTGACAGGAAAATCACAACACAAAGTTTTGATGAGGGGAAATTGTTCGATCCTTTATTAAAAGATTTAATTTATAAGATTAAAGGTGAACCAAGTAAAAAATTCGAAAAAATGTTTCCTGAAAAGCAACCTTCGCAGATAGCTATTAGAACAAAAAATGATAAAGAATATAAAGTTTATTTGGAATACCCAAAAGGAGACCCAAGAGAACCTATGACAATGGAAGATCTTGACAACAAATTTAATGCGCTGTCAGAAAAATTGTTGAGTAAAAACAAAAGAAACAAAATTAGAAATACAATATTTAACTGTGAACATATTAAAGCGAAAGAGTTTATGAAGCAAATGATAATATAGTTATAGTAAAACAATAATAGAGGGAAGATGATTTTAAAATTTCACACAAATGAAAATCCTTATTTACCGGATATTGATATTCAAAAAGCGGCCCAAAAAGGAATGGAAAATATTAACAGGTATTCAAATCCGGAATATCTTTTTGAATTAAGAAAATTGCTGGGAGCATATAATAATGTTTCTTCTGATAGAATTGTTGTAAGTCATGGTTCGGACTTGTTAATACGGGAAATAATTACTGTTTTTTCTAAAAGCAGGAAAATACTTATGATTAGCCCGTCATTTTTCCCTGTTACACAATATGCAATAAAGCAAGCCAGGAAGTTAACAAAAATCCAGGTTTCTCCTCCTGATTTCAAATTAGACTGTAACCTTTTATTAAGCGAGTTGAATGACCCAACACTTTTAATTATTGATAATCCCAATAATCCTACCGGTAAAATATTAATTGACGATAACCTTACAAAAAAAATCCTTCAAAACAAAGATGTACTTTTATTAGTAGATGAGGCGTATTATGAATTTTCGGAACAAACTTTTGCAGGCATGATCGAAAAATATCCCAACCTGGCAATAACAAGAACCATGGATAAAGCTTTTTCATTGGCAGGACTTCGTTTGGGATACCTTTTAATGGGCGATTATTTTAAAGGCTATTTTTCGAATTTCCCGGTTAATCTCTCCACTCCCACAATCTTTGCTGCAATTGAAGCATTAAAAAAGCCCGGATATATGGAAGCAAATGTGGATAAAATATTAGGTGAAAAAATAAGAGTAGAAAAAAAACTGTTAAAATCAGGAATTCAGGTTTTCCCCGGAAACGCTAATTTTATTTTGCTAAAAACAAAAATCACTGATTTTGGGAAAAAGCTGGGTGATGAAGGTGTTATGATCTACAATTTATCTGATGAATGGATAGATGGTTATTATCGAATTTCCATTGGCCTCCGTGAAGAAAATGACATTTTATTATCCATAACTAAAAAAATATGTGACGATGCCTAAAACAGAAAGTTTTAGTAGAAAATGGAGATGATTTTAAAATATGATCTATTGTGAAAGTGCAACAACAATCACCTCTTCCATAAAGTCAGGTAACTTCTCCGGCCCAAGAAAGATTCCACAAAACGTTTATCCACAGTTTCACGTAACTTTTGGAACCCTTGTACTTCCAAATAACTCTTTTCATGAGCGGCTGCCTTTAGGAATCCTGGTTTTTCCCTTCTTCCGGGATATCTTCCACGGGCCTGGTTCGTTCAAAGGTACCTGATGTAAGATCGTAGAGCCAGGATAAGACGATAGCCAGGGGAAAACCGGCCGCCAGTACGATAATAACAATCGTAGAAAGACTTTCCGGCAGATTGATTGGGTCAGTTAAATTACCTGCAAGCTCAATGATGACAAAGGCGGCAGAAGCATATACAGCGATGACATGTAAGACTCTTCTTCTTTTTAACTCGTGCCAGAAACGGGATAGCTTATTAGGGTGTCCGGCAATGGCACTAAGGTTTAGTTTGATGCAAATTAAGATTTATTTTATCATCAGTCAATAGCGCTATCTGAATTTTATTACACTTAGTGATAGAGAGGAGATGGTGGGAGCGAGTAAATTTGAATCCTGGACCCCCTGAGGGTTTAAAGCATACCCTGTATTCAGCATAAAGTTTAGCGGTATGAAACTTTGGACGTTATGTTGAACTATTACACAAATGTGTATAAAGCACCTCATTAATTCATCAATTGACTATTTCTTTATATAGAATAATTTTCAGCACTATATGTTTGGAACGTCATATAAATCAAGTACTTGTATAAGATGAGGAAGGACAGAAACTTGAAAAAGAGATCAATGAAGAAGGGGGCAATGCAAAATACTGGCATTTGGATGGACCACATAGCATAGCGGTACTGAGTCCTAAATGAAATATATCTTATGTTTTGTATCCTTTCGCTTTAAATAGTAATCAATTGCAATTTTGGTCCATGTTTCCATTTCTTCATAATATTCAGCTATATCAGTTTTGTTTATCCAGCCTGCTGTCATCTTATCCCTTTCATTAATAACAAGATCTTTATTCGATACATGGACATTATATAATAAGCCAAGGTGAACGGTGCTAACCGGAGCTGAATCATCATTGATAAAGCCAATGAATTCTATATCCTCTATTATACAATCATTTAATAGCTTGACCTCTTCGAATAATTCTCTTTTTAATTCATTAATCAGGTATGCCTCATTCGGACCATCCTGTATGCCGGGGTTCATATGCCCTCCCACTCCCAGGTGAAGTTTATGGTGTAATCTTTTCTCCCTCTGACCGGATGTCCTCTTAAATAAGTAAAATGATTCTTTATTTGAGATAATTGCATATGGAATTATTTGTTTGAAAGAAGGATCCTCTTCCAATTCACTCCTTTTACGAAACAGGCCATTCTGGACAATCCTTTTCAAGGCATTGCTGTCTCCTTTTATTAAGCCTATTTCTTTATAGGTTAATAATTTCCAAAGCTCATCTGTCGGAATAGCAAATACTAATTCTTCCAATTTATACCGGTTAAACACACATATTCCTTCTTATCGGAGGATGGGGATCATAATCTTCCACAACAAAATCATCTATTGTCAACTGGTCAAAAGGTTTTTTCGCAATGTGTAATCTGGGCAGGGGCCTGGGTTCCCGTGACATCTGCTCGAGAATTGCAGTTACATGATCATATTTTTCTTCATTTCCGTCACCGGGAGCATTTTTATTTATCCAATCAACAACTTCCAAATAATTTTCTCTTTGAGAAACATTCCTTATTCTTTGCTGCACTTCCTTGAAATTATCCCTGTACCACTGGGTTCTATTTCCAATACTGGTATAAAAATGTGAGTCACCGAAGCTGTGGATAAATGTTTTTGGCACCATATCTGCACCCTGGGCAATTACATGGGTAAGGGCAGCATAACTGGCTATATTAAAGGGAACACCTAAAAACTGGTCACAACTTCTCTGGTATAGCTGTAATTCTAACTCTCCCTCTTCATTTCCAGTTGCCTGATACAGAACATGACATGGAGGCAATGACATGTTGGGCGTGTCTCCGGGATTCCATGAGTCAACAATATGTTTCTTCCCGGTTGGTTTTTTTCTCAGGCCATCGATCATTTTTCCGAATTGATCTATCTCAATAAAGGTTTCTTTGTCATGGTCATAATATTCCCATCTTCTCCATTGTTTGCCATATATTGGTCCGGCATCCCCCCATCTTTCTGCAAATTCTTCATCTTCTTTTATCCTTTGACCATATTCCGCCATCGCCTTGTCCCAATCAGGGGAGTATTTTACAATTCCTTCAGGAAATATTCCTTCTTTAATCATCCCGGGAAGATTATCCTGAAAGGCATCGGGTCTCCAGATAGGACAATTGTTATCTTCGAGATATTTAATATTTGTATCACCCCTTAAAAACCAAATTGTCTCATGAAACATGGACCTTGTGAACATTTTTTTTGTAGTCAATAAGGGATAACCTTCTCTGAGATCATATTCATTTTGATACCCGAACAAAGAGATAATCCCGGAACCTTTGCTTCCTCCTTTAAAATTTGAACGATCAGAGGTTAAAATTGCTTTTGCATGGTCTAAATACTGCTTCGCCATTCTTATGTTCTCTTTTGATTATTTCCTGCTTATTTAGTTATCAAATGTAGCTTTTATTTCGCATGGTTACCAAACTCTGATGTATATAGTATTGCAAAAAATATTAACAAACACATTCAATAACCATCATGTTTTATTCACGATCTTAGCTGCTGGCATTATTTAATTCTTTTCGCAAATTCAATCAGTTCAATTGGTGCTCCATTATGCTCAATCATAGCTACTCTCACTCAGTCTGAAGGTGGATTTGGTTTTGTAATTATTGTGAAATCACGCCTTTTTATTTCTGTTCATTTCAACCTTGCCGGGCTCGAGGTCTGAGGTTTGGAGGATACTAACCCCGGGTAAAACCTGAAAGATCACAGGATGAATCTTTACCTAACAGAATCAGCAGAAAATCACTGCCCCAACCAGCAGACCAGGGTTTGAATTCATATGGTATCCCGGTTTCAAAATCTCCGATATAAAGTATTTTACCGCTCCTGGGATTAAACCAGTATGCTTTGACTTTTTCCGAATTCATTTTTGTTAAATCTATTTTCATCGATTTACCGGTTGGAGTATATGCAACAATGAATTCATAATTTTCACCGGCTGCAGCTAGCATATATGATTCATTATCAGGATTATCATTTAGTATTAAAGATTGATTGAATTCCATTTTATACCAGGGTAAACCCGTAAATATTTCTTTCATGAATTTCATTTGAGAGGAACCGGGCAGCTCAAGAGCTATTTTCCAACCAGTCCTTGCATTAATATTGGGGTCTCTGTTAATATCATACATTTGCCAGATGTCGTTACAACCATAAGTATAGCCTGCGGCTCCTGATAGCATACTGTAGTAGGCAGAGACTCTTACATCGGCATCGTCAAGCCAGCCATAATGTTCATCCTCCCAGAATCTGTCCGGGATATTTTCATAGCGGGCTTCTCCATTGATCATTGGCCGTTTAGTACCTGATTTCCTGCCATTGGGAACATAATTGTATTCTTTTGCGATTCTGCTATGTCCACTCTGAAACATATCAATATCAAGCCAGGCATCATTATCAAAAAAATCTGAAGCCTTTCTTCCACCAACAGGATGAAAACTTATTAAATGACGCCTGTCATTATCCCGAATGCCCTTTGCCATGGCACGAATAACTGAATAATGGTTTTCATTTTCCGGGGCCCTGTCGCCTCCGAGAATCCATATGATGTTATTATTGGAAAGATATCTTTTTGACAGTAGTTCTCCGTATTTCTCTGCGTTTACTGGATTGAATATTTCAGGACCGACTCCCCATTTCTTATTAAATTTATCACCCCACGTGGGCAATAGTCCGACATATAATCCAAGTTCTGCTGACCTTTCAACGACATAGTCAACAAGCTCAAAATATCTTTCATTTAAATTCCCGGGATTATTGTTAATTAATGGTTTATCACCATATGCATTCGGAGTGTTTAATCCATCCAGTTCAGCAAGAATAACTGTTTGAATAACAGTAAATCCTTTTTCAGCCCTGTCATTAAGATAAACATCGATCTCCTCTTTTGTCAATCTGTGAATTAATTCCCAGGCTGTCCCTCCTAACCAGAAGAAAGGCTTGTTATCCCCTGATACTATATATTTTTGATCATCTGATATTTTCAATAAAGGAAGATCCTGTCCTTTTGCAGAAATCATCAGGAAACCCAGGGCTAAAATTATCAATTTACTTTTCATAATATTTTCTTTTTTATTGTTTGGTAACGGTCGGCGGAACAGAATCCTGGTTAATCAGGAAAAGCTCGTGGGCAAGCGAAGCAGGCTCGCCTGTAAAGCTCATCGGGCCCTTCTTATACTAACCCCCCTGCTTTTGACATATTCCCGTCCATCTTCGGCTACCAATGAAATCTCATAGATATACAAATTCCCCTCAGAAACGGATGTATCCAGGTACTCCTCCGACTCCTTTTCGAGCCTGGCAATAACGGTGGTCTTACCTCCGGGTTGCCTTCGGTAGAGATTGATAAAGGCCACATCCTGGTCATTTATCTGTTCCCAGCTAATTACAATTCCATCGGGGGTGTTTACCACTCTGGATATACTGGGTGAGACATAATACTCCTCTTCAGGTCTGAACGTTACAGGATAGCTCTTAGTGCTCTCATTTCCATAGATATCAATGGAGGTAGCTGAGTAGGTGTAGCTGTTTCCTGCCACCAGGGTAGTGTCACTGAAATAATTGGCATCATGACGGAGGGTATCTTTTGGCAAAAGAGACCAGGTCTCCTCCTGGTTTGTTTTACGGTATAGCTTATAGCCCAGTAAAGCAGGTACTGCATCACGCATGTCGTCCCAGATGAGCAGAATGCCATTTTCCTTCCTGTTTATTCGGATATTCACCGGGCTTTCAATGATTGCTTTTATGCCAGGACTGGCACTGGCGGACTCCGAAAAATCGCTTATCAGTTCAACATCGTTAACCACCCTTACAGCATAGCGGTAAATATCATTGCCTTGCAAAGAACCGGCAGTATCGCTGAAGCTGTACAATTCAGTGCCCGAGGGGATTAATTCTGATATCTGGCTGTATTCAGCTTTATCATAAATATACCTGTAGACATAAAATCCCCTTGCATGTGGCTCCCTGTAACTCCAGTGTATTTTTACTCCTCCGGGGATGCTTTCGGCACCGATTTCATCGGGTGGCAGGGGCTTCTCACCCGGATTCCTGAACATGGCTGAAACCCTTGCAGTAGGAGGGCTGGATTCAACAGGCCCCTTGATTACCAGGTAGTAGTAGAAATTTTCATTGGCTTCAGGAACAACATCTGTGTAGCTTGTGTCACCGGGTGAAAGCCTTGTAATCAGGCTGTAACTACCATCGAATGATTTTCCGCGGTAAAGCTCTATGCTTCTGAGATACTTCATGTCAGTGAATTTCCATGACAGCTTAATCTCATAGCCGGTGTCGCCTCCCCTGGCACTGAAATATTCAGGTACCGGATATGCGGCGCTGCCAATGGTGCCGGCACTGATTACTTCGGAATCGGGACCGCTGTTACCATATATATCAAGAGGCTTAACATAATATTCATACAATGCCGGATTTTCCACTGTGCTGTCTGCAGCAACAAGGAAGATGGTGTCTGAGGATGTGGTAAACCCTCTTTCCACCTCGGCCTTAATGAATTCCCCCGTTCCGAATACTCTCCGGTAAATTACAAATGAGTTAAGATTTCTCTGTTCGGGGACATACCATCGTAAAATAATTTGTGAACGGCCTTCCTGTTTATCAATGAATACCGGTTGCAGAATATCTGTTTTAACCGGGTATTGCACTGAGTTACTTACCTGTTCCGTGGATTGCCGGTCACTCCCTGTTATCTTCCTCACCATATACTGATATGTTTTTCCTTCCTCTGTCTCCTGGTCAAGGAAAGCGGTTCCCAGGGCCAGGTGCATCAGGGGAAGATTGGAAATATAAAGGGTGTCGGTTGTACGGTTACGGGATAGGTAATCCTGCAGATGTTTAAGATCTGAATCATCAGGTTTATTGAGATGACTGAACAGGGGATGGTATTTCTCTATTCTTTCACGCATGGTTAACGGATCTTCAGAACAGGATGTTTCACCTATAAGCCTGAACTCACCCTCTCCTTCCTTTTTTAATACCTGGTATTGAAATTCAGCCGGAATTTCATTTCCAAGATATACCCAGATACCGTTTTCAGTACTCACAGCAGTGGGCTGCTGGTCCTGGGCGGTGGATGGGGCAGCCGGGATAAGGATTGCCAGGCTTATTGCAAAAAGGGAAATATGCCTTTTTTTCATTATTCTGAATTTTAACATTTTGTTTTGATCTGGTTTCTGCATCTTTCTCTGCTGCTTAATGTAAATCATTTATCATATAATATATATGCCTGAAGGATCTAATTCCCGGTCAGACTGCTTTGTCCGCTGCAATTGCCAAACCCGAAATCAAGGCTGGTGCTTCCGCTTGAATTAAACATCAGGTCAAGCCTGATACTCTTACTTACACCTCCCCCTATACATCCGGTGCAGCAAATACCATCCCAGCATGGAGTGGGGAAGCACTGCTGAGCCGATCCGCTGATGGTAAAGCTGCCGCATCCGGCAGCCGTAAATGCTCCGGTATTGCTCTGGTATATTCCGGTAGCGCCAAGCTCAACCCGGGTCTCCGCACTTAGCTTGGTACAGGTAATGGATGATGCCTTGAACCATGCATGCACAAAAGCCATGGCTCCTATGCCATATTCATTCCCACTGTCCTGGAAGCCCATCCATAAGCGGCCATCCAGGCCGGCCGACAGGCCCAGGCTGGCACTCATAATCCCAAGATTGACCTCGAACTCAGGGATATTTATCACCGGTACATCCTTGCGTCCGGTAAAGAAGAATCCTGACACACCGCCTGTAAATGCTGAAGGAACATTCTTATTGTAGGCAAACTGCATAAGGGTCTGTACAACATCAGGTTTCATAACCCTGTAATCACCTATCAGCATGCCTGCCGCCATATTGCCAAACCCTGGTGCCGTGAGCTCGCCGGCGGTGAGAAAATACCATCCGGCTTCATCAACCATTATATTGGAGGCCCCTTTTATGTGAAGCGCACCCCACTTTTTGTCTATATCAATACTTCCTGTCAGTCGTGCATTCTGAATATCATATGTCAGTTCCATCCCTCCAAAAGGTGTCGGAATGTTTGTTACCTCAAGACTCTCGTTCTCAGCAGTAATACTGCCATGAACGGTAAAAGTCTTTTTGAGACCCGACTGCATGCCGGTGAAGCCGTCCATATAACCGCTGAAAGTGAATTTGGACCAGTCGTTGATATTGGACAGTACCTCCATCCTGCCTTCAATATCCTTCAGGGAGGTGAGTCCTGACCCAAGGGGCATTTTCTGTCCGGAAGGGTCTACTTCCAACCAGGCAGCATTTATTGTACGGTGCAGTTTCCCCTTCAGGTTGATTCCCTCCTTATCCTTTATGGAGCCCACTGCTGTAAAGCCTGATGCTTCGAGCTTCTGATCGCCCTGGGTAATGCCTGATATAAATTTGACTCCCCCGGGTCCTTCAAAATTGACACTGAAGGGGTAAAGAGTAAACAATACCTCCTGGGCGGGTCTGGAAAAACGTATGATTCCACTTCCCGGTTTAATCCTTGGGACACCCGGATCAATGGAGCATGACATCTCAAAATATTTATCACCACCTGAGAATGCTATTGGCTGCACTTTCAGTATCTTATGGAAGATAAGCTCCTGTTGCTGGTTACCCATATCGATCTGCTGTTCTCCGTTGCTGTACAGGGAGAAGGACTGGAACTTCAGTTCAGCCCCGGGTTCCATGCCCGGAAGGTTTGATATGGATACTCCCGGGGTGCCTCCCGTTCCGATGATTCTGAGCTCCCAGTGCCCCTTTTTGTCAGACCCGGTGCTGGGGTTATAGCCAAATGAATTGTTTTGCGTCAGGATATTGAGCGGTGCCACCTCTGAAAATGTCAGGTTGTCCATCTCAAATGCTTCTATCTTCAGTTGATTCGGAGTGATACGGATATTTTTGGCCGGAACATCCACCAGTCCTGTTTTTATGGTGCCATTTGGGATATAAATTCCTCCGGTGCTTTTCTGAAACGACCACCCTGTGCTTTCAAAATCCCACTTCTCCAGTTTAAATGCCAGTGGCTGGCTCCCGGTTACCGGATCAATCTGGTCAGGTCTTAAAATCAGCTCACCCAGGTCAACACTCAGATTTGAGGGTGCCATACCAGGGATAGCACCTGTGGTGATAACGGTGGGAAGGCCTATTTTATCCCCTTCAAGCCAGGCGGTTTCCCTTGAAGCATCAGCATCAAAATCAAGCAGCCTGAACTGAATGTTACTGCCTCCGGCGCCTGTGAGTCCCCATTTAATGGCGGGATAATCATCCGTTGTCAGGCTTACAACCGATAATTCAGAGCTGCCGGGCTGCGGGGTAAGAAAGAGCGGTATATCCTCCTGGAATGAGAGGTAGCTGCCTGAATAGTGGAATGAGGTCTTCAGGATGCCCGCTTTTCCCTTTATACGACCTTTATTATTCTCAGAACTAATGGTGATAAGCTCACCACTTGAAGGGGTTTGTACTACTCCAAAAGATTCATTAAGCAGCAGTACAAGTTCTCCAAGGTCTGATTTAAATTCAGCATCAGCAGGTACACCTATGGGTATTCCGGTAGAGGTGGTGCTGCCGCTCTCTTTGATTCTAAGTTTTGTAAAGGGAATAGTCTGCTTACTCTCTGCCGTTTTAAAATTGGGATTGGCCGGCAGGTTAATAAGTGCACCGCTGATAAGGTAGGTGCCGTCAGTCTGTTTTTCCTTGTTCTTAATGTCCGCCTGAAAACCGTATATGTTTTCAATGGATAACTCATTGTCATAGGAGAGTGAAAAGTTCAGTTTATTGACCTCCTGTAGTATGATCTCCTTTGACTGGCTTTTGATATTGGGTACTGAGTTGGGTTTGGATGCCCATACCCTTATCTTTACCGGATGTCTGGGCACCTTTTTAAGGATATAGTTGCCGCCTTTGTCTGTTTTTGTTTCAAGACGTTCCCCGTTACCAAGATCAATATAAACGGTGGCCCCTTCAAGATTGAGGCTAACCGGCATATTTTCACTACCAAGGCTTACCTTTCCGGTAATGCGTGTTGCCTTTTTGAGCAGGGCAGGAGGGTAGATAACAGTGCTTCTGCTGTCCTGCACATTATTAAGGGTATATGTAGCATCTTCAAGATCAGCATTTTCCGGAGCATGTATTTCAAAATCAAAGGAGCTGCCACTGTTTTCAAACTCGAACAGTACATTTCCGCGCTGATCAGTTGTCCGGGTTATTTCAGCACCGGGTATCTTAAGTGTTACTTCAGCATTCGGAACCGGTTTTAAACTGGCTGTTATAAAAATATTGCCCGGAGGTTTTTCTGCAACCATAAACTGGATACGTTTTTTCATCCTGTGCACCACATATTGTTTAAGCTCCGGCGTGGCTTGTGAAGAGCTCGCTTTAGGAATATCAACAGTGTAGGTCTCTGTTGAATAGCCTGGATCTCTGGGTACAATGGTTATTGTGCGCTTATTCCCTGAAGGTGCTTTTATTGTGAATACCTGTTTCACACCTGTTGGCATATATTCCTGTGATGTATTGGTGTAACTCATCTGAACCGTGCTCCCGTCGCTTACCTGGTAGTTGTTAATTGCACTTACTGCAAGGGTCCCGCTTCCGCTACCTGAACCACCGGAACCCGCACCTCCACTACCACCGGACCCGCTGCTTCCGGTTCCGCTGCTTCCACTACCACCGGACCCGCTGCTTCCGGACCCGCTGCTTCCGGACCCGCTGCTTCCACTACCACCGGACCCGCCATATTCAAACTGCATAGTGGTAGAGGCAAAGGCAAGGTCATCAACCTGAACATCTGCAGCCACTGCATTTCCATTTTCATCTGTAACATATCCTGTTAGCATCCCGTCCGGCTCAAGCTTGAAGTTTAGTATCGCCTGCTGTCCCCATAGCATTACCCCGGGGTGGCGCGTCTCGCCCTTAAACCCTGTTGGAAAGCAGAAAAGGGTTCTGTCGGGTCCTGTTATCTCGGTAAAATCCTCATAGTTGAAGTCGCCCAACTCCACGTCAAGTTTATTAAACTCATAGTAACCGTTGGCATCGGTTTTGGCCTTTCGGACAAGAACATTATTATCACTTGACCTGGTGTAGTTACTGAGGAGCATCAGGGTGACATTGCTCAGAGCTTTGGTTCCTACCTGTTCGGTTTCTACCTTCCCGGCTATCCGGGGATCATCGGGATACAGCTCCATGGTTAACTCATATGTCTTCACCTGTAGCTCGCTGTTCCAGGTTATATCTTCTCCATATGTATTCCCCCCTGGTGACGGAAATCCGGAATTCTGACTTTCCTCTCTTAAAGAGTTAAAAGGGAAGTTTTGTTTGTCTGACAGATATATAGGATACCAGGGTCTTTCTCTCTCTTTATAGATGTATAAGGACTCATCCCTGTCAGGTTCACAAAGTACGTAATAGCGGTCCTGTAAGTTGTCCGGATCATGCTGTACCAGGTTGGTGAAGGTTAACCTTCCATCACCTCCTGTATAATCGGTATCAAGACTTTTAGGGAAGATACTGAAGGTGTTCAGGTTCCCTGAAACGGGATAAATAACCTCATCCCGGGGTATGCCGTTAACAAGGGTTTTTCTGATAAGTGTGGTTTTTACCTTGTCCAGATCTTTTTGCTGACCTCCGGATGTATGCCAGAATTTGGAAGAGGTCCACCTGGTATGAACCTTAAGGTTATAACTCTTGACGTACGAAACGATAGTCCCCAGTTCCAGGGCCTGCCAGGGATCGAGCTTGATATTGATGTCCGGACTGCAGTAATATTTGTTTTCTACCCTGATGCGGAAAACCTTATATACCTGCCCTGACATCTGATCGAAGAACTCCCCTCCACCCGATTTCCAGTTTGCATCAGCATCAATCAGACCTGTCTCCTCATCGGTATTCATAAACAAAAATGAGAAACTTCCGTCGGATGCAGTAGTCGTTGTAGCCACAACCCTTTCATGGTCAGGGTAATGCTCGGAAAATAATTCACTCTCCCTTATATCGGCCATGTCAACCGGCTGACCGCTGTATTCCTTGTTATTGATCTTTCCCTTAAGCACATAGGTCACTATAAGACTCACTTTTATATTCCCAAGGGGTCTTGAATTTGCCACACTGATATTATCCTGGTTATATGATATACCATCTCCAATGATATCAATGGCAGTTTGTGAAATGCCTGCCTCGGAAACGCCTGCCTGTGAAACGCCAGCCTGTGAAACGCCTCCCTGTGAACCACCCGCCTGTGAAACGCCTCCCTGTGAAACACCTCCCTGTGAAGGAGTCTGTATGTAAACTGTTTCCGGAGCATTTCCTTTGAATTTATAATTCAGGCTTCCCGATACTATGGAAATAGGGAGAGGATCATCATTGGTCACAGGGGTAATAGTAATTCCGCCTGCCTCAGTCACTGCCGGGGCAGTCGCCGTTTCAACCAGGTTCATCCCCGGAGGATCCCATTTAAACCAGCACACAGGACTCCGGCCGTTATTGGAAAATCTTGCCTCTGTCTCCCTCTCCTCGGCAATAACCTGCCAGGCATAGATTTTTCCCTTCTCCAGGAGGGGCTGTGCAGGGCTGTAGAGGAAGGAAAATCTACCCTGTAATGTGGTTTCGAAAAAGGCCGGCTCAGTGGCTGAAAGCATTGCTGCATCAGGATTCTGGGTTGAGTCTGACAGCTCCACAATCTTAAGAGTGTACTGGGTCCATGCAGGTGCATTTGTGGCGGGTGTCCAGCTGAAGACAATATTCTGAACAGGCGAATTACTGATCTTTGCTCCGCACAGCGGGTTAATGGTCATAGGTGGCTCACCATAACGGATAGTGAAGAAATTGCTGCAACCCAGAGGTTCCTCCGGAGATATAAAACCGCCATCCGGACCTTTTACCCTTACACAGATCTGGTAACTTCCTTCCGGAAGCCCGTTTTCAATGATCTCCTGTATGGGGATCCCGCTGCTAATAAGATTCTGGAATTCGAAATACCCTGATATGTCATTCCCTCCAAACTGATTCACCGTATTAGCCGTAATTTCCAATGGTGCTCCCGCATAATCAGGCCCTGTCATCAGGTCTACACCGTTATTCCCTTTAATGTGTACAGACAAACTCCCCCTGGTTGAATAGGGTGAGGTAATGATTATCCTTGTTTGTTCAGGATACAGATCAAGCTTTGTACTGAAGGGTGGTCTCACATTCACATTGACCACCATATTTTGCTGTGCAGATACTTCGGTGCATATTAAAACCTGGATAACCAGTAATAGTATTATCCATGACTTAAACGGATATCCGAAACCTCTTTTCTGTGTCTTCATATCAGAAAGAATAGGTGTAATCAATGTTGAATTTATTTTCATAGTAGGAAGAATAAGCCGTGGATTTTCCGGTGTTTTTATGATGATATAAGCTCAGTGCAATACGGTGATTCTTGCCGGGTTTGTAACCCAGCTGCAAGGAGAAAATATTTATGGTGCCTGTGTCTTCATCCTGCACCCTGTTTTTCACCGAAGAGAACGAGAGTCCGGCAGTCATCCTGTTCTTAAAAAATGAATTTCCTGCCCCTATTGAGGGTCCGGTCACAACCGTACGGAGGGTGTCCTGTACGAAATCTGTGTAGAGCCATGTCACGGAAGCATTTGTGCCCGTTGGCATATAGTTGGCAAAATAGCTTGCAGAAAGGATATTTGTTGAAAATTCACTGTATTGAGCAGTATTTTCGTTGTGGTCGTTAAGTTTCTGGGCATTATAATTGATCATCAGATTGTGTGTGGTTTTTTCTCCGCTTAGGTTCAGTGATTGTGTAAAACCAAACTGGAGGGTTGCCTGTGCCACCTCACTTTGACGCAGCGTGTCAATTGCGAGTAATCCTGATTCCTGTGCCAGCCCGTAGTTGGAGTAGAAGGCACTAATATTGTACTGGGGGAAAGGCATATAGCTTACACGCGCCGATGTTATGGTCCGCTTTGTCCTCAGGTTTTTATCGTTTTTAAGATTGTCTGTCTGTATGCCAACGCTCCCTCCCAGGTTTAACCTGTTTTTCAGCAGTTTCAGTGAGGGCTCAATTGTAATGTTACTCAGATCGGTGGCAAAATAGTATGCTCCCATAGAGCGGAAATCCGGTTCAACACGCTCATATTTCATTGCCAGGGTAATCACCTCCGAATGGTATGCAAATGAGCTCTTAAAAGCATTGCTTGATGTGGTGGATTCATGGCTTTCCATCAAAAAGGAGAAGGTTTTGGACAGGAAGGCCCCGGAGGAATCTGACAAAGGCGCCCTGAGGTCTTTTGTGTAAAGACTTTGCGCTACCTCCAGTTCAAAGAGGAATTTTTCTGCGATGGTTTGTTTTGAGATAAATGATACAACCAGGTTTTCATCAGGAGTTAGCTGGTATTCAAGAGGGATCTCATCAAGTGAATCCTGGTCATCAATGGCTTTCAGAACTACAATGCTGACATTGTTCCTGTCGGTTCCGTAGCCCAGCCTCAGGGCTGTGCCGGTACGTTTATAGGCAGGTGTCTGTACCTGAATGTGCTCAGGATTGTCAAGATATTTAACCGGTTTCAGGAGTCGGCCTGTGACCACCCCAAACTGGAACTTTCCCGGTGTTAATTCCAGTCCTGCACCTGATATGGAATGACCTGCCAGTGAGTAGGTGGACCATGTATGTGACCGGTATCCAAGGTGCAGTTTTATCCACTTGTAATGCGGACTTACACCAAATTGATTGAAAGGCTGGCGAAAATCCCTCTGCTGTTCACTCAACCTGAAGGAAAAAGGTAATACAATACCATAAATACTGACCACGGGACTTCCCTGGAGATACCACATAAAAGGGCTCCTGGAAGGATTGCTTTTATCGGTATCATAAAACTGTAGTCTTAGGTTGAGAGAACCGTTTATTTTAAATGGCTCCTGCTTTGAAATTGTTGAGAGGTCCTGAGAATGTGAGGGGGCAAAAAGAAATATCAGCAAAACTATTGGTAGAATGAGACTGATGCACTTTCTCATATGATGTTATGTTGGTTCAACACGGACTGAAAATAATACCGCTGTAAGGATCAGTCAATAAAGAACAGGTTAGTGCTAATAAAACTAAGTTAAATATTTAATATCACAACATATTTCAGAAAATATTATTGTTCTATATTTAACTGGCAATTTCGGCGGTAGTGTTCCATCCAGTGCGCCTGGAGATTCGGCATTGACCAATCTGCTCACGCATCACTTCATGATCCCTGGAAAGGTTTGAATTGGTGGGGTGAAAATTGCCGTATCGAGCTGGTATTATTTGAAACTCTGGAATATTTTTTAAAACACTATCCGTTTTCCAGGAGACTTGTCACCGGGTTTGCCTGCATGGTTGTACCGGCAGATACCTCGACCGGTCTAATCTCACTGTCACTTTTCAATTGTTATTATCCTTACTGTTTTTTGGGGAACCATGGAAAAAATGAACTTGTTTTTTGAATATACTCCTGGTACTGAGGCTTTTTCTTATTTAAACTTTTTTCGAGCATAGCAACACCTGAAACCTTGATTATCAGCAGAGTCATTACGACAGAACCAATTATTTGCCAGTAACTTCCAGCTGCAACGCTAAAAATTGCATAAGCCCACCAAACTGCTGCATCGCCAAAATAGTTCGGGTGCCGTGTGTATTTCCAGAAGCCCTTATTCAACACCTTTCCTTTATTTTTGGGATTACTTTTAAAGCGTGACAGCTGAAAATCGCCTCCGGCTTCAAAAGAAAAACCAATAAGCCAGACCACAATCCCGGAGTAATCGAATAGATTCAGAGTTCCTGGATGATTACTCATGCTAATTCCCAATAAAGGCAGGGAAACAATCATTATCAGAATGCCCTGTAATAAAAAGGTTTGAAAATAACTGAACCACCAATAACGCTCCGAACCATATTTGCGTCTGAATTCCTGGTACCTGAAATCCTCTCCTTTGCCAATGTTTCTGAATGCAAGATAAATGCTAAGTCTCAGTCCCCAGACAGTGACCAGGGTCAGAACCAGAATCTTCCTGGGATTAATTTCGCCCGACATAGATACATAAAATGCATTAACTACCACAAATCCAAAGCCCCAAAAAATGTCGACAATACTAACGTTTTTTATCATTACGCTCAATATCCATAACAGTGTAACCAGAATCCAGATGAGCAGGGCTGCTTGTAAAAAAAGAGTCATTATTTGCAAATATTACAGGTCAAACAACAAAGAAATGGCAATGGCCCCGTTACCGGCATGCATTCCAATTACGGGCGAGATATTGACAACTGAAACCGGTTTAATGCCGGTTATTGCATCCATTTTTTCTTCTGTTTCCAGGGCACCTTCGGGATTATTTGCATGAAGTATGATATAGTTCCAAACCTTTTTTCCATAGCTGATCTTTTCAATGTGCCTGTAAATCTTGTTCAAACTTGCTTCCTGGCTGAAGGTTTTGCCAAAAAGGAGAGATTTGCCATTTTTATCCATTGAAATAACAGGATTTAATCCCAATGCACTTGCAATTAAGCCCTTCGGTTTTGAAACACGTCCTCCCTTAATCATGTATTTTAAATCGCGCACACTCACGAATATTTTTGATTGACCAACATCCTTTTCAAGTATCTGAATGATTGATTCCAGAGACTTGCCCGCTTCAATGTTTTGGGCTGTTTTCAACACAAGCAATCCCAGTGCTCCGGACAAATTTTTTGAGTCAATCACATGAACAGGTTTGTTAAACTCTTTTGAAATGCGATTTCCGGCTTTTACACTGTTAGCATAAGTTCCGCTGAACTGACTGGTGAGATGCACGGCGATAATGGCATCGTAATGCGACGCCAGGTGGGAATACAGGTTAGTAAAAGCCTGCTCGTTTATCTGGGATGTTTTGGGAAATTCGGAATGTGTTTCAAGTAAATTGTAAAACTGGTCGGGTTGAATGGTTACTTTATCCAAATAATGAGAGTCTCCAAAATTTAAGTTAATCGGAACAGTATGAATCTGATAATGGTCAATCAATTCCTGCGACAAATCACAGGTAGAATCGGTAACCAGTGCAATGTTCCATTTCCGTTTGGTAATTACTTCCTGCTGGCGCACCATATCATCAACTTTCTGATAAGTTATGGTACCCACATCCTTCAATTGATGAAAGAGTTCTGCCGGGTGATTGGTGTGGATATGGATACGGCAGATGCTTTCCGACCCGGCAACAACAACAGAATCGCCATTTTTGCCCAGTATATTTTGTAGTTCTGTTTTACTGGTATTAGTATTCTTAATTATTGCTTCTGTACAAAAACGATGGGTAATTTCTTCATCGCTTAATTCTTCACTGTGAATAAGAGAAATGCTTTCCTCCGATTCAATTGCCAGGTTGCGGATATTTCTGTTTCTTATAAAATCAATGATGCCTTTTATAAATAAAACAAAACCTTTTGCTCCTGCATCAACAAAACCTGATTCGTTTAATGCTTTCAGTTTATGGGTAGTTTCTGCCAATTCTCTTTCAAGCACGCTTAAAGAATCAATTATTACATTTTTAAAATCGTGGACAGCTTCTTTTTTAGTATTAAGAAAATCGGACCAGGCCTTAATAACAGTTAACATTGTTCCTTCAACAGGGTTGGCAATGGCTTCATAAATGTAAGGGATTGATTTTTTGACACTTTCAGCAAATTCTGGAAGTGTGATAATGGCTTTATTCGAGGTCTCACTGCTTGAACCAAGTAAAAACTGGGCGAAAATAACACCCGAATTGCCTCTGGCACCCATAAGCGCAGCATCGGCAATACTATTCACCGTAGTCTTATATGACTTATGAGGTTTGATATTGTCTATGACAGAGCGAATTGTGGAGGCAAGGTTGGTGCCGGTGTCTTTATCATTTACCGGGAAAACATTTATCCTGTTTATTTCAATTTGATTCTGGATTATTTGATTTCCTCCTGCAATAAAAGCATAGTAGAGAAATTTTCCGTTGATATGTGGAACTTCAATTTTATACATTTTTTATTAAGTCAACCATTTTACAATATAAAACCCTGAAAAACTAACAATGGCAGCAAGCACCGAACCCCATAGAATATCTATAAAAACAAGAGGCAATGGCCAGCCTTTGAGCGTGGCTAAATTAGTTAAATCGTAGGTGGAATAGGCAAAAAATCCAAATAAAGCTCCCATCAAAATTGCATTATAGACTGAGTCTTTACTTACCGACGGGTAAATGGCGAAAATTGAAATACCTGCCACGAAAATAAAGTAGAAGATGAATGCTGCAGTCCAATTAACATTGTCTGTTAAAAAATCACCCAGGTATTTTTTATAGATGTTTTTCGCAATAACACCTAACCACAATAAATCTATAATCAGGAAAACTCCAAATGTGAGCAGATAACTGAGGATTACACTTTTTATATTCATTCTGGTTTGTTGTTAAAATTTGAGAATTTCTTTTGCTCAACCTTTATGAGTTTAGAAACATCGTAACCACGTTCTTGTAGTTTGCCAAGCAATTGATTATAAGCCTCTTCTTCAGCATGTTGTTATTTTATGTGTATTATTTGAATATTCATTATGCTCCATTAAAGCCGGAAGTCCGACTGTTTATATATATGAAAGTTAACAAAAATATGTTATATAAGTTCAATTAACACAGTTCAATAAGTCTGTTTGCCTGCAGTATTCGATTGATTATCTGGACACATGAGCCACCTGTAGTTTTTGCTCGCTGCCAATGGGTGGCATCTGAAGGAGGTGTACAGATGGGTTGGTCTGGGTGTTGGGATCCGGGAGGAGCCCTGTTGTCATTGGCAGGTGTTTTATGCCTGTCACTGTCCGTTTGTTACCGCCATTTATTAATTATCTTCAAATTCTATTTCAAAAATCCCACTGACTATTTGGATTCTATTTGTTCCTTCAGGGTAGTCAATATTGTTTATTCGAAAACTTCTACTCACCAAATCTTTTGGGATTACCATGAAAGCTTTATAGTTATCCGGTATCTCCAATGTATAAATATATTTTAACTCATTCTCTCTTTTCCAGGAAATTCCAATTCTATTCCCTTGCGTAAGCGGAATCCTCCCTTTGGCCCACTTGATATTTTCATTAATAAATGGATGTATTTCTATTTCCTTGTAGCCTGGAGAACCTGGTTTTATACCCAGGATATTGCGGGACATGAAGTATAAAGGAGAACCACCCCATGCATGACTATAATCACCGCCATAACCGGTTTCAGTTTTGTCCTGCCAGTTTTCTTTTAGTGTGTAGGTTTCCGAATTGATGCCGTTATCCCATTTATTCAGAAGGTCCAGACCAAGTGTATTGAACTGTCCGCCATGATCGATTGCCGACAAAACAAAAAACATAAAATAGGGTTGCAGGTCAATGGCCTTTTGATTCACCACATAATTCAAAACAGCTGATTGTTGATCCTGTGGAACTATATCATATAATACAGCAAGTGCATTGACATGTGGACTGAAAGTAAGGATATCTGTATCCTTTGGTAAAAAAAAGTGATTTTCCGAATTAGATCTGAAAGGGATGCCATCTTTGTAAAGTTTTTTAACCTGATCCCACAATAAATCATTCATGGCCACTTTGATTTTCCTGGCGAGTTCCAGGTTTTTGTCGCTGATTTTTGTGTTGTCAGCAAGACTATTAAGATATGCAGCATCCAGTAAGGACTTATAGTAAAATGCAGTCATATAGCCCATACCTATAACAGCTGGAGGATGGTGTGCATTGAATTTATCAATTTTTATCCAATCCATAAACATATAATCAGGAGCATTACTAACGAGATAATCGCTGTCCAGATAGGTCTCGAATACTCTGTTAAGCTTATTGATATGAGGTAAAAGCTCCTTTACAAGTCGGATATCTCCAGTATATTGATAATACTGATTAATCATTTGTACCCATAATAACGAGTAGCTGGTATGAAACATATCATAGTTGTTCTTCTCTAATAATAATGCAGTTTTTACCAGTGTTTGCCGGGTAAGCCAGGGATCACCAAAAGCATAATAATTTATGAGAGATTGAATGAAATAATCTCCGGTGCAGGCAATTGGTTCCTGGTGCTTGGGAGAATCATAGAACATATCGTTCATGCAAAGTTGGGTTGTCCATCTGGTAATATCCCAAAGCTGTGTAAGGTTTTCATCAGAACAGGAAAAACTACCTGAATAGTTTACAGGGTAAGAAGAGAAGTCAGCCCGGATATCTTTAATGATGAGCCCCTCCGCAGATGCAACTTCTACTTTCAGGTATCGGAATACACTCAGATAAGGTGCATAAAATACATTGATTCCTTCTTTACAAACAAAGATCAATGTCCTGTTCTGAGAAGCATATTTACGCTCATAAGGAAATATTTTTAGTGTATCATTTTTATGTGCTATGATTTCAAAACCATAATAAGCTGTCAAATTCCTGCCATAATCCAGCGTAAATTCTTCTTTATGGAGTTCTTTATTAAAAACTGCGGAAGAAAAGTCGGTTATGGGAACTTCATTTTGAGGTAACCAGAGTCTTTTGGGCTCTGCAGGGTGCCTGATTGGAACAGGAATCTTACTGCTTAGCAGGTAGCCTTTCTTTGGGAAATTTTTAATTGAAGCAAAGTGCCATTCTGAATCATCATAAGCTTTTTTATACCAATTGATTACTTCGAAATTTGAGTTCTGACTGTAATTTCCCCCATACACGGTAAACGAAGTATCAATATTACATTTCCAGCTAGTGTCAGTTGCAACGATATTTTTATTAATTCCGGCATCTATATCGCACAGCAACATTCCTTGTCCGCTGCTCGTTTCTGATATTTCCCGGAAGTGGCTAAAAACCTCTACCGCAATGGTATTTGTCCCTGAATTCAGGTATTTCTTTATGTCGTGGGTAGTGAAAAACCAATGCTTGGGCGGTAAACCATCAAAATAATCATTCCCGATATTTGCCGGGCCTTGTGTAACAAAAGTTTCGTTTATATATATACGAAAAGAGACATCTGCCGTAAGACTCATAACTACCTGATCTGGTACCTCGGCTAACTCAAAACTTTTTCTGAATAGTGCTTTGTATTGCTTCTTATATCTTGGATTTTTTATCCATTCAATTTGTGTTTCCTGATATTCATGAAAACTTGATGAACTAAGCCATATCCAATCTCCCGTCCATGAATCTTTAGGAAATAACTTTTCAGGATTAAAGTCAAATATTTCTGTATTGAATCCCTTCGGACAGGATATTATCTCATACCCATCATCATTGGTAATATACCCGACCTGGGTATAGGTATTTAACGTAAACAAAAAAAAACTATCAGATTTAGTTTAATGGCCTTTGCTGTTACCATGATTCTGTTTTGTTGGTTGGAATATTTTTTTCTAATCCTCTCATTCGCTATACCCGTTTAAGTATAATTTAGATTTTGTCCAAATCATGAATGAGGGGGCTTACCAGTCTGTATTTGCCATGTCCATTATATTAAGGAAGCTTAGCATGACGATTTTTTGCATGATATCCCAGTCAATGGTGCTTACCTCGTCCTCAGGTGTATGATACTCTTCCCTGTGTCCTGGTTTAAATCTCATTATGGGTATCCCTTTGGATACAAAAGACCTGTGATCAGATCCGCCGGGTGGGTTATCCGAAGCCTGGTAGTCGGGATCGATCTCAATTCCGTACATTTCGAGGTTTTTGATAGTTATATCCTTAAAAAATTCTTTTGATGCTGTATATGTCATTGTCACCTTGTTGGGTTGGTCATCACTGACATATCTTGATATCATGTCAAAATTTACATTGGCTTTTATATTCTTGAGGGGTACTGTTGGATTGTCGACAAAGTACCTGGAACCGAGGAGTCCTTTTTCCTCACCCGTCCATAATGCAAATACTATTGTTTTCTCAGGTTGCTCATCCAGTGCCTGTATTGCTCGTGCCAGTGTTACCACTCCGACAGTTCCTGAGCCATTATCGTCAGCACCATTATTGATATAGCCGGCGTTCATTCCTATATGATCGTAATGGGCACCCAGAACAATGATCTCGTCCTTGTTTTTGCCTTCTATCATACCCAGTACGTTCCTCACTTTAACCTGTGTGGATTTAACACTTGTTTTCAGGTGTATGGTTATATTCTTTATTGTTCCGTGTCTGATTTCATTTCCCTTAACAAGGTCATCAATCTCCAAGCCTGTGCCCGACAGTATGGTATTGGCCACCCGTTGCGACACAATCACCTTTGAAGGGTTTGAATTGGCTTTATCCCGGGGGATGGCCAGGCGCTGCCCTGAGCTGTAACGCCTGTTTTCGGAAGGGGACATATTCATAAAATCCTTAATTTCGGCCCATCTTATACTGCTTTCATCAGGATCGGTTTCAATAATTCCCGCAACACCTTTTTCATTTGCTATCATGTCTTTTTCCCTGTCAAGCCTGTATCTTGAATAGGGATCATTTTCGTCGCCCGATCCGGGTGCCTGACCTGCCAGCCTCAGGACAAATTTATCTTTTACATCCTCGTTTTTATAATCTTCTTCATTACCGTATCCAACAAATACCACAGCCGCCTTAATATCACCTCCGGGATAATTGGGATTTACCCTGAAATCGGTAAGGTAATCAAAGCTTATTGATCTCTCAATACCATCACCACTGGTAAGGATACTCAGATCTTGTTCCTCGCCGGGGTTAATGCTTTCAAGGGTGAATGTCTGGAAATAGCTCCTTTGTTGCTGTATAGACCGTGTTGCAGGATCATAAACGTTAACAATATCACCTGCAGGTTTTGCCCCAAAAAGTTGCAGCATGCTTGCTATATAGTCTGCAGCCAGGAAGGCACCACGTTCTCCTGTTTCACGTCCCTCGGTCCAGTCGGAAGCCAAAAATCCCAGCTGAGCTTTAAGGGCATCCTCAGTGATCATTTTAAAATCTTTTTCACGGTAATCCTGTGCACTGACTGAAAAACCGGAAATTAGAAGTACAAATAAAAGTGGTCGGGATAATAGTTTCATGGATTTTAGTTTTCGTTTCATACAAGGTCTTAAAGATATAGATTTATGTTTATTCTGATGCCATTTGAAATAATCCCTCAATAATACCTGGTATGACCTGCGAAGAACTGAAATACCTGGTATGACCAGCGAAAAACTGAAATACCTGGCATGACCTGCGAAGAACCAAAATACCTGGTATGACCAGCGAAGAACTGAAATACCTCGCATGACCTGCGAAGAACTGATTAATAAATTGGAAGCATTATATATCAAATGCACAACAATCAATTGTATCAATCTTGAGTTTAAAATTGTTCTGTTTTAAATAGTGCATTAGGGTGAGGAAAACCGGGTACTCAGGATGAGCTCGCGAGTGCTGTAAACTCTTTAGCTTTGAGTCTGCCATGCGTGATAGGTAGAGAACAGGCCGAACAGCCTGGAAGCTGCCACTTAAGTTTATATATTGCGAAACTAAGTTTGTTCTAAGGTAACATTAAGATAAACCGAATAACGCCCGTATGTTTCATAGAAAGGTTTAAAAACAACACCTTCAATAAAAAAATTCAACTGCTCAGGATCACCTGATATCGATTTACTTATATCTTCTGCATTTAATGTTACCTTACGCCATTCTGTTCGTGGCTCAGGCTCCTGGGCTGCCAGTAATACCGGTCCGTAAAACAAACTGGCGATATTTTGCTGATCCATAAGCGGCTCAAGGTAAAATTTGAACGGCATACGCAACTCAACAGTATCCCCGTCCTTCCATTTACGGCTTAAGGTAAGATAGCTTCCCGGCTTAGCACTTACTTTCTCTTCCTTGCTATTTATCTTCACATAAAAGCCATTTGTTGCCCAGTATGGCACGCGAACGTTAATGTCAAATCTGCCATTGCCTTTTATGCTTAGTAGTGTCCGGTCTTCTTTCGGGTATGCCGTTGTTTGCTTTATAATTACATTCCTTTCTGTCCATTTTAATGTTGAAGGCACATAAAGGTTAACATACAAAACCCGGTTGTCTTCACTTTTAAAATAAATGGTGTTTTGAAGCTTTGTACTGCTCTCCAGTACGGTACCGTTACAACAGGTAAAGCCCCTCATATCAGGGTTGCCAAAGCGTTTTACAGAACCGGGTCTCAAGGGCACATGATATGTATTTGCAGGGGTGTTCTCTGCAACAGAAGCAAGGATGTGATTGTAAAGCCCTCGCTCGTAATAGTCCATTAATTCTGCACGTTGATCAAAGAAAAAAAGGTTTCTGGTCTGACACATATTCACCTCCAGGTGTTTGTGCTTGTCCGGACATTTGAGATAATTCATACAAGGTATTCACCATGTATTCCATCTTATCAGCAAAATTAGCCTGTAGGGATGCATCATAAACGGTACTCCCATAAGCCTGGGCTATAGCACTTAAATAATGCCCTGTGGCATGACCGCGCAATTTTGTTTCCTGACTATCCCATCCTCTTAATGGTTCTGCTCCCCCGGGCTGTTCTTGCCCAAAGACATTACGAAACATGTAAAGAAAATCGGCCGGATTTATATTGTCAAGACCTGTTAAAAATTTATCACGGTTCTCTATAAATTTTGTTTTATTCCCGTGAATATCAAGGTTTAATAAAACCTGATCCAGATTGAAGGCTTCAAGCGTACGATCTGGTGCAGCAAGCTCTTTAGCTTCTTTAATTGTGACAATTGCCTCTGGCTGTATTTCTGTTCCGGGAACACTTCCTCTTACTGTATATGTACCAGGGGTAGTACCTGACTATTATCTGTAGGAGCAGGCCAAAGCACTCTAACATTTGGTCCTTCAATATAATTGCTGTAAACGCCCGGTACATAGCGTGGTAATCTTGGAAGATGCCCCACTGCAGCCTCCACCTGAATATCTGGAACGTTAATTAGATATTCATTATACAATTGAGGTCTTGTTTCGGGAAACTCTGGAAGGTCAGGGTCTGGTCTTTCCCTTCTTTGGAATGATCCTTCCCTGTTTCTAAAAGGATTAAAACGGATTCTGGTAATTTGTCTTTCACTTAATGGGATTCTGTATATCCGGAAATCGAACAGTTTGGCATTTAAACAAATGTTGTCAGAAGCCAGTGATTTACCTATGTAGAGTATATTATTTCCTCCTGAACCATTATCGAACAGTTGATCTGACTCTACCTCGATATCCTTTGTTTCACCTGCAAGCTCTCCATTTATGTATGTGCTCAGGGTTTTGGCAGGAGCATTAAAAACGACGGCCAAATGATTCCATTTATTGATTTCCACAGCTGGTGAACTTGCATTATATTTATCAGATACAGTCAGGATTTGAGCCTGGAAACCTACTTTGTCCTCAGTCCCTACCAGAGCAGCAAAGAAATGCGACTTGCTGTTTTTCCCAAAATCGAAAAATATCTGCCCCCTTTCTGAAGAACGCAGATAAATCCATCCGGTGATACTGAGTGATTCCTGTCCTGTCAATGATTCACCCGGGAGTGAAATAAATGCTTCACCTATCTCCTGGTAAAGAAATTACAGTTTCAAACAGTTCGTCTTTTACAAACCTGACACCGGATCCGTGAATGGTGCCATGTAAGTTATTGCGGGACCAATCTTTGACATCTTCCTTAAATGTATAACGGGCAATCAACGCTGTTTCTCCGATTCCGTCTAATATCTGGTCCCCTTCTTGTGCCAATGCCGAAGTTATACCAAAAGCAAAAAGACTTAATATCATTCCAAGAAACAGCTTGTATATTTTCATAATTAAATTCTTTTAATGGTATTTTTTCATAAATGAAGTAAGCTAAATGATTCTCCAGTTCCAGGTTAACCAAGATATTGCTAAAATTCCATAAACAAGGACTTAAAATTCTTTCGCTGAAAATTTTATTGGATGGATTTTCGTATCGCTTATCATATTAAATTATTCATAACAATTGTCGGAACTGAAACCGGGAAATTCGGGCCTGTCCCGACGTGTCGGGGATTTATTATACCGCATGTTAGGAACTGACGGTTTTTGTTCGTAATCAATTTATCATTTTATCCATTTCTTTCGGATATTATAAATACTGAAGTAAAACAATAATATACAAAAACCCATGAGAACTATTAAGTTAATTACGTTCGGTAAAAAACCATTTCCTGATATTGCATTATGTAAGATATCAACCCCATAGGTAACAGGAAGCATATATGAAAGAGGCTGTATAACATCTGGTAGTGCAGTAACGGGGATAAATAAGCCACAAAGGAAGATCATGGGAAAGCGGAAAAAGTTAGAATATGTTTGTGCTTCAAAAACTTCCTTGGCCGAAACAGAAATGAACAGGCCAAGCAGGGTGGAAATAATTGAGAGGAATATTATTCCAAAAAAGAGCATAGGCCAGCTTAACACCGGTGCCCTAAAATATAAAACCGAAAGAAGTACCGGTACCATGCTGTTGAAAATACCGAATAAAATAGCTCCTGTTATCTTTGCTACAACCAGCAGTTCAGTGCTTATTGGGGCTATCAGCAGGCGGTCGAACGAACGTGCTTTACGCTCGAAAGTGATGGTTACAGAAAGCATCGATGTGGTGCCAAACAATATTGACATTGCCACAATACCGGGAAATACTTCATTAATGTCGAATGCTGTTTTGGTTTTTACAAACATCATCAACATCCACGCAAAGGGGAAAATTATACCCCAGCTGATATTTGGCGGTTTCAGGTAGTAGTTTTTCATGTCTTTTTGCAGGATATTCCCAAAAGCTATCGCAGTTTTCATGTCTTTTTCTCTTTTTCCTTTCTCATTAAATCAATTTCTATACCGGTTGCTTTTACAAAAGCTTCTTCGAGGCTGGGTTTTATAAGCCGGGCTTCGTATATAAACAAACCTTCTTTTGACAGGAAACTTACCAGGGGTACAATATCAATGGTTTTTTCACTGGTAATTTTTATGATGTTGTCATTTACTTGCATACAGTCAAAACCGGGGAATTTATTTTTGAGGCTCTGTATTGGGCTATGTTTTTCATGATCAGTCTCAAACCTTATTTCAACGCCATTGGTGGTTTGACTATCAGCTATCAGATTATTTACGCTGTCGTTTTTAATAATTTTGCCTTTGTTTATGAATGCCACCCTATGGCACAAGCGCTCAGCTTCTTCAATGTAATGTGTTGTAAGGAAGATGGTTGTTCCTTTCTCATTCAGTTCTTTTATCAGATTTCTGATTTGTCTGCCGCTTGCCACATCAATGCCGGTGGTAGGTTCGTCAAGGAATAATATATCAGGCTTATGGATTAGGGCCGCAGCAATGGTCAGTTTCCGTTTCATCCCCTTTGAGTAGGCTTTGAATTTTTTATCGGCAGCATCCTTTAATTGGAATAATTCAAGTAAATACTGTGCTTCCTTTTCCCGCTCTTTTTTGGTCAATCCATATAAAGCTCCACAGAAACAAAGGTTGCCAAAACCGCTCATTTCATCGTACAGGTTGCTTTCATCGGGCACAACCCCGATGAGTTCCTGTGCTTTTTTAATGTTTTTGGTCAGATCCGTTCCATTGTAGATTATTTTTCCTGAAGTCACTTTGGCCAAACCAATGAGCATGTTAATGGTGGTTGTTTTTCCTGCCCCGTTCGGTCCCAGAAACCCGAATATTTCTGCACGTTTTAGGTCGAAATCAATACCATCAACAGCAACAAAGCCATTGTAGGTCTTTTTTAAGCTTTGTACTTCTAATATTATATCTGTCATTTTTCCTGATTTGTCAGCATTTCATTCAAGCTATTTAAGAATTCTTCAGTCCGGATCCTGTTCAGCCTGTAGTGGATAATAGAACCGTATCTTTCGGCATGCACAATATTGCATTCCCTGAGTATTTTCAGGTGTTGGGAAACAGCGGATTGGGTAATTTCGAGCCTGGTGGCAATGGCATTAACACACAACTTCCTGTCCCTGATTAGTTTGATGATCTGGATCCTTGAATTAACCGACAGGGCTTTGAGTATTCCAATTGCTTCGCTTTCTGTCATATATTAGTAATAACTAAAATATATATTAGTATTCACGAATGTATAAACATTATTCCATTGTCAAAACGTTTTGCATTTTTTCTTGGTACTAAAAATCTGGTCAATGTTCTATGGGAGAAAAGTAAGTGTGCAGAAGCGAATTGCGTGGCACTTTCCTGTCAAATTATGATGAAGTTTGCATGGTCTTCAGAACTTGATATTTGGTGCTTTCCCTGCCATTACTTATGCAAGATGTTGCGGAGCGTTTATATTTCTTTCATTATTGAATATATTG
>JAWLEO010000006.1:0-10046 GCA_041686075.1 Bacteroidales bacterium | reverse complement strand
TATAAATAATATAAAATCCAAATAGAATCCCAGCCTCCCAACGGTCTAACTTTTTCCGTTGTCCGGTCAGTAAAGAAGTAAACAGAAAAACCGTTCCGCCAATCAAGATATACAAGTCAAAATTAAATTTTGGATTATACTCAATTGGTTTTATTATACTACTTATTGATAAAATCAAAAGAATATTGAAAATGTTTGAACCGACAACATTTCCGATAGCTATATCACTATTCTTTTTCGCTGCCGCCACAATTGAAGTTATCAATTCAGGCAATGATGTACCCGTTGCTACAATAGTCAGGCCAATTATTTTTTCGCTAATACCCAGGTTATTTGCAATGCTCTCGCTGTTAATTACAACTAGTTGTCCTCCTATAATCAATCCGGTCAATCCCAAAATTATTAGGCCCCAAATCTTTATTATTGATTTTTGATTATCCTCTGTTTTAATCTGGGGGTCATTTTTCATTTGATTGAAGACATAATACAGGAAAAGACAAAACAATACCAACATTATGAATCCATCAATCCTGCTTGAATAGGTTTGTTCAGAAAATTGAAAATCATTAAGAAGGAAGAGTAACAATATTGAAATAAACAGAGATATCGGGATTTCTCTCCATGCTGTCGATGATTGAACTTTAATGGGCAGAATTAATCCAGATAATCCAAGTATAATAAATAAATTAAAGTTGTTGCTTCCTACGATATTCCCAAGTAAAATATCTGAGTAGCCTTTTACAGATGCGATAATATTCACCACTAACTCAGGAGCTGAAGTAGCAAAAGCCACGATTGTCAAGCCTATTGCCAAATCTGACACCTTATATTTTTTTGCTAATGCAGAAGCTCCATTCACAAGCCAATTTGCTCCAAAGATCAAGGAAACTAAGCCTGCAACAACTAATAAGAAAGGAATTATCATACAATTAAATTATATTCAAATTTACGCTTTCCTGTCAACTTAATTATTTGCACAGGCACGAATTTGGGCGATAAGCTGTTAATGATATCTAAAAGTGTACAAGAAAAAATACGTAAAAGTGTATCACTTCAAAGTTTTAAAATTTAATGTTCATTTTCTAGGTTTATCAATTGCAGAAGAGTAATGCCATCCTTGAATCTGACAAGTATATCAAGGTCGCTTTCAGGTGGATTCTCTTCTTTCGCATATGACCCGAATATACCTATCCTCTCAGGATAAAATTCCTTGAGAGTCGAAATAATTATATTATTCATATTCTGAGTCATCTGCTTGTTTTATTACAAAATATACGAATTTCTGGTTCGTATTTTTTATGCTATTTGTGATATCGGGCTGGTATAACTGTCAGTTCCGGGTTAATGGGGTTTAATTTTCGGTTTAGTACTGACCTTAGCAATTCCGGGTGAATCCGAACGTAGTCGGATACGCCATAATTGAGTTTATATATTGTTGTGGTGTAATTCTTTATTGACAACTTTTATCCTTGATATTATTTCAAATCTTATGGGATAACCATCTATTCTATATACTTAACAGAATGAATTTCATTAATAAACTTTATATGTAATTTCTACCTTGAATCCTTCAGGTGTTTCAGTATTATCTGAATGTAAGCAATCAGCATTTCCAAGAAACAGGAATTGTGCACCAGGAGGAACAATTATTTCAGTGGATTCTTTTTCAATTCCAAAATCTTCTGGAATATCAGTGGTCAGATTACCTATGTATGTATTTTCAGTTACCCTTACCTCTCCTGCATCGATTGCATCAACAACACGGTTCAATTCTGATTTCTCAAGAAGTTGAGTAGAAGCGGAAAACACACCAATAGCATCATTTCGTGTAGTTCCAGAAGGGCTGTTAAAGTAGGCACCTATGGTTCTTATTCTTAGCGAAACACCGGCAGTAATTCCATTATCCTCAAGATTGATAATTATCGGGTTAGAAGGGGTATCATTATCGTCCGCTCGCAAGAATGTAGCTTTGGGATCAACGCCAAACTCTTTTTTTATTGTTTCGAAATCGTCTTTACTGCAAGAAATACCAATGAAAATAAGCAAAGGAAAAAAGAGCACAGTTTTTACTTGATTCAGTTTTGTCTTTTTTGTTTTCATAATTTATCCGTTTTTATAGGCATGTTCACTAAACATCAAAGTTCTCCCATTCGTATTTCACCCGTTCCATTAACTTCTTACAACGTCCATCATTATGCATTTTACTAATAAAAGGATCGAGCTGATTAAAATATGGATAATTAGTAAAGCCTCTTTTTATTGCATTCTCCAACCAGTAAAGGGATTTATCAAAATCGTTTACACACGCATAACATTGTGCCAGAGTCCAGGAGAAAGTCTCGTCCCATTTAGCTGTTTGTTTATATTTATGATCCTATACAATTCTTCTTCTTCTTCTCCCATATTTGAATAGATTACTACCGCAAATCCTCCAAAATATGTGTTTCTTGGGTCAATGCCTCAACA
Source organism: Bacteroidales bacterium (assembly GCA_041686075.1). GTDB lineage: Bacteria > Bacteroidota > Bacteroidia > Bacteroidales > VadinHA17 > UBA9300. The sequence goes on along the minus strand of JAWLEO010000006.1, from coordinate 7,580 downwards.
AACTCACTTACCCACCTTTCTCCTTTATTGTCTTTCTGGCGATAGCTTATGAAAATATCATAGTTATATCCCTCAATTATACTTGCCATAAGCTGCGAAGTACTGGTTAATAATATAGATCAATTAGACAAGTTACGAAATTTTAATAAATGCAAGATTGGGTTGCATTATTTATGCAGTTTAATTAAATGCAAGGCTTGCTTATAAGGGTCGGTGGAACCGAATCCCGAGAACCGGAGCGAAGCGTACTGTGTCACCCGTAGATTTATCGGAGGATGAGCTCGGCGAAGCCCTTCTCGCTTGCCATGTTGTGAGCAGTAATTATGAGGGCGAGATAACTAATTATACCGCATGTTGGCAGCAGTAAGGTTTTACGGACTTAGTTACTTCGACATATACCAGCGTTCAACCGACATGTCCGTTCCATTAGTTTCTGTTATACTAAACACGAATTCAGAGGTTGAGAATGATTCTACCACATATTCAGTAACAGTTTGTCCGGCTGTTAGGATCAACTTTGTATCGGTATTTTCATAGGTAAAATCACTTCCGTTAAAATTACCGCCGATATCAGTTCCTGTACCATCATCCCTGAACACGATCTGACCCTGGTCAGGACTTTCACTTTCACTGGTAATTACACCATCCTCATAATCTTGCTGAACATACAGGTCAATATTCCAGGTGCCGACGATCCATTTTCCAATAGCTTCTTCATCCGCTTTTTTACATCCGGAAATAAGGAATAATGAGACTAAAAAAATACTAATTGAATAAAATGCCAGTTTTTTTATGAAGTTCATAGTTCTTCAGTTTTTAAGTATGTATACTGTAAAATTTGTTATTAAAGCTTATTCCATTTCTATCTCTACTTCGCTGATATCATCTATTGCATCCTTAATAAGATCATAAATATTTGAGTTCTCATCGGGACTAATAATGATTACACCATCCTCGTTGGCAGTGGCTGAAGAAAATAAGCCCCCTGCCTCTCCCAGAAACCATGAAGCCGGATCAAATGTGACATATGCAATCATCTCACTGTTATCCTGAACATTAAATTCACCCTCTATTTCCAATGAAAATGTCTGACCCAGGGGCATTATTAATGTTACTGCATTGGCCGTTCCATTTGCATCATTCCATGTACCCTCAAGGTAAATTGACGGCTGTTCATCCTGGTCCCAAAGTTCAAATTCCAGCTCTATTTCAGTGTAAATACCGGGAGTTATCTCTATAGTTCCCAGATCAGGCGTCATTTCACCCGTAGCATAGTCAACGGTAATATAACTATCTATCTCAAAGTCCACCTGAATTGAATCTGTATCTGACTCTGTTTGAAATTCTATGTTTTCCAGGATAATTTGGCCACTTGTAAACTGAATACTATTGACCGAAGTACTCTTAAGGCTTGACTCGGATGTTACTGTATTAAATTTCAGATGGAATGTTGCTTTTCTTAGGTCTTCCTTTTCACATGAAATTAACCCTATAAAAAAAAGGCTGAAAATTGTTAAAATAAATATTTGTTTTTTCATGACATTCTCCTCTTTAATTTTGTATTCACTATATATTAGACGGGATAATTAATAAAAAAGTTTCACTCATCAGCTCTTTGTTTTATTCTCTCACTGTAATCCAAAACGGGTTTTGTTTCTTTTTATTGCTGCCAACGGTTGTCGGAACCGGGCCCCGAGTTTCAGGCGCCATAGCTGTAATCCCTGCGGACTGTCCTGAGCTTGTCGAAGGAAAGCAGGGATCTGCGAAGGCGACAATCGGGATGAGTTAATTAATCATACCGCATGTTAGGCTGCGTATTTTTTGTCCTTTTAATATTTAGAAAAGCTTCTTTGTTTGTACTTTTTTCTTGTTCGATGTCATAATCATATTGTAAGCCCAACCAAAACTTTGGAGAGTTTCCAAAATATCGACTGAGCCTAAGTGCCGTATCGGCAGTTATTCTTCTTTTACCTTTCAATATCTGAGATATCCTGGTTTGTGGTATATACAGATCTTTTGCCAATTTGTAAGCTGATATTTCTAGAGGAATTAAGAATTCTTCAAGCAATATCTCTCCTGTAAGCTGGTATAGATCGGTATAAGTTCCTGTTGTTTGATATAAATTGTTCAAATAATTATTCCCTAAGTTGATTTAACTTCTTTTGATAAACATCGAGGTCCGATTGACTGTATAGGACAAACCGCAGTTTTTTGAGGTAGGCTAAATCAACGCATATTTCGTTTACCACTGAAACAACAACATCCGTAGCCTGTTCAAAGGGATAACCAAAAGCACCTGTTGAGATAGCCGGAAATGCAATAGAAGCAATTTTATGTTCTTCTGCTAATTTAAATGCATTGCGGTAACAGTTGGCCAGCAAAGTGGATTCAGGATGATCTAACCCATAAACAGGACCTAAACAGTGAATCACATATTTATTGGGTAGTTTATGCGCTCCTGTAATTACCGCTTCACCGGGATTTATAGGAGCATATGGTCGACACTCTTCTTCAAGTGCAGGACCAGCAGCACGATGAATTGCCCCTGCTACGCCTCCCCCTATTCTTAGCTGAGCATTTGCTGCATTAACAATGGCAGTGATATCCGGTTGGTTTGCAATATCACCGAGTTTGACTTCAATTTTCACATCAGCTATCTTCATTTTTTTCTCTGTTTTTCACAATTTAAAATGTATTTTTTTGCTTGTACACAACGGTCGGCGGAACCGAGTCCCGACATGTTTCATGTATAAAGTTAAACTTTCTTATTTAAATAGAGCGTAGGCTCCAGCGGAGATCTGCAAAAAGCATGACAACTGTGTCCGCCGTAGCCCCGAGGGCTCGGGGCAGAGGTGGAGGCAACCGGAGAACCGCAGAGCGGTTCGGACTGTGTAATCCGTAGATTTATCGGAGGATGAGCTCGACGAAATCCCGACATTTTGTCGGGATGAGTCAATTAATTATACCGCATGTTATAAGCCGTTTTTTTAGTCGTAATGAAATCTACATTTTGCTATATGTAATTCCTCGTCTTTTATCCTGTATATTAAACGATGCTCTTTGGTTATTCTACGGGACCAGTATCCTTTATATTTGTATTTTAATGCTTCAGGCTTTCCAAGCCAGGAATAAGGATTTCTGGCAATATCTTTCAGTAGTTCATTTATCTTTTTAAGAATCTTCTTATCGGTTTTATGCCAATATAGATAATCCTCCTAGGATTCATCAACGAATATATATTTCATTCTTCAATAAGTTCTTTTTCGAATGATGAACCTCTTTTTAGCTTCTCAATAGCTGAGTCCAGCCTCGTTTCATTCACCTTTGAAGAAAGTTCATGCTGAGTAGCAGATAATGAATTATATTCTTCTAATGATATAATTACAACCCCTTTATCTTTACCAAGGTTAATGATAAGGGTCTCAAAATTCTCAGTAACTCTGTCTAAATACCTTCGAATATTTTTCCTAAAATCTGATATGGTTGTTGTAAGCATTATAATAAATATTAGTACGTTATTATGTACAGATACACGTACAAAATATGATAATCACAAATTTTTTTGTTTTCCGTTTTTCATGGCTTATACCGCTTGTTGGCAGCTGGCAATTATTCACTTTATTTAGTATGAAATTCTATATCCTCACCTCTTGCTCTTGCATCTCTGACCATCTGTTGCAAATCCTCAGGCAAAGTTTCAATCGGCACAATAAATCCGTCTACCATAACCATTTGATTAAATGGATTTGAAGCAGTCATCCTTTGTGTAGAAAACTCTGGACTAAAATGCCACATATCAAACATATCTTTAATCTCACGTGCTTTGTTTGATACTGTTGATTTTTTTGTTCCAAAATAATCACTAATCTGATCAGCAGTCATATATGGTTCAAATGACTTATCAAACAGGAAGTTTATCGACCCAATAGCATAAACAACAGCTGCTGCCCAAATCTCAAGTTTACCTCTTTGAAAGGGAACATCTCTTTTTCTCCCAAGCTTTTTAATAAGCTTTTCACATAATTGATAATAGTCATCATCTAATTTTTGAGTGCAAAAGGCTCCTGTCATTTCAAGAAGTTTCTCCTCTTTTTGCTTTATTTCTTGTTTAGTCATAATGTCGTTGCTCAATCGGAATTTTCTTTATTTTCTCAATATTATCGATAATTTTTTGAAGTGTGAAATTCAATTTTTCTTTTTCCGGAGGATTTCCCCAAAACAAATCGTCTAATTCCCAATCTTCCACTTGCATTATTTCTCTGGTTAGTTTCTCTGCTTTATCAATGTATTCGGTCTCATTTTTACAATCACTTGATAATAAACCAAAATGCAAAGTCAAATCATGAGTTAATTTCTCTGCCTCTATTAAAATTCCATCGTAAGATTCCCTTGATAAATCATCTGTATCCATATGCAGTATGTTTTTTTGCTTGCTGCCAACGGTCAGCGGAACCTAGGGGGTGTATCAAAAGAAAAAAAATCTTGATATTTTTACTTTTAAAAGCCATTATTTAAAATATAACATACTATTAATGAGCAATATAAAAAAATTGGACATTTCTCCCCGTAAATATATACAATGGTTTTTGATACACCCCCGAGCTCGCGATACGAAGTGAGCAACCGAAGTAGGCTTTCCATGGTACTTCAAAGTGTACCTGTTTGTAATCATCAGAAACTTTTTTCGTTGCTTCACCAATAATTTCGAAATTCCTTATTACTGCATCCTGCACCATTTTGTTTTTAGAAAAGTCCTGCTTTGAAAGGTCTTTAGTGTACTCAAGTATGTTGTTTATAGACTGGAGGATATTATTCATATCCTGAGTCATCTGTTTGCTTTTTTACAAATATACGAATTTCTGGTTCGCATGTTTTATGCTATTTGTGATAACGGTAAATTGTGTGAGTAGTGGCACATTGCGTGATAATTTCCTGTCAAACCGCTACGTAGTTTGAGCGGGTTATTAATCTTGAAATTTAGCACTTTACCTGCCATTACTTATACAATGTTATGGGCTGGTTTACTTCATTTTAGACAGTCACTACTTTTGGATTTGGTCCGTATTGATTTTCTCCAGGATCACTGTCATTCAACATAAGAACTAGAAGCCAAATTGCTCCAATAATCGGAATTAGAACAATCAGAATCATCCAACCACTTTTTTCAACATCGTGTAGCCGTCTAACAGAAACTGCTAATCCAGGAATTAAAACCGCCAATGAGTACAGGCCACCTAATACTCCAATCCCAACTTCAGGACTGTATAAACCAACTAAGCCATCAATAAAACCTAATACAAAAGCAAAAATTATATTGAATAGTACAAACATCCAATACTCTTTTCTTCTTGCTCTTCCACTGAAATCAGCATACTGTTTTAGAACTTTTAAATACCAATTCATAATTTTCCTGGTTTAAATTTCCTACTCATTTGGCTTTTCGGTGCTGCCCCGTTTATTCAAGTGGTTTCTGGTCTCCACATTTATTTATGCTTTTTAAAGATAGTCAAAAGATATCAAAAATAATTACTGAACCAGATAGCTCTACTGAAAAGTGACTGAATCCTGCACATCCGCCATAACTTATTATTCCATAGAATTCCATCTGGAATGGAATGCCTGCATTGATGGTAGTTGGGGCTATTAGATTATCTATCTTAATTAGGTATTCTTTTGTCATTGAATCTTTTGAACAGCTTTCAAAGATTCCAATTAATAAAGGAATTGCGAGAATTAACAATATGTACTTCAACTTTTGGGTCGGCCTTACGGCCTATTAAACACTCATATTTTTTACTGACTGTTCTTGGCATGGCACCTGCAGAAAGTGTGACATACTGTGTCAGCCAAAGCTTTCTTCGTCCTCCGTAGGCATGCCGTAGGAGGAAGCGGAGGCTGAAGTCAACTAAAGGCCTCCGCTTGCCCTGAGCTTGTCGAAGGGTAGCAGGGTGAGTCAACTAATTGTACCGCATGTTGTGCGTTCGTACTTCATTTTTCTTATGCTTTATTATTGGGACTTACTGACATAAGATATCTTATAGTAGTTGAATCCTATATAACATTTACATGCAGGCTATTTTACTTTACTAGCTAGCTTTTCTTCAATAATCAAACAGCTATCTTTGAATTGTATTTCTTTAATATTCCAGGGGTAGTCCTGTTCAACTCCCTGATATTGCTCAGCACCGGTAGGTATCAAAACGAAAGTCGGCCAGGGGCCGCTTCTGTTCTCTTTGTAAGTTTCATCTTTATTCCAAATCAAGTTCCAGTATTGATTCCAGTTTTCGAATTCGGCATACACAAAGGTAGTGCATGGCCCGGATTCATAAAACCGGCTTCCCGGCGCATTTTCGAATGTGCCAATAACGTGCAGTTCAATCAGATTTCCAATTTGATTGATGCGGCGTATAAACGGCTCTGTAAACTCAACAGCATTAGCATCTTTGGCTATCATACCTGCAAGTGCGTCTGTGCGGCCGTTTTGAAGTTTATCCATGGCTTTGCGGGTACGGCTATTGAGGTGGAGCAGGAGCAGGCTGGGTGGCTGGGCTATAGCCCAGAGCCCTATCCTGAATACTACAATCACCGTTGAATTGCTTTGCAAGAGGGGATATGAACCCATGTTATCATGGTATCAGAAAGTTGCCCCGGATAAATTTACCCCTATGCTTTTCCCTATTGTTTGATGAACCGCCGTATACGTGACCCGTACGTACGGTGGTGTGAGAGGCGCTCTGACGGTCATTTGACCGTCAGCCGTCTACTCGATTATGTGCTGTTTATTTTTCAGATTAGTTTTTGAATAAATCTTTTAAGTGGAGGTAGATTATTATGGATTATTTGCCATACCTCCTCAGCGTCAATACCAAAATAATCATGAGCAGCAATATTTCTCAACCCCTTTATTTTATACCATTCTATTTCAGAGTATTGTTCTTTAAAACTATCGCTAAGTTTCGCAACCATTTCACCAATAATCACGAAATTCATCATCGTTGCATCAAATGCGATGTTATTGCCATTCAACTGATCTGCATTCTGAAATGGTTCAGTATATGATTCAATTTTAAGTATTGCATCAAGAATACTCTCCAATCTATTTTGGTCTTTAATATGCATACTCGGTCTCACGAATTATATTAGAACGGATTCGTTTTTTTATGTATTTCTCCCTGCAAATGTCTGTGGTTACACCCAGCTCATCGGAAATGAAATTTTTAAGTTCAAGTTTCTTTTCAAATAAGTTTTCAGTACCGGGTTCAAATTCCACAACCAAATCAATATCACTCAGTTTAGTTTGATCCCCCCTGGCGTAGGAGCCAAACAGACCGATTCTGACAATTCCGAAGGCTTTTTTAAAGAATTCTTTATTGTTAGCCAAAAATCTCAATATGTCTTCCTTTGAATGCATTATGTTTCAAATGTACAAAATTCCTTTATATCAGCCTTGGTTTAGTGTTTGTTGAACCTTAAATAGCACATAACGGCAGTCTGTCTAAAAACCCAAAAATATCTCCTAAATTTGACTCAATGTAAGCCGTTTTAAACATATCTCAAAAAAAGATCTGTTTTCCGTACTG
>JAWLEO010000005.1:27569-126546 GCA_041686075.1 Bacteroidales bacterium | reverse complement strand
TGTATTTATTGCTTTAACAACATGATTTTCAGCATCAAAAATTATACCAATTCAGACTAAAAAAAGATATAATCTATGTCCAATTTATTTTAAACTTAGGATTTTTGATTGAATAAGCTTAAGCATAACTTGTTTTTATGATTAGGAAAGTTATAAAATATTATTGAAAGGCAGGGTGTATTATAATAAAAATTGAATATAAGTAACTGGTTAGTAAATATGTTTATTAAAAGATTAATTGTATGTCCGGTTTTTCTAATGTACATCAAGATCGTCAAGGGGATTGTTTATGCTGAGTAAATTCCTCCTGCTGACATGGGTGTATATCTCGGTTGTCCTGCTGCTCTTGTGTCCTAATAATTCCTGAATATACCTTATATCCAACCCTCCCTCATGTAAATGGGTAGCATAGCTGTGACGTAAACTGTGAACACCAAGATCCTTTTCAATGCCGGCCCTTTTTGACGCCTGGCGGAATACATTGTAAACACTTGTATCTGAATACCTGCCGCCGTTCTGTCCCTCAAATAAATATACCGATGGCCGATATGCAATAATATATTCATCAAGCTTTCTCCAGACCTTGTCAGATACCGGTACAACACGGTCCACATTTCCTTTCCCTGACCTGATATGAAGCGTTTTCCTCTCCCTGTTCAAATCGGTTAACTTGATGTTTATCACCTCACTGCGCCGTAAACCACAGGAGTATATTATGTATAGTAATAAACTATGCTTGAGGTTCCTGGCCGATTGCAATATACTCGTGACTTCTTCTTTTGATAATACCTGTGGCAAAGGCCTGCTTTTCCTGGGACGCTTTATTTCTTCCAGATTTAGCTTTCCCCGACCATGATATGAGTAGTATGCCTTGATGGCCGATAATAACTGGTTCTGAAATGAGGCAGAATATCCCTGCTTTATTATTACCGAGTCCATAAAATCAGATATGTCATCATTTGTGATTTCACCCGTGTCCTTGCTTTTGAAGTATTTGAAAAATAATTCGAGATGTGAAATATATGAATCCAATGTGTGCCTGCTGTACCTCTGTTCTTTCAAGAATTGATGGAGATCCTGTATATTCTTGTTTATATAACCTGATAATTCTCTTTGCCTGATTTCATTGATAATATTTTCACGTACTTCCCTGACAAACTGAGGTTTAACGGCTTTCTTTATAATGACTTTTATTCCTTCGTTGCTGAAGTAGTCGGTTAATGAATCGATAGTAAGCCTGGTTGCCACTAAATGCCACTCCCTTTTTACAGTGTCATAATATGGCCGGCCGTATTGCCTTAACTCGGATATCCATTTCTTGTCATACCGGCCTGTGAATTTGACTACAAGCTTACTCTTTGTGGCATCAACTGTCATTTTTACCGGGTCGAGATACCTGGAAGCATAAATATGTTTATCCAGCAATTCACCCCCAGGAATCTTTTTAGATCTGTGAAGTTCAGAAGCATCAATTATGAAATTCTTCTTAAAATACGTGAATATTTTTTTTAACGCTTCCTCAGAGTCAGGGACATACCAGGCTGACCTTGAACGGCACCAGTTTCTCCCGGGGTAATTTCTGATTATCCTGTTAAAAGCAGGATCATTGTCACTGTAAATAAAAATGTAATACCTACCATGATATTCTTGCCTTATGAGCTTGATTGTTTTCATACAGCACTTTTTTTAAGGTAATGCAACAAAAATTTTCTATTCCTGTAATAAAGGTATGAAATTTTTGGATATTATGTAGAGGCTGTCGCAAAAGTACCGCTGCAAGGCTAAGGCTGAGGCTAAGGCTAAGGGGTTTCCCTTTGAACCGAGGACTACAAAATGGGACGGGCTAGATTTACGAACCGAGCCACAAGAATTCAGGATGAGCTCGTTGAAAGCAATCTAACATTTAGTTATCAATAATTTAGGTTCCTGTCTCCCGTCAGGCGGGCTTCGCTTACTTCATGATGAAAAAAACAGACTTTTGAGTAATCTTTATTTTTCAGCAATTACCAACATCTCGAAATCTTCGGTGGTTAATTTGTCGTTGCGTGAGAAGGCACCCAGCCTGGCTCCATAAATATCAATCCTGGAGTATCCTAGCGATCTCAGTAACCAGCTTATTTCAGAAGGCACATAGTATCTCTCGTTCGCCTCAACAGTTTTCTTATTGCCGTCATCATCCTCAAACTCTGTTATATTATGGTCGCGGAAAGTCATTAAGTCAAAGGTATTGCTCCTGTAGGTAGCATTGCCCTCCTTGCCCGAGTCATCGCAAAACTCTTCAACAGAATGATAAAGAGGGAATAAACCGTTAAGGGTTGTGAAAATGAACTTGCATTTGGACCTGAGCGATTTGGTAACGCTTTGCAAAATCTCATAATTCATCTCATCAGTCTCCATCAGGGGGAAGCCCCCCTCGCAAAGCATAAGGGCAAAATCAAATTCATCATTAAAAGGCAAAGCCCTTGCATCATGCCGCAGGAAATCAATTTCAAGATTTTCACCTTTAGCTTTCTCCCTTGCCCTACTTAGCTGCGACTCCGACAGGTCAATGCCGGTAACATCATAGCCTCTCCTGGTCAGCTCTATTGCATGCCTGCCCGTTCCGCACCCAACATCCAGTATTCTCAGACCTTTATCGTAATTGAGCTCCTTCTCAATGAAATCACATTCACCAACCGTTCCCTGTGTGAAGCTTTCATTATCATATTTCCTGCCGTAATTCTCGAACAGTATTTCGTACCATTGCTTTTTCATTGCTGCCTTTGTTATGTATATTTTTCCTGCATAAATATACTACAATAAGAAAGGTATCAAGGCTTTTCTTTTTTCCGGGTAATCCGGGAATGTTTCCCGGTACCAGGCATGGTGATGGAGGGCTCGGGGGATGAGGTTGACCGCTGTCCAGATGGCAAAGGATAATCCCGGCAGACTCCAGGTCATGATAGCATAAGCCGTCCATTCAATTATCTCGCCGCAGAAATTCGGACAGGATACATATTTGAATAGGGAGTGGCTTGGGATGGAATATCCTGATTTTTTCCCGTTGCGTAAATGGAGAAGGTAGTTGTCGGCAAGCTGGTTGATGATGAAACCGGTGATAAATAATACTATGCCTATAATGAAGCGGGGGTCTGTTAGCCATGTAATATCTCCCTGCTCCCTGCCCCCTGCTATATAACCCAGCCAGTAACCGTTGAGGAAGCCGTTTACCAGGTTGAAGAAAAGAGCCAGGGCCACAACCAGCAAGGGGATCTTCTTGCCCTTTGTCCTTGTCCTGAAAGGGAAAATGAATATCCTGTTGAAATAATGAACAAACCATAGTCCAAAAAACACCCAGAGTATGTTTATCTCCCATTTATTACCGGTAAGGAAGAGAACGGTTATAAGTACTAACGAAGGAAGCTCCATTATAAACCACCCAGCCCGGTTATCGATCGAAGGTCCCCATTTAACACTCGCATGCCTCCCGTAGGGTGCCCTTACCTTTAACAGGAGAGGGAAGAGCAATATTGCCAGGGCAATCCATGCAATTACTATAGTATTAAAATATTCCTTCAGAAACACATCAACTGGCATTACTTTCCGAAATCAGGATTTTCCTTGGGTAACAGAGCTCCTGTTTCATTTTGCATCTTCCTTAACAATGCTTTTAGCTCGGCTGTTTTTTCGGGATACTCTGCCGAAAGGTCTTTTGTCTCACCAATATCTTCAGAGAGATCGTAAAGCTCTGTCTTGTCGTAGTGGTAAAACTCAATAAGCTTCCAGTCACCTTTACGGATGGTAGCACCGGGGGTCCACTGGCTTCCATGGTAATGGGGGTAATGCCAGTAAATAGCTTCTCTTTCGGGTGCCTTGTTTTCAGTGATAAGTGGGAAAAAGCTTTTACCGTCGGTGTGCTGGCCGGGCATCGACGGCAGTCCAGCCATATCCAATATGGTGGGATAAAAATCGGTGCTGATAACAGGAATATCAGTTGTTTTGTGCCCTATGCCCGGCCCTGTAATAATGAGGGGTACACGTATGCCTCCCTCATAGCACCACCCCTTGCCTGCTCTCAGGGGTTTGACTGCTGTTGGGGCCACCCTGTTACGGGCCACTGTTGACAGCCCCCCATTGTCAGAAGTGAATATTAAATAAGTGTTGACAGACAGGCCGTTTTGGTCAAGGTATTCAATTATCCTGCCAACATTTTCGTCCATGCTGTATACCATCGAGGCATAAGGTGCATTAACCTGGTTAATGGTGGTGCTTGCTTCGTGTTCATCGACCAGGACCGGCTCACCTTCTTCACCCAGCTCTTCTTTCTTTTTCTCAAAGTGATCAATGTGTTTCTCACATGCCTGTATTGGTGTGTGGACGGTATAAAAGGCAAGGTAGAGGAAGAAGGGTTCTCCCTCGAGCGATTGCAGGAAGCGTAATGACTCATCAGTCAGCCTGTCTGTAAGGTATTCACCTTCAGGTCCGTCTTCCAGTTTAGGGTTCTTATACGGCGAATAGTATCCACCGGGGGGCTGACCCATATGATGGCCGCCCTTGTTAATATCGAAGCCCTGGTCTTCGGGGAAGTATCCCGTATCACCCAGGTGCCACTTGCCGGCAAAGAAGGTTTTATATCCATTATTTTTCAATGTCTCGGCTATCGTTTCTTCTTCGAGCGCCAGGTGGTGATTATCCTCAGGGCCGAGGAGTTTCCTGTTTTTAGGATCATTGCCGGGTATCCAGTCGGTTATATTCACCCTTGCAGGGTGTTTCCCCGTCATTATGCTTGCCCTGGTAGGTGAGCACACAGGACTGCTTGTGTATGCATCGGTAAAAACCATGCCTTGTGATGCCAGCCTGTCCAGATTAGGTGTTTCATGGAAGGTGCTGCCATAATATCCAAGGTCTGTCCAGCCGAGGTCATCGACAAGAATAAAAACGAAATTAGGCTTTGTTTCTTTCCTGGAGCATGAGACAAGGGAAGCCGTTAATAAGGCAATAACAATTATATATTTTCGCATAATCATTCTCCCATAATATTAAGTACGGCAACGTAGAAATCTTTATCGACAACAAGATCGCAGGGCTCAATCCCCTCAAGGAAGGACCAGCCCCTGCCCGAAAATTGAAGCCATGTTTCTTTACCGTCAAGATATACCTTCACAGGCATATTGAAACCACGCACGGTGTTCCCCCAGCGATACCTCAGCCCTTCATCCGTAAAACGGTACTCCAGGACAGGGATCCTTGTATCACGGAGGAACTGGTTGAAAACAGGTTTTAACTCAAAATCCGTATGCTCTTCCATATACCCCTCTATCTGGTCAGTGCTCACGGTCTGGTGCCAGAAGGTTTTGTTGAGGCCACGCAAGATGTCTCTCCATTTATCATCATCATTGATGATCTGCCGTATCATGTGAAGCATGGTGGCACCCTTCTGGTACATATCACCCGAGCCCGAGCGGTTGACATTATAGATCCCTATAATGGGACGGTCGTTGTTTATATTCGACCTGACACCCCTGAGGTATTCAGCGCCCGCGTCTTTACCATACCAGTACTCCACGAAAAGGCCCTCGGAATAAGCAATGAAGCTTTCATGGATCCACATGTCGGCAATGTCCCTGTAGGTAATATTATTGGCAAACCATTCATGGCCCGATTCATGGATTATAATAAAATCAAATTTATCACCCCATCCTGTGCCGCTTATATCCCTTCCACGGTAGCCGTTCATATATCCATTGCCGTAGGTCACTGAGCTCTGGTGTTCCATACCCAGGTATGGGGCTTCAACCAGTTTGTAACCATCTTCATAGAAGGGATAAGGTCCAAACCAGTATTCAAAAGCCTCGAGCATCATGGGCACCTGTTTAAAATGCTCTTTTGCCTTTTCGAGGTTATAACTAAGCACATAATAATCGCAATCGAGCTCGCCGAGTAGGCCGTCATATACCTCGCCGAAGTGAACATAGTCCCCCACATTGATATTAACACAGTAATTACTGATTGGATTATGAACATACCAGTGCCATGTTTTTGTTCCATCATCATTTACCGTAACTCCCTTATACCTGCCGTTTGAGACATCCATAAGATCGCCGGGAGTGCTTATCGTGAATCTCATGCTGTCGGGCTCGTCATACATATGGTCTTTACATGGCCACCATATGCTGGCTCCACCTCCCTGGCATGCCGTAGCGTAAAAGGGATTTCCATTTTCATCATAATCCCACGTAAGTCCATCGTCCCACGGTGGGCGACGACTCACCTTCGGTTTGCCACCATAATAGACTGTGACTTCATTGGATTCGCCTGCTAGCTGCTCTTTTCCCATCTGGACAAACCAGGCATTACCATCGCGGACGAATTCTAGCTGTTGCCCATCCTGGGTGATACTTTTTATCTCCATGGGTGGCTGGAGGTCTATCTGCATCAGGTCATGTGGGCTTAATACATCATATCTTATTAATATATAGCCGTTTATGCTGCTGTCGGCAGGGTTGGTCTCAATATTCATATGGTAGAAGGTTAGATCCCACCATTCGCGCTCGGGTGTTATTGATCCGCGCAGGGTGTCCTGGCGTGTCAGTTCACCGTAGCGTTGTGAAAAAATCGACCCCGACAAAACGAGCGAGCCAAGCAAGATGAGAAATAATTTTTTGAACATAGCGGTATCTGATTATATAATTATTATGATACCAAACTTACATAATTGTTTTTATATAGAAGTGTGGGATGGAGATGTTGTTGAAGAGGGGTATCGGGCAGGGAGCAGGGGGCAGGGAGTGGGAAAAAAATCAGGCTCTTTCCCTGCTCCATGCCCCCTGCTCCCTGCAATTAGTTTTTAAACTGGTATACCCTTACCCAGTCGATTTCCATGGAGCTGGAACCTGACATGGGCTTATCGAGACCTCCGGAAAAATTAAGATACATGGGCTCATTGGGGATATTGGACGTTTGCCTGAAGACCTCATAGTCATTAATTTTCCAGACAAGTGCCTTCGGTGTCCATTCAAGAGTGTAGATGTAAAAGCTCCTTCCGTATTTTGAGCCGATGGAGGTTTTTGCCGACCTTTTGCCATTCGTGAAGATATCCATACATACCTTGCCCTTGTCGCTGCGACAAACATCAATATGGGGAGTTACCTTGTCGGCAAGCAAATAGAAAGCATGCCGGGGGCCTATGGCTGTGTTAAGTTTTACCTTGGCCTGGAATATACCGTGTTTCTGCCGGAAACTTTTTCCTGTATTTATAATACCCGAAGTATAATTAAATTCTTTATTCCTGAAACCGCCCAGGACAGGATTCCATACCTTGCCTTCTTTTTTCTGAGGCCTGGTGCTTATGCTCAATATACTGCTGCCCACATCAAAATTTTCCGATTCTGTGTAGCAATGCAGATCCGTTTCAAGTGAATACCTGTCATTCAGCAGCCGGTCGCCCCAGTAATGACTGGTCAGCCATTTCTTTGTATCGAGGGTGTTTTCATTAAAATCATCACTGAAAGTGAGCTCCCTGTGTTTGATAAAGTCGAATTTATCCGAGTCTTTCACCTTGAAATACCATACAATGTCGTCACTGCTTTTAAGCTTTTCATATTCCTGTTCAAGCTTATATAGATCGGATTTTTCGAAACGTTTCTTGTCTAGTAAATATTCCTTTCTTTCTTTAAATTCGTTAGTATTCAAGTATTCTTTAAGTTCTTCGTGCCTGGATACTTTCTGTGATCCCTCCAGTTTTTTGTAGTTTGCCAACTCTTTGGAGTTCTTGAATTTATAAAAGAATTTGATGTCGGGATCATTTTTCAGGCTCTTGTATTCCTGTAAGAGCTTGTACTCATCAGTATCCTTGAAAGTGATTGGCTTCATATTCTTTTTCTCAAGGAAGGCATCGGAATTGATAAATTTTTCCAGTTCAAGGTACCTGCTGATGCTGACCAAACCAGCAAGTTTTTCGGCTTCTTCCTTTTTACCCTTTTTCATGAGCTTTTTATATGCTTTTACGTTCGCATCGGATTCCAGCTTTTTGTATTCTTTGTACTTGCTGTATTCTTCAGTGCTTTTGAAAGTTATGGGCTTCATTCTTTGCTTTTCCTTAAAGGCAGCTGAATTAACTGTTTTTTGAAGCTCTTCAAAGCGCTTTATCTTGTCCGAACCTTCCAGCTCCTGGTATTTCTTCAAATCCACACTGTCGCGTGTTTTGAGATACATCACCAGATCCTTGCTCCTGTCAAGACGCTTATACTCCTGCTCTTTGTTATATTCTTCAGAATCTTTAAACCGGAGGTTTTCAATATGCTGCTTTTGGGTTTTGAAATCGGTTGAGTTAACCTTGGCATCAAGTTCGTTAAAGCGCTTCAATTCGTTTGACTCACTGAATTTTTTCAGTTTTTCATATTCTTCGATTAGGGCATTTTCTTCCTGCTCTATCTTTGATGTTGAGGGGATTAATCCAAGTGACAGTTTGAGCTTAGCCATTGCTTAAATTCTTTGTATATAACCTGCTAAAGATAAAAAATCTTTCAAAAATATAACATGAAAGGTTCAATATTATTGTGTTGCTGAAATTTAGCGAAGCAGGTATTATATTAAGCCGGTGGAGTAGAGTTTTGGAATAATGCCTGACTACCATTAGGTAGAGAGTGATGGAACCTGGGAACCTGAATTTGCATTTGCAATCTTCAACTTCGAAAATGCTAAGGTGAACAAAGGAGGGTGGTGAGTTAAATCAACACCAGCAGAGAACCCAGTATTCCACCATTCCATTATTGACTCATCCCGCTGGCGCGGTTCTCCAGAACCGTGCCGCGGGGATTTGACGAGCTCGTCTCCCTCGCCTGCTATCGCAAACTCGGGATCCTCGGTTCCACCATTCCATAAAAGAAGCATTAACCAAAAATTAACAAAAAAGATTTGGAAGGTAGGATTAAAAATTCTTATATTTGACTGACCGTTCATTCAAAAACGGTGTTTTGTTTGATAAATTAATGACTGAACATTTAATCAAAATATTATGCCCAGGACACAAAAGCAATTTGAAGGGATCAGGGAGGAAAAGAAAGCCCTGATAATGAGAACAGCTCTAGAGCTGTTTGCAACACAGGGCTTTCATGGAACGACGATAAGCAGTATTGCCGATAAAGCAGAAATATCAAAGGGATTGTTGTATAATTATTTCAACAGCAAGGAAGATCTTTTGAAGGCTATCATATATGCGGGTCTTGAAAATATCGATAAGCTGGTGGATCCCAACAAGGACGGAGTGCTAACAGGTGATGAAATGGAATTTCTGCTTGACAGATATTTTAAATTACTGAAGAATGATTCCTGTTTCTGGCGCCTTTATTTTACCCTTCTCCTGCAGGAACCTATCTTAGAACTGGTAGAAGAAAGACTTTCAAAAGTTATAAACAGCTATATTGATTTATTGAAATCCTATTTTGAATCACAGGGACGTGAGGATCCTTATACCGAAGCTGTTATCTTCGGAGCCTTGCTTGATGGAATAGGAATGAACTATCTTACCTATCCCGAAATATTCCAGACAGAGAAAATAAAGGAAAGAATATTGAAAAAATACAGTTAACGAAAAGCGATATGAAAAAAGAAGTATTTACATTTTTACTGATCCTTTGCACTTCCTCATTTATGACAGCCCAGGATGCACGCGAGATAGTGAAAAGGGCAAATGAAAAGATAAATGGCGAAGAATCGAGTTACAGTATTATGAAAATGACAATTATCCGTCCCGAATGGGAAAGAACACTGGAATTTAAGAACTGGACCAGGGGCACAGACTATGCACTTACACTTATTACTTCCCCTGCCAGGGACAAAGGGCAGGCTTATCTGAAAAGGGAGTCAGAGATGTGGAGCTGGAATCCTACGATAGACAGGATGATCAAGCTGCCTCCGTCCATGATGTCGCAGGGATGGATGGGATCTGACTATACTAATGAAGATATCCTTAACGAATCATCTGTTGTGGAGGATTATACACACGAGATCAGAGGTGAGGAAGAGATCGAAGGCCGCCTGTGTTACCGTATAAAAATGACACCCAAAAAAGACGCTGCAGTAATCTGGGGGCACCAGATAAGATGGATAGACAAAGAGGATTATTTATTCCTTAAAGCCAAACTATACGATGAAGATGGCTACCTGGTACGGACAGAACTGGGAAGAGACATAAAAAGAATGGACCGAAGGCTTATTCCCACGGTACTCGAGATAATACCTGAAGATGAAGAAGGATATAAGACCGTAGTGGAAATTGTGGAGATTGAATTCAATATACCTGTAGAAGACGGCTTCTTTTCCCAGCAAAACCTGAAAAGGGTTAGGTAGTAAAAAATATACGAATATGAAAAATTACATAATGGCCTGGCGGAATCTCTGGCGCAATAAGCGAAGGACGATAATCACTGCATCATCCGTATTCTTCGCAGTATTCTTTGCTCTTGTAATGAGATCCTTACAGCTGGGGACCTATGATTCAATGTATAAGAACGTAATTGAATCGTACTCTGGCTATATCCAGGTTCAGGATGAAGAGTTCTGGGAAAATAAGATGGTTGATAATACATTCAAAAACACCCCTGGGCTCAGGGAAAAAATAACAAATGATAAGAATGTCGAAGATGTCATTCCCCGTTTCGAGTCCTTTGCCCTTGCCTCAAGTGGTAACCGCTCCAAGGGGGTTATGGTTATGGGTATAGACCCGGAAAAGGAAAAGCTGTTGTCGGATGCGGAAGATAAACTTGTTAAATACCGTTTAACGGAGGAAGCAATAAAAACTATTAAATCTGAGGACATCCCGGCTTACCTGGCAAAAAATATGGATCTCTTTGAGGGTAATGCTTATTCTTCCGACGGAAGGTTGCAGGTTGACCTCGGGATCAAGAAGGATGATGAAGAGTTATTGATGCCATTGTTTGAGAAATATGCAGGTGTTGATAATGCCTATTTCAGCATGGGAGAGAACGCTGCCCTGGTTGGTGACAGGCTGTCCCGCTACCTGGGCTTGCAGCGGGGAGATACAATTATCCTGGTCGGCCAGGCTTATCATGGCCATACCGCGGCAGGTAAATATGTAATTAAAGGGATAGTGAATGTTCCAAACCCGGATATTGACAATAAAATCATATACCTGCCCGTGGATGTTTGCCAGACCCTCTACTATGCAGATGGCAGGTTAACCTCGCTGGTGTTGCATCTTAAGAACAATGATAATGATGCAATTGAAAACACGATACAGCACCTCGACTCAAAGCTTGAGAGTTCGTACCGTGTCCTGGGATGGAAGGAAATGAATGAAACCCTTGTGCAACAGCTGGAAGCGGACAACAAGAGCGGTATGATAATGATCGGCATCCTCTACCTGGTGATAGCCTTTGGTGTATTTGGCACCGTACTGATGATGACAGCCGAAAGAAGAAGGGAGATTGGTGTAGTTATTGCCATTGGCATGCAGAAAACAAAGATGGCCTGGGTGATGGTTTGTGAACTGGTTTTCATCGGACTGCTTGGGATAATGGCAGGTGTGGCAGTGGCTACCCCTGCAATAATTTACGGTTATCACCACCCGATACATTTTTCAGCCAATCTTGCAAAAGTTTGGGAAGAGTATGGATTCGAACCTGTTATGGCCTTCCAGTGGGTTGATAATTATTTCCTTTCCCAAACCCTGGTTGTTGCAATTATTGTTCTTGTGGCAGCAATATATCCCGTGGTCACGATAATTAAGATGAAAGAAGTGAACGCACTAAAAGCATAAATAAATATCAAGATGATTACAAAAACAGCCTGGAAAAACGTATGGCGAAACAAGATAAGAAGCCTTGTGGTTATTGCATCGGTTACGGTGGGTATCTTTGCCGGAGTATTTGCAGTGGGAGTAATGAACGGAGCGGTCGACCAGCGTGTTGATGAAATACTCGAAAACGAAGTGGCTCATATACAGATAAACCAGACGGAATTCAGGTCAAATAACGACCTTACATGTAATATTCAAAACGTAGATTCAATAAAGGATCAGATATTGGCGATGGAGAAGGTGGAAGCTGTATGCGATAGATTATTTGTAGTTGGTATGGCAAACACAGCCAGGAAAAGTACCGGTGTAAACATTATAGGAATAGACCCAGAAAAAGAAAAAGAGGTGTTCGGCTTATATAAAGAACTTAAACCGGGTACAGGTGACTATTTTGGTGACCCCGGGAGGGAGGAGCTGGCATATGTAGGCTACGACCTGGCAAAAAACCTGAACATTATAAGGTATGAAATCAACGAAAAAGTGATCGAAGAGATGCGCTCAGAGGGATTACCCCAGGAAATTATATCGGGTATAAGCCGGTTCTCGGGCGAGAGGTTTGAGAACGAGAGAAGCTTCGAGAAAGCTATGAGATCGGTTATCTCAGATGACGAGGAGAATGAATACGGGAGGATCATACTCGAAAAATCACAAATATTCAGGGAAAGAGCCAAGTTTATCCTGACTTTCGTTGACATAAATAATCACCAGACAGGGGGTGTTTTCAGGGTTGGTGGTATTTATAATATCCCTAACAGTGCATTTGAATCAAGCCATGTATTTGTCCGTGACGACATACTGAGAAGGCTGGTTGAATTACCTGAAAATACAGCTCACAAGATCATAGTAAGGTTAAAAGATGTTGATGATATCAAAGCGATGACCAGGAAACTCAGGACCGGTTTCCCCGGGCTGGAGGTGATGAGCTGGAAGGAAATCCAGCCGGAGGCGGGACTGCTGACAGATTTCGCAGAAGCAATGTACGGTTTCTTTATGGTTATTATACTGGCGGCACTTGCGTTCGGCATTGTTAATACAATGCTTATGGTTGTGCTCGAAAGGACCAAGGAACTGGGAATGCTTACGGCTATCGGAATGAATAAGAAGAAGATTTTCAGGATGATCATGACCGAGTCGGTCTTCCTCTCGCTCACCGGCGGTGTGGCAGGTATGATAGTTAGCTGGATAGTAATTGAAATCACATCTGCAAGAGGCATAAACTTCGGGTCAATGCAGGAAGGCTTTGAAGCCATGGGCTTTTCAGCACAGATATACCCCAATATAGGTATTGAGTTCTTCCTGATAGTAACCGTCTTGATAATAGTAACGGGAATACTGTCTTCAGTTTATCCCGCAATTAAGGCACTGAAGCTTGATCCGGCCGAAGCATTGAGAACAGAATAGACAACAAAGGAATAATTAATATAATAAGAAATGAAAGTACTTGAATTAAATAATGTACATAAGGTTTACAACACCACTCATGTTAAAGTGCATGCTGTAAATGATGTGAGCCTGAATTTCGAGGAGGGGGAATTCGCTGCCATAGTGGGACCCTCCGGTTCCGGGAAAACAACACTTCTTAATATGATAGGTGGCCTTGATATGCCCACCGAAGGGAAAATACTGGTTAACGATACTGACCTGTCAACCTTAAAATCATCAGCTATTATCGATTTCAGGATGAGAAATATAGGTTTTGTTTTCCAGTCGTATAACCTGATACCTGTTCTTACGGCAAAGGAAAACATCGAGTTTATCATGAACCTGCAGAAATGGCCCAGGAAGAAAAGGGATGAAAGAACGATGGAACTGCTTAAGGCAGTGGGGCTTGAAGATCGAGCTGACAGCAGGCCGGCACAATTATCGGGCGGACAGCAGCAAAGGGTTACAGTTGCCCGTGCACTGGCTTCAAAACCGAGATTTGTCCTGGCAGATGAACCTACCGCTAACCTCGATACAAAGTCTACAGAAAATCTTCTCGATATCATGAATAAGCTTAACAGGGATGAGAATATTACTTTTGTTTTCTCAACACACGATGCCAGGGTGGTGAAAAAAGCAAGGAGGGTGATCACCCTTGAAGACGGGAAAGTGGTATCTGATGAATGGAGATAATAAGCTGTTATGAAAGCACCTTCTATATTGATTATATTATTTATTTTATACCTTCCTGTGACCAAAGGACAGGACAAACCTTCGCCTGTCGGCCTGAATGGTTACGTAAGTAATCTGCAGAGCATGATGTTTGAGGATGTCCAGGGCGACTGGATCAATGACAACCTCATACATAACAGGTTAAATTTCCGGCTGTATGCCGGGTCAAAGGTGACCTTTGCATTGGAATTGAGGAACCGTTTTTTTATGGGTGACATGATAAGCCTGGATCCTGCCTATGCCTCCAGGCTGGCTGCTGACGATGGATTGGTGGATCTTACAACCAATATTTTCAATGAAAATTCCTTTATCCTCAACAGCAGGATTGACCGTTTCTGGATTGATATTACCATGGGGCCCGTTCAGCTGAAGGCCGGCCGCCAGAGGATAAACTGGGGCCAAACCTTTGTGTGGAATCCCAATGATATTTTCAATGCTTATTCCTATTTCGATATTGATTACCCCGAACGGCCGGGAAGCGATGCCGTAAGATTACAGGTGTATCCCAGCTTTTCTTCAACCCTTGAGGTGGCAGCGGCCATGAACAGTGAAGAAGATCTTACACTTGCAGGCATGTACAGGTTTAATAAATGGGGATACGACATCCAGTTCCTGGCAGCAATGGTCGACAGCGAAGATATTGTTTTCGGTACAGGCTGGTCAGGAGCTATTGGAAGCACTTCGTTCAGGGGAGAGTTCAGCTGGTTCCAGCCACGGGATAATTTCTCCGACACCACGGGTACCGGCCTCTTCACCATAGGCTTCGACCGTGCATTCTCAGGGAATGGCATGTTACAGTTACAGGCGATGTATTGTAACGAACCCATATCGTTCAGCAGTTTTAATGATTTTTATTCCGAAAACATGTCGGCTAAAGATCTTGCGTTCTCGGAATTTTCATTATTTGGAAACGTGACATACCCGGTGACACCCCTGTTTAAGCTTAGCCTGTCAGCTATATGGTACCCCGGACTCGACGGTTTTTATGCAGGACCCAGCACAGATATATCACTGGCCCAAAACCTCGATTTCTCATTTATATGGCAATATTTCAATGCTGAACTGAATAACGAAAGAACAAAGATGAACCTGCTTTATATCCGGATGAAATACAGTTTCTGAATAATTTAATAAATTTGGTCGTTAGAATAAAGCAATGATCTATGGCCCTGGTCCATGAATTTGAAAGAAGCGGGAACTGGCTTTTTAAAAGGAGAGGCTGGCTGCCGCTGTGTATTTTCATCCCCTCGCTGGTATATATATACCTTTCGGGAGCTGGAAATCTTGAATACAGGCCCGCGATAGAAATAAGCTGTCTTGCTGTAAGCCTCTTTGGACAGGTAATAAGGGCGGTAACGGTGGGACGGACGCCAAAAAACACCTCGGGCAGAAATACAAATAAACAGGTCGCTGAAAGTCTCAATACAACAGGTATCTATTCGGTGGTAAGACACCCCCTCTACCTTGGTAACTTTTTCATGTGGCTCGGACCCGTAATATTCCTGAGATCGGCATGGATATTCATTATTTTTTGCCTTGCATACTGGCTGTATTATGAAAGGATTATGTTTGCAGAAGAACAGTTCCTGAGGAATAAATTCGGTGAATCATATGACCGGTGGTCAGAAAAAGTGCGTTCGTTTATCCCTTCATTCAGTAACTATACCAGGTCTGACCTTCCCTTTTCCGTGAGTAATGTACTTAAAAGAGAGTATAACGGCTTTGGTGCAATATTCCTGGTATTTGCACTTCTGGACATTGCCAGGAACTATACTCTTGAAGGACGTTTGGATGTACACCCGCTATGGGCTATACTACTTGCCTTCGGTTTTCTCACATGGCTTATCCTGAGAATCCTGAAGAAACGTACTACCTTACTAACCGTCCGGGGAAGGTAGTCATTAATCCCTTGCACCCAGGAAGATCATAACATAGTAAAGGAGTGCTGCTATTGAACCGAGAGCAGCAATCACATATGTATAAGCGGCCCATTTCAGTGCATCTTCTGCCTTTTCATGCGTGCCATAAAAGGTTATCCCGGAGCTGGAGAGCCAGGCAAGGGCCCTTTTGCTCGCATTGATCTCAACGGGGAGGGTTATTACACTGAATACTGTGGTAAGTGCAAAGAGCACTATTCCCGCAAGTAATATTTCCGGCCTGCTCTCAATCATTATTATACCGGCCAGTAATAACCAGTGCACCCAGCGGGATGCAAAACTGACCGCCGGCACAAGCTTTGATCTTAATCCAAGCCATGCATAGGCTTTTGCGTGCTGAACAGCATGGCCACATTCATGGGCGGCCACTGCTGCTGCTGCGATATTACTACCATTATATACTTCACGGCTGAGGTTGATAGTCTTTTTTGCCGGGTTATAATGATCGGATAACTGCCCACCTACACTACCTATTTTTACGTCGGAAATGCCATGGTCACGAAGCATCTTTTCCACTATGTCACGACCCGTCATGCCACTCCCAAGGTGTATCTTTGAATATTTTTTGAATTTGCGCTTTAGCTGGTTGCTTACCAGCCAGCTTAATATCATAACAGCTATGAAAATAATCCAGATTGCCATATCACTGTCCTTTTAAAAACATATAAATTGAATAAATCACACAACAATTTCTTTGCCAGAAAATAGATGACATATTCCTCTGACAAAGTGACACGGGAGTCAACATTTTATCAATAACTTTGCATCTGGTATGACAGTCTTAAAGAAAATCATAGTATACATCCTCCTTATACCGCTTTACCTTTACAAGTGGTTCATTTCTCCGTTGACAGGTCCTTCATGCAGGCACGTGCCTTCATGTTCCAAATATACTATTGAAGCACTCAAAGTGCACGGACCTTTCAGGGGCTTTTGCCTTGCAACAAACCGTATTTCCAGGTGCCGCCCGGGCGGCACCCATGGCTATGATCCGGTGCCGAAGATATGGATTAAGAGATACAGGCCATGGATGACATACAGGGGTAAGTGGCCAAGGGTGAACAGGTTAAAACGATAAGTTTAAAAACTGATCTTTTCCTTAAGTTTCTTATATCCAGTACGGCTTACGGGCAGGCGCTCACCCTCCTTCATAACAGCTATATATGTGTCTTTACCGTATGGTTCAATCCTTGCTATATGTTCAATAGATGCTAAAAAAGACCTGTGGATACGTATGAAATCATTATCCGGGAGGTTCCTTTCATAGTATTTCATTGTTTGCTGCTTAAGAGCCTTACCGGCCAGGTGGTAAATCATTACATAATCATCTTCAGCCTGCATGTAACGTATGCTTTTAACAGGGATAAAACTGATGGCATTGCCTTTTCGTACCACTATCCTGTTCATGGGTGCAGCCCCTTCCGTGAGCCCGGATGTTAAACTCCTGATTTTAGCCCCTGAATCCTCGCCTGCCCTGATCCTTGCTATTGCTTTTTCAACAGCTTCATCGAAGCGTTTTTCGGGAAAGGGCTTGAGGAGGTAATCCACTGCATTCATCTCGAAGGCTTTTATTGCATATTCATCAAAAGCCGTTGTAAATATTATTTCTGGTTTTTCCTCCAGGATTTCCAGTAATTCAAAACCATTTAGTTTAGGCATTTGAAT
The DNA here is from genome assembly GCA_041686075.1 of Bacteroidales bacterium. GTDB lineage: Bacteria > Bacteroidota > Bacteroidia > Bacteroidales > VadinHA17 > UBA9300. Next base: position 108,993 of record JAWLEO010000005.1, on the reverse strand, counting down.
GTCCAGGAAGATAAGATCGGGTTTCAGTTCTTTTATTGACATAAGTCCGCAATAACCATCGGCACATTCTCCAACAATCTTAATTGATTCATGTTTGTCGAGGTAATGTTTGATGATGTTTCTTGCCGGTTCCTCGTCTTCGATTATCAGTGACGTAATTTGATCTTTTTCATTCATAATTTAATATCAGCTTGTTCGGGTATAAATAATTCAGCGGTAAACAGGCCATTATCTTTGTTTGTCTTCAGCCACGCCCTGTTGCCATAATACAGTTCAAGCCTTCTCCTTACATTTTTTAAGCCCGTGCCCGTTCCCCCCGATGTAATGCTTTCGGGATCAAAATCATTAGTGATACTGGTTATTATTGCCCCCTTTATTCTTCTTGCTTGCAGTTTTATATTTACAGTGTCAGTGCTTTCATAAACACCATGTTTAATGGCATTTTCGTAGAGGGGCTGCAATATCATGTTAGGAATATTCACGGCAAGGCATTCTTCCTGTACATCCTCCTCGAGCACCAGTCTCTCACCGAAGCGTATTTTCTCAATATCAAGATAGAGCCTCAGGTTCTCCAGCTCAGTTGCCAGGCTTACGGTACGGTCTTCTTTACGGGAAAGGGCGTACCTCATGAAATCTGACAGTTTGATGATCATTTCCCTGGCTTTCTCAGTATCTGATATCGTAAGTGAGCTTATCGAGTTCAGGCTGTTGAAGAGAAAATGAGGGTTTATCTGGGACCGTAACATCATAAGCTCTGTTTCTTTCAGCATATTTTCCAGGTGGGCTTCCCTCATATTCTTTTTAGTAATATTGTCAATGCTTATGGTAAGATAATATGTAAGTATTATCACCGCATACATGAATGCGCCTGCCCCCAGCCGGTAATATATTGATCTTCTCCAGAACGATTGGTATAGCGAATCATCATCCAGTATTGAGATAACAAGAAATTTTGTTAAAAAGATCCATATCACCAGAACTATAGCTACCATTATCAGATGATTAACGATGGCCATCAATAAACCGCTCCGCCGCGTGTTAAATTGCTTAACTGGGAACCAGAGGGTCAGGGCTATAACTGCAAATATCAGAGCTGAAAAAAAGCCATCACTGAGTGAAGCATTAATGCTTATATCAGATGACAGGCTTATAAGCAATGACTGACCAAGCCCTATGAAGAGCCAGATCAGCCAGTAAAAAAGCAGCCTGTTTCTTTTGTCGAGGAAGGGATGGACCATTGTCAGTAACCTTTTATTTCACCTCCGCCAAAAACAACAGCTCCTTTAACAACCAGTGTTTTGGACATATCTATAACTGAACCGGATGTTTTACGGTCATCAGAGAATCCTCCCAGGACGGGTGTTACATCAATAACGATATTCCAGTCTGGTGGTACGATGAGTGAAACGCCACCGAAGACGCATGCTATCTCCATCTCATGGGTGCCTTGGGCCAGTTTGGCCCCGGTAAGGTCAATTTCGCCACCTCCGAACACGCAGGAGATTTTGCCTCCCTGGAAGTTCTGGCTCAGGATCCGCCTTTCACCGCCACCAAAGATATTAACCATATCAACGATATCATTGGATGAACTCGATTCTGATTTCCAGCTTTCTCTATTAAATAACCTCGCATTTGTTAGCACTATTATACCAATGATTATCAGTATTGCAGGCCAGAATAACCTATAAGTCCTGAAGGGTATATCCAATACTTCGGGGATAATAAAGAATCCACCAACAGCCATCACTATAAGGCCGGGTGTTTTGTTCCCGGTGCCCAGGGTCATTACAAAACCGATGGCAATAAGCAGCATTTGCCAGCTGAAGATTATGTCTTCAAAATAATTTGGCATAAAGCCGGTGTTTCTGATTATTAGCATAAAGCCCAGAAGTATCAGCACCACACCTATAGCAATCTTGCTTGTGACCGAATAACTGCGGTGAGGTCTGTTTTCTAAATTTGAACGATGTTTTATATCTCTCATTTTTCTTGATTTTTACATATTTATACAATTATATTCTACGGTGCCGTCTTATTATACCCGATACAATAAAGACCAGTCCTGCCAGTATGATGGCCGTTGGCCAGTAAAGTTTCTCATAGATCAACGGTAGTTCATAGTCTATCCGTGGCAGGAAGAAGTATCCACCGACGGCTATCAGTATAATACCTGCTGCGGCATTACTGTTGAAAAAGGAAACCACGCCGATAAATATTAAAAGCATTGGCCACACAAAATATTCCCGGATACTACCCAGGTTAAGAACATCCAGCATAACGCTTCCCAGAAATAGACCCAGTATGATAAGAAAAATTCCTACCTTTTGACCGGGATTAGGTTTTTTATCGTCCATGATAATAAGATTTAATTTGTAGTTCAAAAATAATTATTAACATTATCGTGGTGCTATGATTAATCGGTAAAAGACAGTTTTTTGCCGGTAAACAGCTCCTGCTTGCTTATTTTGCCACTTTTTTACCCATTGTCTTTAATAATTGGATAAGCTTTTTTATTTTTGCAGACCAATTTTATAACATTATGACGGGATTTTACAGAATACCATTGACGGGATTGAAAGAGGGGAATCATCTGTATTATTTTAAGATCGGCGGAGATTTTTTTTCTCACTTTGAAAAATCAGAGATCCACGAGTCGGAACTGGAGGCTGTTGTAAGCCTTTTTAAGCGCCCGGCTCATATGGAGATCGGGATTAAGATAAGCGGTACGGTCAGACTCACCTGTGACAGGTGTCTTGATTTGTATACCCAGGATCTGAATACCGACGATAGTGTATTGCTTAAGTTTGGAGAACAATGGGAAGAGGTTGATGATGAGGTTATAATAATACCTTACGATGAAAACGAATTTGTACTTGACCAGCTCTTTTATGAATTTGCCCACCTGGGCCTCCCGCTTAAGAAGGTACATCCTGATGATGAATATGGCAACTCTACATGTAACCCGGAGATGCTCGAGAAGCTTGAAGAGCACCTTGTTCATGGAGATGAAGATCACGATCCCCGATGGGCAGAACTGGAGAAATTAAAAAATACTAATAACTAGAAACAGGGAAGAAATGGCACATCCTAAAAGAAAAATATCCAAGACGAGAAGGGATAAACGCAGAACCCATTATAAGGCCACAGTCCCTACAATAACGACCTGTCCAAATTGCGGTGCAGCGGTGAAGTTTCACCGGGTATGCCCCGAATGCGGTCATTACAGGGGTAAGATGGCTATTGAGAAGGATATATCTGCTTAAACATTAAAATATGAAGATAGGGCTCGATGTAATGGGCGGAGACTATGCACCCGGGGCAATCCTCGAAGGTGCATTTGATGCTTTAGGCCACCTTGCGCCGGGGGAGAAAATTGTATTGATAGGTGATGAAAAGGTGCTAAGGAACCAGGCGAAAAGAGAAGATATGGATCTTTCTGAATTTGAATTGGTGCCCTCGGCTGAAGTTATTGAGATGGGGGAACATCCCGCCCGTGCCTTTTCACAAAAAAGAAATTCAAGCATTGCTGTTGGTTTCAGGCTTCTGAAAGAAAGTGAAATAGATGGCTTTGCCAGTGCAGGTAATACAGGAGCCATGCTGGTGGGTGCCAGCTATACCGTAAATGTAATACCGGGGGTCTTCCGCCCCGCCCTCGTACTGGCTGTCCCCACATCCGACGGAGGTAAGTCAGTGCTGCTTGATGTAGGACTCAATCCTGACTGTAAGCCGGATGTTTTGCTTCAATATGCTAAACTGGGCAGTATTTACGCAAAATATGTACTTGGAATAAATAAACCAACTGTGGGCCTGCTGAATATAGGTGAAGAAGAAACAAAAGGTTCTGTTGCTGTAAGGGGAGCTCATGAGTTGCTTAAAGATAATCCGGCTGTTAACTTTGTTGGTAATGTCGAGGCCAATGTCCTCTTTACGGCCAGCATGACCGATGTGGTTGTGTGTGACGGTTTTGTCGGTAACATAATAATCAAACAGGGTGAGGCCTTTTACTCCATATACAAAGAGAGAAATCTTAAGGATGAATTTTTTGAACGCCTCAATTTTGAAAATTTCGGTGGGACGCCTGTTGTCGGGATAAATGCTAATGTTGTAATAGGGCATGGTATATCACGTCGCAGGGCTGTTGTTAATATGATCCTGCAGACAAAAGATGTTATAAACGCCGACCTGGCGAAAAAAATCACAGAAGAAATTTGACATGGAAAAAATTAGAGCTGCAATAACCGGTGTAAACGCATGGTTTCCTGAATACAGGTTGACAAACGACGAATTGGCCACAATGGTCGAAACCTCTGATGAATGGATAATGCAGAGGGTGGGCATAAAGGAAAGACGCATATTGAAAGGAGAAAACATGGGTACTTCCGTTATGGGTGCCGAAGCTGTAAAAGGCTTGCTCGAAAAAACGGGTACCCGCCCCGAAGAGATTGATCTTATGATCTGTGCAACCGTGACCCCCGATATGATTTTTCCTGCCACAGCAAATATCATTTCAGATAAGGTGGGAATAAAGAATGCATTCAGTTTTGATCTTAATGCTGCATGTTCAGGTTTTCTTTTTGGCTTGCAAACTGCAGCTGAATATGTCTGCTCGGGCCGGTATAAAAAAGTAATCATGGTGGGAGCCGATAAAATGTCATCAATAACTGATTACACTGACAGAACCACATGCCCACTCTTTGGTGATGCTGCCGGAGCTGTCCTGCTTGAGCCCACCACAGATGAAAATGGGATAATAGATCACCTCTTTCACAGTGACGGAAGAGGCAAGCCATACCTCCATATGAAAGCAGGAGGTTCAGAAAAACCGGCAAGCCATGAGACCGTTGATGCAAAAGAACATTCTGTTTTTCAGGAAGGACAGGCAGTATTCAGGTTCGCTGTATCTCATATGGCAGATGTGGCAGTGGAAGTGATGAAAAGAAATAAGCTCACTTCGGATGATATTGCATGGTTGATACCACACCAGGCCAACCTGAGGATAATAGATGCAACAGGCAGAAGAATGGGACTTGATCCTTCACAAATAATGATTAATATCGAAAGATTTGGCAATACCACTGCGGCAACAATACCATTATGCATGTGGGAATACGAAAGCAGGATGCATAAAGGGGATAATATTATCCTGGCTGCCTTCGGAGGAGGATTTACCTGGGGCTCAATATACCTGAGATGGGCATACGACACTAAAGAACAATAATTGCTTATCTTTGACACAATAACTTTTTATATTTGAGAGTTATCACTTTAAATTAATTATCGAAGACATGGCAAAGGTTAATGAAAATGAAAATTCAACTATCAACCTGATAAGTAACGGAACAGAGATAACAGGTGATATTAAATCTGAAGGCGATATCAGGATAGATGGAGTGTTAATTGGAAACCTTTCAACAAAGGGGAAAGTTGTAATAGGAAACACAGGAAAGATAAAAGGTGAGGTGCAGTGTAAAAACTCAGAGGTATGCGGTGAAATAGATGGTAAAATAAATGTAAGCCAGTTATTGACACTTAAAATATCATCACGCATCAACGGGGATATCATTACGGAAAAATTGTCTATAGAGCCCGGAGCAAGGTTCACAGGTAATTGTAATATGGCTGATGAGAATGAGCAGCAAGAACAACCAGACCGAAGAAAACAAACAGTCACAAAACAAGAAGTCGCGGAAGAAGAGTGATAATCTGAAATCATATGCCAGATATTCAAGCATAGCTTTTCAGATGATCATTATTATAGGCCTGATGACTTATGCCGGTGTTAAACTTGATGAGCGCAGAGGTGGCGAAACACCTGTATTTACTGTAATACTCTCCCTCCTTGGGGTCTTTGCCGCGCTGTATATAACACTGAAGGATTTTATCGGGAAAAAATAAAAAGATGATTAGAGCAAGAGCCCGTCAAAGCGATGTCATCAATGAAGTGGGTAAATATTTTAACCTATGAAAGGCTCCGTTCGAATATTTATATACCTTCTATTATATTCCTTGCTTCTTTTTGCCTTATCGGCCTTAGCCATATATGTTTTACCGTCCGGGCTTACCCTTAGAGACCTCTTGCTTCCGGGAATTGTATTACCTGTGATTGTCGCCCTGTCCTTCGTTGTTCTTATTTTCGGGAAAACCAGGGAAGCGGAACGACAACCGGTATTCACCATTGTGGCAATAGGACTTAAGTTTGTCCTCTCTATTATATTTGCCCTGACTTATTTCATTGTCCTTAAAAGAACCGGGAGGGATTATATAGTATTGTTTTTTTTCTTATATTTGGCCTTCACAGTTTACCTCCTTAAGGTTATGTTTAAGGTGTTGGGAAATAAGTCTTTAAAATAGATAAGGATTGAAGATAAGAAGCATTTTTCTTATAATAATATTCATTTTTGGTCCCAGGGTAAATTCTTTTGCAGACATGACCCCTTACGGGAATTATAATACTATATGCCCGGCTGTAATAACAGAAGATAAGGAAGGAGAAGAAGATGGGAAATTTAATGCACGTGAATTCATTTTTGACCATATAAGCAATTCTCATGAATGGCATATATTCACCACCCCTGACGGGCATCATGTAAGCCTTTATCTTCCTGTCATAGTATACAGTAAAACAAAGGGCCTGAATATTTTTTCATCCAGTCACCTTGCCCATGGTCATAGCCACAGGGGGTTTAAGATAATGGAGGAGGGAGAACTGGAAGGGAAGATTGTAGAACTTGATGAGGAGGGCAGGGTGAACACGGATTACCTCCCCCTTGACCTTTCGGTGACAAAAAATGTAGCGGCCATGCTTATGGCCTCAGTTTTATTATTGTGGGTTTTTATTTCACTTGCAAGGTCATACCGGAAAACAGGTATCAGTGTTCCCACGGGGAAACAGGGTTTTCTTGAGCCGTTGATCCTTTTTATAAGGGATGATATTGCAAAACCTAATATCGGACAGGGTAAGCACAAACGTTTCTTGCCTTATCTGTTAACGGTATTCTTTTTTATACTTTTAAATAACATTCTGGGTTTGGTCCCCATTATTCCCGGCGGTGCCAATGTAACAGGTGACATAGCCGTTACATTTACACTGGCCGCATTCACCATGCTTATTACATATTTGTTCGGAAGCAAAGAGTACTGGCAGCATATTTTCAATACCCCGGGAGTTCCATGGTGGCTAAAAATACCGGTCCCCATAATGCCTCTTATTGAACTGATAGGTACTGTTACAAAACCCTTTGCACTTATGATTCGTCTTTTTGCCAATATAACGGCAGGACATATCATTTTGCTGAGCCTTGTTGCCCTGATATTTATTTTCAGGTCGGTGACACTGGCACCGGTATCGATTTTAATGGGTTTATTTATGAATTGCCTCGAAATACTGGTGGCATTTATACAAGCATATATTTTTACCTTATTATCGGCCCTGTTTATTGGCTTGGCCGTAGAGGAACATCATTAATATTTTTAAAACTAAAACTAATTATTATGGAAGGTTTATCAGCGTTCGCAGCAGCAATTGCAGTTATTGGGGCCGCCTGGGGCATTGGACGGATTGGCGCACAGGCTATGGAAGGAATAGCACGCCAACCCGAAGCGGCATCGAATATACAAACATCAATGATTATTTCAGCTGCCCTGATTGAAGGGGTTTCCCTGTTTGCTGTTGTGGTTGCTCTTATTGCGTAATGAGATTAATGGCAGCCTGTAAGGATTGCTTACAGGCATGCCTTTAAATTTTAAAATATCATAATTATGATACTCGCCAGTAGTATTACAACACCTGATGTAGGGACAATAGTGTGGACCACCATTATTTTTACCCTTCTGCTCATTTTACTGAGAGCCTTTGCCTGGAGACCCATCCTGGATGCTATAAAGGCCAGGGAAGAAAGCATCCGGGGCTCGCTGGAGTCAGCTGAAGAAGCTCGTAAGGAAATGGAACGCCTGAAGGCAAATAATGAAGCTATGTTGCAGGAAGCACGTGAAGAATATGATGAGTTGCTGAAAGAAGCACGCGATTCAAGGGATAAAATGATCGAAGAAGCAAAAAAGCAGGCCGGAGCCGAAGCCGACGAAATGATCAAGAAAGCACGTATCACTATAGAAAGAGAAAAAACAATGGCAATTACTGATATAAAAAATCAAATAGCCATCCTTTCGGTGGAGATAGCTGAAAAAATATTGAAAGAAAAACTCCGGACAAGCCAGCAGCATAACAAGCTTATGAAGAAGCTTCTTAACGATCTGGATCTGAAAGATAATTAGTCAGACCCTTATGAATGAAAGCAAGATAACGGTCAGATATTCAAAAGCCCTTTTCCTGTCGGCCCTGGAGAAAGAACAGGTCAGGGAAGTAAAGGAAGATATGCTCTTTCTTCTGCGCTTGTCGGACCTGGACGATTTTCGCAGTGTAATCGACAGCCCGATAATAAACAATCAGAAGAAAAGGGAAATTATGACGGCCATCGTCAAAGATAATGTCAACAATACCTCCTTCAGCCTCATTCTCCTTGCTATAAAAAATAACCGGGAGGCCTACCTGCCGGTAATAGCCAGGAGCTACATAGAAAGAGCTGACAGGCATGAGGGTATAACCAGGGTGATGCTCAAAACAGCCGTACCGGTCGATAGTAAAAACAAGGAAATGCTTACAGGAATCATCGAAGATGACCTGGATACGAAAGTTGATATGGAAGAGCTCGTGGACAGTAATATAGCAGGGGGCTATATATTGAAGATAGAAGATATTTATATTGATGCAAGCCTGAGAACACAACTCAGGAAAATAAAGGATGAATTAATTAAAGGATAAATAAACAGCGGTTAGTATCGCAATAAATAGTGTATTCAAACCATGGCAAGTATTAAACCAGCAGAAATATCAAAGATACTCAAGCAACAATTAGAAGGCATAAAGATGGGTGCCGAACTTGATGAGGTGGGAACGGTACTGGAAGTGGGCGATGGCATAGCAAGATTGTACGGGCTGTCTAACGTTGGGGCCAATGAGCTGATAGAATTTGAAAACGGGGTTGAGGCCATCGTGCTTAACCTTGAGGAAGATAGTGTTGGTGCCGTCCTCCTGGGTTCTTCTGAAGATATTATCGAAGGGGATATTGCAAAACGGACAAAACGCATTGCCTCCATTATGACCGGCGAAGGACTGCTGGGTAGGGTAATAACCCCTACGGGCCAGCCTATTGACGGCAAAGGACCCATAGAAGGGAAATTGTATGAGATGCCCTTTGAACGTAAGGCACCGGGTGTTATTTTCCGCCAGCCGGTGAAACAGCCTCTGCAAACAGGACTTAAGGCCATAGATGCCATGATACCTATTGGCCGCGGACAGCGGGAACTTATTATTGGTGACCGCCAAACCGGTAAAACAGCTATAGCCATAGATACCATAATCAACCAGAGAAGTAATTACGAGAAGGGAAAACCTGTTTATTGCATTTATGTATCAATAGGTCAGAAAGCTTCTTCTACTGCCAATATAGCATCTGTGCTTCAAGAACATGGCGCCATGGATTATACGGTTATCATCTCTGCAACCGCTGCCGACCCCGCTGCCGCACAGTTCTACGCTCCTTTTGCCGGTGCTGCCATAGGTGAATTTTTCAGGGATACCGGGAGAGACGCCTTGATTATATACGATGACCTTTCGAAACAGGCCGTTTCTTACCGCGAAGTGTCATTGCTCTTGAGACGCCCGCCGGGAAGGGAAGCATACCCCGGAGATATTTTTTACCTGCACTCACGCTTGCTTGAACGAGCTGCCAAAATAATAGAGTCAGATGAAGTGGTGCTGAAAATGAATGACCTGCCCGAATCACTCGAAGGTATGATCAAAGGGGGTGGAACACTGACAGCCCTGCCAATAGTTGAAACACAGGCAGGAGACGTGTCAGCATACATCCCCACAAACGTTATATCTATTACCGACGGCCAGATATTCCTCGAAAGCGATCTTTTTAACGCAGGTGTGAGGCCTGCAATTAATGTAGGTATATCAGTGTCACGTGTCGGGGGTAACGCACAGATAAAATCAATGAAGAAAATTGCCGGTACACTGAAAGTGAACCAGGCACAATACAGGGAAATGGAAGCATTTGCCAAGTTTGGATCCGATCTGGACGCTTCTACGAAAGCTTTGATCGATAAAGGATCAAAGAATGTTGAGATTTTAAAGCAAAAGCAGTATCAGCCAATGAAGGTGGGCAACCAGGTAGCAATTATTTACTGTGGCACCAAGGGCCTGCTGAAAAATATTCCCGTTGATAAAGTGAAACAGTTTGAAAATGAATACCTGGATTATCTAGAGCTGAAACATAGCGACATACTCGAGAAACTGGGCGAGGGCGTACTCAATGATGATATAACTTCCGTACTTGAAAAAGTAGCTGCAGATATAAGCTTAAAATTTGAAAGTGTAGAATTTGAAACCGAAGAAGAAAAATAATATATGCCCAGCTTAAAGGGAATAAGGAGAAGGATAGCATCTGTTAAGTCTACCAGGCAAATCACATCGGCAATGAAGATGGTTGCCGCTGCACGACTCCGCAAGGCACAGGACAAAATAGTGAACCTCAGACCCTATGCCTCAAAATTGCATGAACTGCTTGAAAAAATTAGCATGGGGATTGAAAAATCTGAGGAGGAAAATGAATACGGTCGCGGTGCAGAAAATATAAAAGTATTATTGATAGTCGTTACTTCAAACAGGGGTCTGTGTGGCTCTTTCAACATGAACGTGATAAAGGAAACCATCAGGATAACAGAAGAAGAATATAGTAATCAGTATAAGAATAATACATTGTGGTTGATGACAATAGGTAAAAAAGCATATGAATTTTTCAGCAGGAGGGAATACCAGATTTATGAAGACCACAGTGACCTGTTCGATGATCTTAGTTTCGAAAAGTGTTCAAGCCTCGCCAGTAAAGCAATGGATTCTTTCCTGAATGAGGAATTTGACAGGATTGAATTTGTATACAATAAATTCAGAAATGCTGCCAACCAGGACCTTAGCTATGAAAAGTTTCTTCCCCTGGAGGCCGGGAAAGGTGAAGAAGATATGGATTTAGGGGAATATATTTTTGAGCCATCAATAGAGGATATAATAAATGAATTAATACCCAGAACACTTAAAATACAATTCTATAGAACAATACTCGATTCATATGTTGCTGAGCATGGTGCCAGGATGACCGCGATGCACAAGGCCACTGATAATGCAACAGAATTGATCAGGGATCTTAATTTAGAGTACCATAAGGCCCGTCAGGCAAGCATAACAAACCAGATACTGGAAGTTGTTAATGGAGCCCAGGCACTGAAAGGCCGTTAATGCCTCACCTCAAACCTCTGCTTATGTATAAATACGAAGAACTGAAGGAAATCATTAACAGGGCCATTCATAATATGTCATATGACTATGAAGCCGAAAAGCTCTTCGAGCCCGTAAAGTACCTGATGTCTCTGGGAGGCAAGAGGATACGCCCCGTAATGACCCTTATGGCATGTAATCTCTTTGATGATAAAATTGAAAAGGCAATATTGCCCGCCGTAGGTATGGAAGTCTTTCATAACTTCACACTTGTGCATGATGATATCATGGATAAATCGGAAATAAGGAGGGGCTCAGCTACCGTTCATAAAAAGTGGGACGTAAACCAGGCAATATTATCAGGCGACGTGATGGCTTTTATTGCAAATGAATGTATTATGGCTTCTCCCGCGACTGCCCTCATGGCTGTGATGAAAATATATAACGATACAGCCATAGATGTGTGCAGCGGGCAACAAATGGATATGGATTTTGAGAGAACAAACTTTGTCTCACACACCGATTACCTGCGTATGATAGAGCTGAAAACCGCTGTTCTGCTCGCTGCTTCCCTCAAAATAGGCGCACTGATAGGTAATGCTGATCCCGAGAGTGCCGATAGAATGTATAGCTTCGGAAGGAACCTCGGACTCGCCTTCCAGATACAGGATGATCTGCTTGACACCTATGGCGACCCTAAGGTTTTCGGAAAAAAAATAGGCACTGACATAGTGTCGAATAAGAAAACAATACTCCTTATAAAAGCCCTGGAACTGGCTTCGGGTGAACAGCTTAAGACCCTTAACCAGTATTTGCAACTGGAAGAATTTGATGATGAAGAAAAGATAGCCGTGATCAAGAATATTTTTGACGAATTAAATATAAAATCGGCTGTTGAAGATATTGCAGGGCAATATACTCACCTTGCCTTTGCCTCACTTAAGGAAGTAAAGGTTGAAGAAGAAAGGAAAAAGGAATTGATGCAACTGGCTTCGAGCCTTCTTAACAGGACAAAATAACTTATATCTCCCTGTTTTCATGCTCCTTCATCCACTCGATATTAAGCAGGATACCCGCCGTTACCACTCCCTGGATCTGCTTTCCGATTATGGCCTTCACCTCAAAGAAAAGATCAAATTCATCTTTCATCTTGAAATATGAACCCGCCCCCAGGTTAAAACCAAGTGCGGTGTTGCTGCTGGTTATAGTATAAGGCTCAGATCCCACAAACTCCTCTTTAACTTTCATCCTTACATACAACATGTTAAAGCCGGCAAGTCCATAGAATTCAAACCTGTCGAGATAATTGAAGACATAATGAGCATCAATATCAACGGAAAATGCCGACACCACCCTTTTAAATGATCCCTCAATACCATAATCATCCCTGGTGATGTTTGGCATGAATATGTTAATTGAAGGCTTTAGATGAAAGGGAAGGGAGATCTCATAAATGCCTGTGGCTGACAACACGGGGTTTCCCGTTTTATGGTCACTGACCTTCTCATTGTTGAAGTAGTAACCGGTATTGTAGGATATGGCGCCTCCTACTTTTGTAAGCTGCCCATAAGATGAAATGATAAAAAAATTTACAATGAAGAGGATAAAAAAAGTTTTTTTCATTTTCAGGTTGTTTAAGGTTCATTGAATATCAAATTTACTTGAAAAAATCAATAATACAATGACCTATGCCTGAAGTATGATGAAAGCATTAAAAATACCTCTCCAGATCCCTGGTATTTGATAAATTTGTTAATTTTGTAATTCAATTTTAAATAATAGTCACATGGCAAAAAATATAGGTGTAGTAAGCCAGGTTATAGGCCCTGTTGTCGATGTTGCTTTTGACAGGGAGGGATCAGAAGTACCAAATATATACGATGCACTTGAGATAAAAATGGATGACGGTTCAATACTCGTGGTTGAATGCCAGCAGGCCATTGGTGAAAATACCGTGCGTACTATTGCCATGGACTCCACCGACGGTCTCCGACGTGGTATGGAAGTGCTTGCAACAGGCGAACCTATTATAATGCCCATAGGAGACCAGATTAAGGGTCGCCTGATGAATGTGACCGGCGACGCTATAGACGGCATGTCTGAACTGACAAAAGAAAATGGTTACCCCATCCACCGTAAGCCTCCCAAGTTTGAAAATCTTTCTACCGAAAGTGAAATTCTGTACACCGGCATAAAGGTGATTGATCTCATCGAACCCTATTCCAAGGGTGGTAAGATAGGCCTCTTTGGAGGTGCCGGCGTTGGTAAAACAGTGATAATACTTGAACTGATAAATAATATCGCAAAAGCTTATGAGGGCCTGTCTGTTTTTGCGGGAGTGGGAGAACGAACCCGTGAAGGTAATGACCTGCTCAGAGAGATGCTTGAAGCCGGTGTGATAGATTACGGGGAAGAATTCCGTAAAGACATGGAAGAAGGCGGATGGGACCTCTCAAAGGTCGACTATGATGCTATGAAAGAATCGAAGCTGGCCCTTGTCTTCGGGCAAATGAATGAACCTCCCGGGGCTCGTTCAAGGGTTGCCCTCTCGGGCCTCAGCGTAGCTGAATTTTTTCGTGATGGTGGAGGTATAGGCGAAGGACGAAATATTTTGTTTTTTATGGATAATGTCTTCCGTTTCACCCAGGCTGGATCCGAGGTAAGTGCACTTCTCGGACGAATGCCCTCAGCTGTGGGATATCAGCCAACCCTGGCCACGGAAATGGGCATTATGCAGGAACGTATTACCTCCACAACACATGGATCTATTACATCAGTGCAGGCAGTCTATGTACCCGCAGATGACCTTACCGACCCCGCCCCCGCCACAACCTTCTCACACCTGGACGCAACAACGGTACTGAGCAGGAAGATTGCCGAACTCGGAATATACCCGGCTGTTGACCCGCTGGATTCATCATCAAGAATACTCTCCGCTGACATAGTGGGAGAGGAACATTATAGCTGTGCACAAAGGGTCATACAGATTCTGCAGAGATATAATGAACTCCAGGATATAATAGCCATCCTGGGTATGGATGAATTATCCGAGGAAGATAAAATGATAGTGAGAAGGGCTCGCCGTGTTCAGCGATTTCTTTCGCAACCATTCCATGTGGCAGAACAGTTTACGGGCACACCCGGTAAACTGGTTTCAATAGAAGATACCATAAAAGGCTTCAATATGATTATCGAAGGACAGGTGGATAAATACCCTGAATCAGCATTTATGCTTGTGGGCACCATCGAAGAGGCTATAAAAAAAGGAGAAAAAATCCTTTTAGAATCTTAGAAAGACAAGAGGAGTGAAAATAGAAATTATTACACCCGAAAAAAAAGTATACCAGGGAGATATCCGTTCGCTGAAAGTGCCGGGTAAAAAAGGCGCTTTCCAGGTGCTCAAAGACCATGCTGCCATAGTGTCCACCCTGGTGGAAGGAAAAGTGACAGTTACCGATAAAAATAACCTGGATAAAGTTTTTGAAATCCAGGGAGGCGTTGTCGAGGTCCGTAATAATATAATTATACTCCTGGCTGAAAGCGTGGGCTGAGATATATTGCCGTTCCGTAAACGGTGTGCCTTATTCTTTTTTTAAACTCCGGTCATATGACAAATGAAGAATTTATTAAAAGGGCCCATGAATTGGTAGACTGGATAGGTAATTACCTTGAGACCATTGAAAACTACCCCGTAAAATCACAGGCCAAACCGGGAGAGATTTATTCATCCCTGCCGGAGCTCCCACCCCTGGAAGCCGAGAATTTCACAGAAATATTCAACGATTTCAAAGAAATAATAATGCCGGGCATGACTCACTGGCAGAGCCCGAATTTTTTCGCATACTTCCCTGCAAACAGCTCAGCCCCGTCAGTGTTGGCAGAAATGATTATTGCAGCACTGGGAGCACAATGTATGATATGGGAAACGTCGCCTGCTGCCGCAGAACTGGAGGAAAGAGTCATGAACTGGCTGAGGGATATTATAGGGCTGCCAGCAAATTTTGAAGGAGTAATACAGGATACAGCTTCAACAGCTGCACTGGCCGCACTGGTTACCGCAAGGGAAAGGATCAGCGATTTCAGGATAAATGAAAAAGGATTCAAAGACGAACCGGTGTACAGGATATATGGCTCAACACAAACCCATTCATCTATTGAAAAAGCGGTGAAAATAGCGGGTTTCGGGCGTAGTAACTTCCATAAAGTGGGGGTGAGGGATGATCTTTCACTCGATCCCAGCCAACTGGCTGAAGCTATTGAAAAGGATTTATCACAGGCTTACATTCCCTGTTGTGTCGTGGCTACCGTGGGAACTACAGGTACAGTGGCAATCGATCCCGTAAGGGAAATAGGAGAATTATGCAGCAAACATAATATCTGGCTGCATGTGGATGCAGCACTGGCGGGTACGGCCATGATATTGCCCGAGTACAACTGGCTGATCGATGGTAAGGAATATATAGACAGCTTTGTCTTCAATCCTCATAAATGGATGTTCACCAATTTCGATTGCTCAGCTTATTTCGTTAAAGATGCAAATACACTGATACAAACATTCGAAATATTGCCCGAATATCTCAGAACCAGGACCAGGGGTCTGGTAAATGATTATCGCGACTGGGGAATACCACTCGGAAGGCGTTTCAGAGCTCTGAAACTGTGGTTTGTGATAAGATCTTTTGGCTTGAAAGGATTACAGGAAAAAGTGAGAAACCATATCTCATACGCCGCCTGGCTGACGGACAGGGTGGAAGAAGATCCCGATTTTGAAATGACAGCTCCCCTGAGCCTTAATACGGTTTGTTTCAGGTACAGGCCTGAAAACAGGGATGAAAAATCATTAAATGAAATTAATGAAAGACTCAACCATAAACTGAACGATACAGGCAAGATCTACCTGACACATACCATGATCAATGATAAGTATTCACTCAGGATGGTTACTTCACAGACTAATGTTAAACTGGAGAACGTAAGAAGAGCCTGGTACCTTATTAAAGAAACCGCAACAACAATTCAATAAGAGCTTTCCCGCCCCAATACAAAGCCGAAAACATCCATATTGAGTAAAAACTTGAAATGTGATGATTTCTCAAATGGCAAATAGGCAGCCTGCAAACCCGCAGATAGTTTTACGGGGATCCTCAGAATATAAAAGTCAGCAAGTAATTCAACACCCGCAGAGGATAAATAATCCTTCCCTTCCACCTCTTGCTGTTCTGCTATATCATAGAGATTGTTGCTGATGGCGTAATCATAGAAGATGGTATTCCTTATACGGTTTACATACAGAAGATTACCAGGGTGAAAATCGGGATAGGCCACGGGGAAGGCGTAGTCAACACTGAAACTGTTGATATTCTCCGAGATAATATTTGTATAGCCCCGTGGAAGTGATACGCGGTTATGTATGAGCAATCGCCTGAAATCATGCTTTTCATACTGGTACTTTAATTTGATACCATGGTTTTGAAAGATACCAGGGAAATAAAATGCTGTTCTCAGTGTGGTCACCGGTCCATACAAATCACTGTCAAAAAGAGAGGTGGTGAAATAAAGATCGAGCACCTGGCCATACCTTGGCCATATATCCCGGTGCGACATTTTATGCAGGTTAGAAAAGTAGAGGCGGGGGTTGAGTAATGTTTGCCCGTAGTCAAACATTTGTTTATCCTCGTCCAGTACATACTTGTTTGAATATTTTACATTCATGGACGGCCAGAATGTCTGTATAAACCTGCTGCGGTAAAAACGCAGGGGGATGTATACAGTGGTACTGGTCGACAGGCGATTATAGATTGTTGAAGGCACCAGGCTTGTATCATTACCATTATATATTACCGGATTGCCTCCGTAACTTATATTGAAATCAACTGCCGGGTACCAGCCTTTCCAGCTAATGTTTGAATGCAGAAGATGTTCCCCGCCGGTGTATTCATACCCCAGCGTGCTGATGAGGGTGCTGAGATTGTTCTGTGTCATTACCATAGCCCCGGGGCTTACCGGGATATCATCAAAAGAAATATTATTTATGTCGGCGTAGATGGGCATCCAGCTGTGAAACCTGAAAAGGTCCCTTATTTTACTGTATCTCTCTTTTTTATAGTTTGCAGGCAGCGTATAATCTTCATGCCATACCAGCTTTTCTCTTCTGTTGAGCTTATCAATTGGTCGTTTACTTTTTACTGTCCCGGCTGCCTTTTCGTTTAATGTCCTGTCGATGACGGCGGCAGCTATATCATTACCACCAACCGAATAATCGGCGAAAAGAATGCCTTTGTCAGTAAGTGAGATATCAGATATTCCGAAACGTGCCGTTGTAATTTGTTGAAGATCACCATCTTCTTCCATCATGTGGGCATTGTCAATGCCGGATGTTGAGCTGACAAAAAATATTGCTCTACCACGTTTCCTTACAGACTGAAGATCATCACGTCCTTCTCCAATATAATTTTTCCATTCACCCGTTTCGGGATTGAGAGACCATATTCCTTCCCCATCTTCGTTTAATGAGATGAATACTATCTCCGTCATATCTTCCGACCAGGAAGGGTAAGAAATGAACCTGTTGCCGGGGCTATCGTGCCTGCCTAATATTTTACCCGATTGTGCATCAAGTATCACCAGGCTGTTTTGATAGTCCACCGTACTTTCAGCGGCAACTATCAGCTTAGAATCAGGTGAAAGGTCAGGCCCGAATAACCTGCTTTTTGTTGTTAATGTACGTGGCAGGCCTGTTTTTATATTTAATGTTTTTATCACTGAATATTCCCTGTTTGCCCACCTCGGATCCCTGAAATTTTCAGCCCACACAATGGTATTGCCCGCATAATTTATCTTGTAAGGCCATATATCACCGGGGGTGTGAAGTATGGTCTCTTTGTCTTGTTCCGTATTAATAAGGACAAAAGAGGGCGGACGGTAGAGGGATGTTTTTAGGGCAATAACACTGTCCTCACCAGCCGAAACAGGTGAATAATAATTTATATACTCCTCATTTTTTGGTGGGTTGATTACAGTGTAGATATCACGTTGACTTTCTGATTCTTCCTCTTCCCATCTGTCCCTCAAAGATACCATTGTTTCAAAATATATGTCCTCCTTTGTGTGGTCAGTATACTTGCGGAGGGCTGCATTAAAGGGATTCAATGTATATGGCCTCAGAGCAACGTAATCCATGGGTTCCTGCCACACCCTCTCCCCGAATTTTGTCCTGGCCCATGCGCTCATCTGGTAGCCAAACTGGTAATGATCGGGTGTATAATCTTTATAGGAACCAAAAATCATTTTATCATAACTGTATATTTTATCATTATCGAGCAGAGAGGCTTTCAGTTTCTTTTCAAAAGAAGGAACACGCCCCCTGCCGGAATGTGACAATGCACTTTCAGCAATAACTGCTTCCCCTTCAAGGAACCAGTAAGGTGTAAAAATGCCGAGAGCCCCTATGTATTGCTGCCCAAAAAGATATGACAGGCTTTTTGATACCCCCCTCCTGAAACTGTGCATTTGCAGAACATGTGTTAGCTCATGGAGGGCCAGCTGTTCAATATGGCTCATCGGTATATTATCCTGGGAAGGTAAGGGGTACAGTTCTATTCTCTTCGGTGCCCAGGCCACGTAACCGTTCGATGCAGTTGTATGATTGTGAATTATTACGGGTATCTTACCAAGTAAGGGTTCGTTGTAAGAGCCCTTGAGAAGGTCATAGGCTTTTTCAAAGCTGAACACCACCCTGTCTATGCGTTTTGAATAAGATTCAGGATAGATAAACCTGAAATGATAAGAGTTCAGTTCCTCCCATCTCAGTGATGCCGGCTCCTGGCCCGTTTCATAATACTGGCCTTGTGTTACAAGGCTCACCAGTACCATAATGAATGCTATGACGATCTTCCTGTCCATGTTTTAAGAAGTTAAAAATATAAAAGTTTAATCAAATTGATTAAATTCGCCAATTGTATATATAATCTTTTAACATTATTGTATCTATTATAGTTTATGAAACAATACAACCTGGTTAATATATCGCTTGGATGGCTTTCTTTCCTTGTAGCTGCAATTACTTATATCTTAACTGTTGAACCCACACTCAGTTTATGGGATTGCGGTGAGTTTATAGCCACGGCATTCAAACTCGAGGTTGGTCATCCTCCGGGAGCACCCATGTATATGATACTGGGCAGGTTTTTTTCACTTTTTGCCCCTGATGTCACCAGGGGTGCCCTTTCAATAAATATCATGTCGGCCCTTGCAAGCGCTTTCACCATAATGTTCCTGTTCTGGACGATAACCCACCTGGCAAGAAAACTAGTTGCAGGAGGTGATAAAGAAATTAGCACGGGGCAGGTGATAGCAATAATGGGGGCCGGCCTCACCGGTGCACTGGCCTATGCTTTCTCTGATACTTTTTGGTTTTCAGCCGTTGAGGGCGAAGTTTATGGCACATCATCACTGATGACGGCCCTTGTATTCTGGGCTATTTTAAAATGGGAGAATGTAGCCGATGAACCATACGCAAACAGGTGGCTGATTCTTATCGCCTACGTAATAGGCCTGTCCGTCGGTGTCCACCTGCTCAACCTGCTGGCCATACCCGCCATTGTCTTCGTTTATTATTTCAGGAAATATGAATTCTCGTGGAAAGGATTCACCTATGCAATAATACTTTCCATAGCCATTATTGCAATTATAATGTGGGGCCTATTAACAGGCTTCATAATACTTGCCAGCAGGTTCGAACTCTTCCTGGTTAATACCATTGGTTTACCATATAACAGTGGCCTCTACCTTTTATTGATATTGTTTGCCCTGTCAATAATACTTGCTTTGAGATCAAGTCATGAAGGGGCGAACAAACAGCAGATAGTGGTGTTTGGCATTGCCACGGTCTTATTCAGCGGTATGTGGCTTATGACAGATAGTACATTTTTAAACATCCTTGTTCTTGCCGTACTGGCTTTCCTGGTGTGGCGCCTTACTGAAAAAAGAGTGCCGGTATTGAATACAGCCCTCACAGTGGCGCTCGTAGTCATGATAGGCTATTCTTCATTTGCCACAATATATATCCGTTCAAATGCCAATCCTCCAATGGATGAAAATAATCCTGAGAATGTCTTCAGTTTTCTTTACTACCTGAACCGGGAGCAGTACGGCGCCAGGCCTCTTGTGAAAGGCCCATATTTCAATGCCCCCGTTGTTTCATATGAAAGGGGTAAACCAACATATAATCCGATTGACGGTGAATACAAAATTACCAATCGGGAACTGGTGCCCGAGTACGATGAAAGATTTGTTACCCTCTTCCCGAGGATGTGGAGCCCCCAGTCAGGCCATGTGGAGGTTTATAAACAGTGGAATGATTTCAGCGGTAAACCTGTACAGATCACCGACAATTCGGGAGAGAGAAAAATAGTGCGCAAACCAACATTTGCCGAAAACTTGGGCTTTATGTTCACATACCAGATGGGACATATGTACTTCAGGTATTTTATGTGGAACTTTGCCGGCAGGCAAAATGACACCCAGGGATATGGCGGACCGTTTAACGGCAACTGGATATCGGGAATCAAAGCCCTTGATGAATCCAGACTGGGACCCCAGGATAACATGCCCGATCATATGAAAAACCATCCTTCAAGAAACAAATATTATTTATTACCCCTGCTCCTCGGCCTGGCAGGTTTCTATTACCAGCTAAATAAAAACAAAAAAGATTTCTGGGTGGTTTTACTCCTGTTCGTGATGACGGGGATAGCTATAGTTATTTACTTAAATCAATACCCCAACCAGCCGCGCGAGAGGGATTATGCTTATGCAGGTTCCTTCTATGCATTTTCAGTATGGATAGGGCTGGGAGTCTTGTTTATATACGACTTGTTCCGGAAAATAGCAGGAAAGAAGCTTTCAGCCATAATTGCAGGTGTACTGTCACTGGTGGCGGTGCCTGTGTTGATGGCATCACAAAACTGGGATGACCATGACCGTTCAGGCAGGTATACAGCAACTGCAGTGGCAAAAAATTACCTTCGAACAGTGGCCCCCAATGCAATCTTGTTTACCAACGGCGATAACGATACCTTTCCCCTTTGGTATGCCCAGGAGGTGGAAGGGGTCAGGACCGATGTCAGGGTGTGTAATCTTATGCTGTTCAATACCGACTGGTATATTGACCAGATGAAGATGAAAACCTATGAATCTGAACCCATGGAACTCACCATGCCCAAATCAAAATATTATGACGGCGTGAACAGCCAGCTATTTATAGTTGAAAATCCAAGGCTCACAGGTTTTGTCGAGATTGATAAGGTTGTGGAATTTATAAGGAGCGATAACCAGGGCACTAAATACAGGTTCCCCGACGGCGAAGAACATGATTATTTGCCAACTCGAAAAATACGTATACCCGTCGACCGCGAGAAAGTGCTGGCTTCAGGTACGGTGAAGCCCGAAGATGCTGACCTCATAGTGCCGTATATCGATATCACGCTTGAAGGTAACTACATATTGAAAAGCCAGATGATGATGCTCGACTTCCTGGCACAGAATGATTGGGAAAGGCCGGTGTATTTTGTAACGGGCTATCACGATGATGCCCTGGGAATGGAAGAATATTTCCAGCTTGAGGGCAGTGCTTACAGGCTTGTACCTATTAAATCACAGAATTATAGCTGGCTTGATTATGGCCGTATAGATACGGACATCCTTTATGATAACCTGATGAATAAATTTACCTGGGGAAATACCAATGACCCCGATGTATACCTGGATCATTACCATCGCCATACACTCCTGGTTGTAAGAGCAAGGCTTAATTACGCAAAACTGGCAAAGGCACTTGTCCTTGAAGGAGATAATGAG
Source organism: Bacteroidales bacterium (assembly GCA_041686075.1). GTDB lineage: Bacteria > Bacteroidota > Bacteroidia > Bacteroidales > VadinHA17 > UBA9300. Next base: position 86,801 of record JAWLEO010000005.1, on the reverse strand, counting down.
AGAGCAGTAAAAGCACTTGATCACATAATGGAAAAATTACCCCTGTATAATTTACCCTGGGATAATTATATGCCTGACATAATTGACTCTTACCTGATAGCCGGAGACCAGGAAACAGCACTTGATTTAATAGCGAGGATGAAAGACCATTACAGTGCTACCCTCGATTATTACACCTCACTTCCTCCCTATTATATGAAAAATGCTGAGATGGAGATTCAGATGTCATTGGGCTTCCTCCAGCGGGTGGCTTCCTCCTGCAGACGTAACGGACTGGAAGAAAAGGCAAAAGAAATTGATGCCATGCTTCAGGAATACATGGCAAATTATTATGGTAATGTTCAGGGATAAATATTAATAAGCGTATTCTCTCCTGGTAAGGTATTTCTCAAGAATGCTGAGCACTTTCTCAGGGATGACAGGTTTAAGTATATATTCATTTATTCCTGCAAGAATGGATTCTTCTCTTGATTCCCTGGTATAGTAGGCCGTGATCATTATTACAGGTACATGCCGGTTGTACTTCCGCAAAGATTTTACGCATTCTATGCCATTGACATAAGGAATTAGATAATCCATCATTACAAGGTCAAATTTTTTTGGATTATCCTTTACGACGTTAAGGAAGTCGGTGCCGTTAAGGAAGGTGAACACTTCGGCGGAGGTTGTCTTGAGAAGTATCTCAAAATAGCGTATTGTTGCCAGGTCATCATCAACAATGGCTACGGTTTTTCCTGTTAGATCTAAGTTGTGTTGGTCAGAATGCATTTGCTTTTATCTTTGCTATAGCAAAAATACGATATCAATATACATAATATATTTTAAATAGTCAGAATTGTGAACAAGATATTCACAAAAAAATAACAGGGTCCCAATACTTGCAAATAAAGATATTTATTTTGAAATTAGGGAAGCCAAAAAACCTTTCCTCCAATGAATAAAAAAAATTTAATCCTGGCGTCCTTGCTAACGCTTTGCTATATTGGCTCCTATGCCCAGGGAGGCTTTGATAGCAGAACAAGGGCTGTATATATTTTTGATGTTGCACGCTATGTAGATTATGGTGATGCACTGGATACTATGGCCTTTTTTAAGGTTGGAGTGCTTTCAAGAGAAAATCAACTTTATTTTGATCTTGCTAACCTGGCAAAGACCCGGAGAGAGATACAGGGTAAACCGGTTGTTGTGGTGGTTTTCAGGGATGAAAACAGGATTGAGTATACCAATGTATTGTATATGTCTAAAGATGAAGGTTTTAACTTGAGCAAGGTTAAAAGTATGATAGGGGGAAAGAAAACACTTTTAATGACCGAGGGCTATGAATTCGGGCAGACCATGTTCAATTTCATAGTGGTAAATGACCAGCCAAAATTTGAAATTAACCAGGCAGCAATAGAGAAGGCCGGGCTTGGTGTTGATGTAGGACTCTTGACGCAGGCTGTAAAAACAAGGGAAGATTGGGAGAAACTGTATGATATAACAAACGCAGAGCTGGAGCGACAGCTTGAAGTGGTACGCGAACAGCAAAGGATTATAGAGGAACAAAAAGAGGAAATAGAACAACAAAGGGCCCTGCTCGATAGCCTCGACAGGGAAATCAGGGAAAAGGAAATAAGCCTGGAGGCAAAACAAGAAGAACTTGAGACCCAGGCAGACAGGATAAGGAACCAGTCAGACGAAATACGTTTGCAGCAGGCCCTGATAATAGACCAGCAAGCCGAAGTAAAGACGCAAAAAGACACCCTGGAGATGCAAAGGGCGGATATCGACAGGCAACTGGCAAAGATAGATGAACAGCTCGAGCTGATTAACGAGCAGGAAGAAAAGATCAAGATACAGCTCGAATCAATTGAAAAGCAGAAATTAATGCTTTATGCCGCAATATTTGTTCTCGTCTTGCTTAGCTTCCTTGCTTATTATATCTACAGGAGCTACAGGATCAAAAAAGAAGCAAATATTAAACTGGAAGAAAAGAACAAAACAATACTCGCACAGAAAGATGAAATAGAAAAACAGCGGGATATTGCAGAAAAACAGAGGGACCAGATAGCATACCAGAAAAAACATATAACCGACAGCATAATGTATGCAAAGCGCATACAAACAGCACTTTTACCCTCGCTTGAATTGTTCAGTGATGAGTTTGAACATTTCGTGCTGTATAAGCCACTTGATATAGTAAGTGGCGATTTTTACTGGGTTAGCAAACAGGATAGCCTGCAGGTTATAATTACTGCCGACTGTACCGGGCACGGCGTGCCGGGGGCATTCATGAGCATGCTGGGCGTTACCATGCTTAATGAAATAGTAAACGGCCGCGGGATTATCAGGCCCGATGAAATATTAAATACCCTGCGGGACGAAATTATTGTTTCGCTTAAACAGTCCATCGAGGAGGACAGGGTGAAAGATGGCATGGATATGACCATTGCAGCAATAGATTTTAAAAAGGGTAAAATGCACTATGCAGCTGCCAACAACCCACTTTGCATAGTGCGTGGCAAAAAGCTCATGGTACTGAAAGCCGATAAAATGCCGGTGGCCATACACTATAACATGAAACCCTTCAGCATGCAGGAAATTGAACTTAAAAAAGGAGATTGCCTGTATATGTTTTCAGACGGATACGGTGATCAGTTTGGAGGCCCCAGGGGAAAGAAATTTATGGTGAAAAACCTGAAAATGAAATTCGTTGAATTAGCACACCTGCCAATGCTCGAACAGGGTGAGAAGCTGAATGAAATATTCGAAGAATGGAAGGGAGATACACCCCAGGTCGATGATGTTACAGTAATAGGTATACGATATTAGCAATACTTAATCACATTCCCACTGGGTTGTAAAAGCACCATCTGTTTCCGGGGGTGTACTCTGTATTGTTATCAATTCTGCCCCGCAATATTCAGCTTCCTGCATCGAATTAATCAGTACACCGTTTTCGTAGACGTTGAGACGGCATATCTTACAGTTCTCAAATCCTTCACAGGATGTTAAAGCGGCTGCGGAGAGCAAAAGGAGAGAAATAAATACAATTTTTTTCATCTTAATACAAAATTAATGCTTAATCACATTCAAATTTGGTAACCGTTTCATATGCGGTGCCTTCCCCGGTGACTACGTCAGGTGCCGATTTCCTTGTGGCCAGGTCTGAACCACAATACTCAGCTTCCAGCTCAGAATAAGAAAAAACGCCATTGACATATACATTATACCTGCATATTTCGCAGTGCTGGAAAAGATTCTCGCACGAAGTAATCCCTGCAGCAATTAACAAGAAGGCAGCAAAAACAAGAATTCTCTTTCTCATCCTGGTTTGATTTTATGAAATAATACTACTAGCTTAATGCAATTATTTGTTATTTTAAGTACACTAATACCAATAAAGATACTGGACCCACTTACAAAGTTACTAAATAAGCTTTATAAGATAATTTATTTATACAGACTAATTATAAACTAAAATAGTTGCCTATGAAACGTAGAAAATTTGTGGAAAAGACTTCGCTTCTGGCAGGAGCTTCCATCTTATCATCCGCAATGCCGCTATCAGTATTCAGCAGATCACAGGTTAGCGATAATAAGTTACCGAATAAAAAAATACTCTTCGTATGGGGTGGATGGTCAGGGCATGAGCCTGAAAAATGCAGGGATATCTTTGTGCCTTGGCTCAGGGAATCCGGTGCTGAAGTTATAATATCGGACAGCCTTGATGCTTATCTTGATGAAGACATGATGAATAGCAGGGACCTGGTAATCCAGGTATGGACCATGGGAACAATAAAGGGAGAACAGGAACAGGGATTGTTGAATGCGGTCAAGAATGGCGTTGGACTGGCAGGCTGGCACGGTGGCCTGGGTGATTCCTTCAGGAATAACACCGAATACCAGTTTATGGTGGGAGGTCAGTGGGTGGCACACCCGGGAGGTGTTATTGATTATGAGGTTAATATTACTGACAGGGAGGATCCCGTGACCCGGGGTCTGGATGATTTTAAGATGCATTCAGAACAGTATTATATGCATGTGGATCCAAATGTGAAAGTGCTGGCAACCACTACCTTTAATGGCAGGCATGCTGAATGGATAGACGGATGCGTTGTTCCCGTGGCATGGAAAAAGTACTATGGGAAAGGACGTGTTTTTTATTCATCACTTGGCCATGTTGCAGCCGATTTCGAAGTGCCGGAAGCCCTCGAGATAATGAAAAGAGGGATTCAGTGGGCAGCGAATAGCAAATATGGAGAAAAGGAAAGGTGGATAAAACCAGTGTATTAACATTGGGGATTTATAAAATTCTTAACTTGCGGTAAAAACAAATCAGCATGGAAAAAGTAAGAGATATGAGAAAGCATGTAACCATTGTGGGTGCATTGCACATTGGCTTTGGAATACTTGGAATCATCGGGGCAGTGATAATATTCCTTTCCGTCAATTTTGCACAGTCCTTTGTCCAGGGCGAAGAAGTTGCAATAACAGTACTGACCGCCGTCAAGATCATTCTCCCCGCCCTTATAGGCGTGATTTCACTCTTAAGTGTAATAGGAGCTATCTGGTTGTTCAGCTACAGGGATTGGGCAAGAATACTGATCATAGTGATGTCTGCAATAAACTGCCTCAACGTGCCCATAGGAACTGCCAAAGGGGTATATTCAATATGGGCACTTGTACAGGATGACACAATTGAACTGTTCAGAAGAGAAAAAAAGGAGACAGCTTAATTATTGTTGTCCCTCTTCTGCTCTTCTGATTATTTTAACTCCGTAAACGGGGCCAAGCTCGGACCGTTCTTCCGTAGCCTTGAACTTCACTGTGGCTGTGAATTTCCCAACGGTGAGCTCCCTGGGTATGGGGTAACTTATACTTATGAAATCACCGTCATTTCTGTCTATTCTCTCGGTGGCTATTACGCGGTCGTTAACCAGTATTTCAAAGTTTGTGTTCCTTATATCCCTTCCCCAGTAATCAACAACAAGGTTAACAGGTGCATCCGGCAATACTTTCATTTCAAAGGAGAACCATCCTCCGCGTGACTGCCTGCCGGCCCTGCCCCTGAAACGTACAGGCCTGCTGCCTTCATCCTTGAAATTATGATCACGCTCAGGTTGCATCTTCCCCGGCTGGACAAAATCAACGGTCATCTGCTCCATCTCCTTCATTTTCTCAACCCTGAGCCTGTAGTCCTCCTTCTTCTTTTCCCACTCTTCCCGGGTGAAGATATCCCAGTAAACAGTATACCTCCTGTTATGCATGTCGTAAAAAGGTATAAGCTTAACATCCCTGGGTTGACCCACACCATCCATCATGAAAGCATTGGGCTCATCCTCAATTGATTTAAGCCATTCTTCAGGCGGGCGGTTTTCTGTGACCAGGACCGGCACATACATTGCATCATATGAGTCGGGGTCGTTCTCTGGACCAAGATCACCCGCCAGGACAACAGGGCCATACATAATGGCAACCCTGCTGGAATCATCAGGCATTGATTCAAACCTTAAAGTGAAAGGTATATATATATCAATACTGTCGCCTGCCTTCCAGGTGCCTTTTACAGGTACAAAACTGCCGGGATCCTGCCTTACGTTTTTTTTACGACCATTAACCAGTATCTCTATTCCTTCCTCTGCCCATGAGGGATATCTTACCTGTATGATCAGATCCACAGGCTCTTCATTCTTAAAGCTTATTGCAGCACCCTGCTCATCGGGATAAGATGTCTCCATAAGCATATCAAGCCCTTTCTCGTCCCACTTGAGTTCGGAAGCTATATACTGGCTGATGTATAACTCTTCATCATTATGGAAGTATATATTCCTTGCATACTTGGCATGATTTTCCATGCCTGTTCCTACACAGCAGGTGAAATAACCCGGGTTCTGATACGATTTTGCACCTCCCATGGCCAGTGAGAGATTGTATATTACATGTCCTGTTTCGGGATGCTGTGAAGAATGGATATGATTGAAAAGGGCTCTTTCGTAAAAGTCAGCCACCTCTGCGGATGCCTCCCACATAAAGATATGTCGCGAAAGCTTGAGCATATTATAAACATTGCAGGTTTCAGTGGTTCCCTCACCAAGCCTGTCGCGCAACTGGCCGGGTTCGCCAAAATATTCATTGAAACCGTTTCCGCCTGTTACATATGAGTGATGGTTAACTACCCTGTCCCAGAAAAACTCTGCTGTTTCCCTGTCACACTCATTGCCTGTAAGCTCGTATAGCCTGGACAGGCCAATAAACTTGGGTATTTGTGTGTTGGCATGCTTACCCGGCAGTACGTCCACATGATTGGCCAGTGAGTCAAGGATGGCTTTGTGGTGAAATATTCTTGCTGTTTCCAGGTATTTCTCTTCACCCGTGATAGCATATAATTCGGCAAAGGATTCATTAATACCGCCATGCTCACAGTGTAACATTTTCTGTACCTGCTCATCATTGAGCGGTGTGACAATGCCTCTTATCCAGTCAGCAAAGTTCAGTGCTACATCGAGAGCTTTTTCATTGCCGCATAGGAGGTAGGCATCGTTCAGCCCGGCAAGTAATTTATGCATTATATAAAAAGGCGCCCAGTAACCATTAAGGTCAAAACCCGCTGAGCGTATTTCTCCCTTTGCGATCTCCTCCTCGAATACTTTCTGTGCTCCCGGCAGAGCTCCTATATACCCTTCCCCGTTTGCCTCCTGGCATAGGGCCAGTTCGTCTATAATATAGTTGAGCCTCTCGAGGAACTCCTGCTCACCTGTTGTGTTGTACATCAAAGAAAGAGCACTCATGTAATGACCCAGGCTGTGCCCATTGAGATTACGCCTCGGGTAATCTTCCCAGCCACCGTAATGCTCGGCCTTTGGTTCCAGGCCTGCTTCCATCCTGAATGTTGCCAGGAAACGGTCAGGTTCATAATCAAGCAAAATTTTCTTGTTAAGCTCAGTAGCATGCTTGAACCTTCCATCCAGGAGTTTAACCTGTGTGAGGTCAAAAGGTAGCACCCTGAAGTCAACCTTTTCAGGCCCGTCAGTTTCTATCCGGTATTCTTTAATGGATGAATTGCATGATGTGAGAATCACAACGATACTAATTAAGAGGGATAAACGTGTTTTCATGACTATATTAAATGTATTATGTACACTTTTTTACTATAACAAATATAAACCATAAATGAGTGATTTCAAAAAAATCTTTTTCTGGATATACGCTCAGCCCTTTATTACGGCGAGAGGTGATAGTTCAATTACTATATCAACAAGATCGCTCTGATTTTGCATCACAACGTTGATGTCTTTATATGCACCTGACGCTTCGTCCAGGTCTTTCTTGCTTCGTATTGCATGAATGATACCCTGGTCATCAAGATGCTTCTTTTCTTCTTCCAGGTTTAATTCACGTTTTGCCTGTTTGCGGCCCATCTTACGTCCTGCACCGTGGGAACATGACATGAAAGATTCAGGGTTTCCCTTGCCACGCACGATGTAGCTTTTCATTCCCTGGGAGCCGGGGATAATTCCCATTTCCCCTTCTTTTGCCGAAGTAGCACCCTTGCGATGTACAATAACGTTATGATCAAAATGGTATTCCCACGCAGCATAGTTATGATGGATATTAATTGTTTCATCAAACTCGACATCCCGGATAGCTTCCCGGACTGAGGTCTTCATGGCATCAATCATCCTGAATCTGTTAGCCCTGGCAAAATCGAGTGCAAAATTCATTGCCTCTAAATATTCCTCTGCTTCCTTTGTTTCAACCGGCAGGAAAGAAAGGTCTTTATCCGGAAGGTCCGTGTGCCACATTTCACACAGTTGCCGGGCCTTTTTATGATATTCGTTCGCTATTTTAAGGCCGAAATTACGGGAGCCCGAATGCAGCATGAACCATACGAAGCCATCAGAGCCATGCTGGATCTCAATGAAGTGATTTCCTCCGCCAAGGGTGCCGAGCTGGTAACGTGAACTATTCAACTCCTGCTGTATTATAGGCAAATCTGGAGCTTTATCAAAACCTTCCCAGTCTTGAGGTTCTTTGTGATGGTTAAAACCGAGGGGAACGCGCTTACGTATGCCACTCATAATCGTCTTCAGGGTGTCGTGTTCGATTGATTGGAGGGAAGTCTTAACGGCACACATTCCACATCCTATATCAACACCCACCGCGTTTGGTATAATAACATCCTTTGTAGCGAGAACCCCACCAATGGGCATGCCATAACCCTGGTGACTGTCTGCCATGATCGCAACCCATTTGAATGTAAAGGGCAGATTGGCAAGATTCTTTGCCTGCTGCAAGGCACCTTCTTCGATGTCATCAATCCACAGCTTGATTGGCTTTTTCTCCGTTGAAATAACCCGATTCATAAATAAAAGATAAGAAATTTTCCCCGGAAAGTCAAAGTGATAAAACCCTGCTCTTGCTATTTTCGCTGGCGCGAGTCTCCCTTTGTCCGCCGTAGCCTGCAAGGCGAAGGCGGAAGACCAACGCCTTGTAGTTATTTTACACATTTTTATTACATTTAATAAGTTTTTAATCAACTATCAGCATCATGGACAAATTTTTAGATCTTGACAGGATTGCCATTAATGTGAAAGCTCACCGCACACTTAAGCAACTGCTGAAAGAAAACCCGGTTCTGGAAGAGATAATGAGAAATGCGAGGAATGAGACTGAAGCCTTAATAGGAGTTAAAGACTGGGTGACAGGCATACTCGAAAGCAGGCCTGAGGCCTATAGATTTCATAAGGGGGAAGCAAATGGAAGGGAGGCATTTGAAAGACTGGAATGGAAGGATTATGCAGCCATCAGGATACTGGATTACATCGATCATGCAGGACGTTCTTATGAGGACCTTAACCTCAGAGGGGAAAAAGCAATAAGTAATCCAATAAAAATGATATGGATGGCCGTGACTTACGGTACGGGAGGTGCCAGGCCTGCCTTCTTTGAGGATATGCTCTACCTGTTCAGGCAGCTGGCGGGCACTTATGTATGCAGAAAACCTGATAAGAAACAGATAAGGTCATGGATGGAACGTTTCCCTTCTGGCCTCGACCCCAGGATAGTGAAACTCAGGGAGGAAAACAGGGACAGGATAATAAAAATATTCATCGATAAGATGGATGCCGGGCTTATCAATGACAGGAAGTATTATTTCGAAGAAGGCTTATCGCGGGAGCAAAAATTCCTTAAGATGCTGAAATGGTGGAAGGAACCATCCTTCCATCTCAAGTTTGCCGTAAGGTCGCCGGACTTATTGAACGAAATGCTGGGGAATTCCCTTGACCCCGATACTATGAAAATACTGAACCAGGCCCAGGCAAAAGGCATACCCTTCTTTGTCAATCCTTATTACCTGTCTTTATTGCATGTCAGGGTACCTTATTTTGCAATCGGGGCCGACCTTGCTATCAGGTATTATGTCCTTTACAGTCAGCAACTGGTTGATGAATTCGGACACATAGTGGCCTGGGAAAAAGAAGACCTGGTTGAACCGGGTAAACCCAATGCTGCAGGATGGATATTACCAACCTATAATAATGTCCACCGGAGGTATCCTGAAGTTGCAATACTTATACCTGATACCATGGGCAGGGCATGTGCAGGTTTATGTTCATCATGCCAGCGTATGTATGATTTCCAGAGAGGCCACCTGAACTTTAACCTCGATAAGCTCAAGCCTAAAAAATCATGGAGTGAAAAGCTTAAAGATATAATGCTGTACTTTGAAAAGGATACACAGATAAGGGACATACTCATTACGGGAGGGGACGCACTTATGAGTACCGATAAATCACTTGCGAAAATACTCGATGCAGTCTATGATATGGCACTGAAAAAAAAGAAAGCCAATAAAAACCTGAAAGAGGGGGAGAAGCATGCCGAAATACAAAGGGTAAGACTGGGTACTCGCCTGCCGGTTTACCTGCCCCAGAGATTAAGCCCTGAGCTGGCTGCTGTCTTACGTGATTTTAAGGAAAGAGCTTCTAACATAGGAATAAAGCAGTTTATCATACAGACACATTTTGAATCACCCATGGAAGTGACTCCCGAAGCAAGGGAGGGTCTCAGACAACTTATAGGGGCAGGCTGGACTGTTACCAACCAGCTGGTATTTACCACTGCAGCTTCAAGGAGGGGACACACTTCCAAATTGAGAAAAGCGCTTAATGACGTCGGTGTGCTGGCATATTATACTTTTTCAGTGAAGGGTTATATGGAAAATAATTTTAACTTTTCACCGAATTCAAGGGCTGTACAGGAGCAGATTGAAGAAAAAGTAATTGGCTTCATACCTGAGGAATATTACGATGAGATAAAGGAATTTCCCTCCGACGCTGAGAACATCCAGGAAAATATAAATTCATTGAGGCAGAAAGCCAATATTCCCTTCCTTGCAACCGACAGGAACGTGCTTAACCTTCCCGGTGTGGGCAAAAGCCTGACATACCGGGTGATAGGTATAACAAGGTATGGACGGCGGATACTTGAGTTTGACCATGATCCCACCAGGTTGCATAGCCCCATCATTAATAAAATGGGCAAGGTTATCATTATTGAATCAAAGTCAATAAGTGAATACCTTAGCCAGCTGGCAGACCTGGGTGAGAACCCCAATGAATATGAAAGCATATGGGGATACTCAATAGGTGAAACAGAACCCAGGATGCCGGTTTATGAATACCCGGAATATGAGTTTGAGATAAGCGGAGAAATGTCCAACCTGGAGATTTAATAATAAGGCTAAGGATTATTTTATTAACACTCAGATTAGTTGCGATCTCAACAATTCGTTATTCGACATTCGACATTCGACATTCATCATTCATCCCCCTGCTCCCTGCTCCCTGCCCCCTGCCCCCTGCCCCATCGTCGACAGCATCCCGCAGGCAGCCATAATATCCTCGCCCCTGGAGGCACGTATTGTAGTGGTAATCCCTCTGGCAGTCAAGCTATCTCTGAATCTCGTGATGGTTTCGTCACTGCTGCTTTCATAAGGCATGCCGGGAACAGAATGATATCTTATCAGGTTAAGACGGCAGCGCAAGCCACCAAGCATTCTGGTCATTTCATTTATGTGTCTTTCAGTGTCATTAATGCCCCTGAACATTATATACTCAAAGGATATTCTTCTTTGCCTGCCCCAGTCATATTCCTTTATGATCTTCATTATTTCTTCCAGCGGGTATTTGTTTTCAACCGGCATAATCTTCCTGCGTTCGTCACTGAAAGGTGTATGCATGCTGACAGCCAGGTGGGCATCGGTCAGAGCAAGAAACTTTTTCATGCCGGGTATTATTCCGATGGTCGATACGGTGATACGCCTCGGTGACATGGCAAAACCCCATTCCGAAGTCAGTATTACAACAGACCTGATAACATTATCAGTATTGTCAAAAGGCTCTCCCATTCCCATATATACCAGGTTGGTGATGTTTTCACTTTCCGGAATGCTTATTACCTGGTTCAGTATTTCCCCGGTGGTCAGATTCCCCTCCAGGCCCTGCTTGCCGGTCATGCAGAAATGGCATCCCATCCTGCAACCCACCTGGCATGACAGGCACAGGGTATTCCTGTTTTTTTCCGGGATATATGCTGCTTCAATAAATTTCCCGACCCCGGCCGGGAAAAGATATTTCTTTGTACCATCAGCTGATTCCATAAGACCCGCCGGGGCCGAATGTGATATACTATATTTTTCTTTCAGTCCTTCCCTGGCAAGTTTCGACAGGTTTGTCATATCATCAATATCGCTGACCCTGTGCTTATAGAGCCATTCAGCTATCTGACGGGCTGTAAATGCCGGCAGGCCAGCCTCCTTTACTATTGGTATTAACTCATCTATCGTTTTACCGAACAAAGATTCTTTCATTTTATGCCTCCCATTGTCCCGCGTAAAATATGCTGTACTCTTTAAAGTACAGCCCCTATCTTATACAGGATACAGTATGACAAAAATAGCCCCTTTAGCTTACTTTCTGCTTATTATTTTATAATTTTCCGCCCAGAACATTATCAAATTCCGAAAATCACATCTATGAGAGCAATTGTAATTCAACTTATTATAATAATTGCCCTGCTGTCATTCTTTTCATGTAAAAGACAAAGAAGCGAAGTCAGGGAACTTGTACTCCTGCCAGAGCCTGTTCTCATTGAAGAGCGAGGCGGTGTTTACAGGCTTAACAATTCAACAATTATCCATGTAACTGATAGCCCGCGCCTGCAGGAAACGGCAAAGCTTTTTGCAGAAATGATTGAAACCCCTACGGGCTACTCAGTGGAGATTGACAATGATATTGATGCCTCAAAAGGTATTATCCTTGAACTTGCAGATACCTCAATACATGGCGGTGAGTCTTACACTCTTGAGATTGACAGGAGAAAGATACATATCATTGCTTCCGATCCGGCCGGTATTTTTTACGGGATGCAGACAGTGAGGCAGCTATTCCCACCTGAATTTGAAGCTCCGGAGAAAGCTGATATTATATCATGGGAGGTTCCATGTATTTACATTGAAGACTATCCAAGATTTTCATGGAGGGGTATGCACCTTGACGTAAGCAGGCATTTTTTTCCCGTGGAATTTGTTAAGCGTTACATAGATCTTATTTCCATGCATAAGATGAATGTATTTCACTGGCACCTGGTCGACGACCAGGGATGGAGAATTGAGATCAAAAAATATCCAAAGCTCACCGGAGTGGGTGCCTGGCGTGTTGACCGCGAAGACCAGCCGTGGAATGACAGAGAAGCTCAGAAAGCGGGTGAAGTTGCCACCTATGGTGGTTTCTACACACAGGAGGAGATAAGGAACATAGTGGATTATGCACAGAGAAGGTCGGTTACAATCGTTCCTGAAATAGAAATGCCCGCCCACGTTACTTCAGCCCTGGCAGCATACCCCGGGCTGTCATGCACCGGTGGACCTTTTACCGTTCCTCCTGGTGGATTGTGGCCTATAAGTGATATTTATTGTGCGGGCAAAGAGAAGACTTTCGACTTCCTGGAGGATGTCTTGATGGAAGTAATGGACCTCTTTCCTTCAGAATATATACATATCGGCGGCGACGAGGCTGATAAGTCAAGATGGGAGAAATGTCCCGACTGCCAGGCAAGAATAAAGGAAGAAGGATTGAAAAACGAAGCCGAACTGCAGAGTTATTTCATAAAAAGAATAGACAAATTCCTTTCTGAAAACGGAAGGAAGCTCATGGGATGGGATGAAATACTGGAAGGGGGACTGGCACCGGGGGCGGCTGTGATGTCATGGAGAGGGATGTCAGGGGGCGTAGAAGCCGCCCATAGCGGACATTATGTGGTGATGAGCCCGGGTACACACTGCTATTTTGACCACTACCAGGATGATTCAGAAACTGAACCCAGGGCAATAGGTGGATATACCCCGGTGAAAAAAGTATACTCATTTGATCCCGTACCGGATGCACTATCTGAAAAAGAAGAGAAATATATCCTGGGCGCCCAGGCTAACCTCTGGACAGAGTATATTAAGACCGGTGACCATGCAGAATATATGGTCCTGCCCCGTATGACAGCACTTGCTGAAGTGTTATGGTTGCCGCAGGATAAACTTGACTGGCAAGATTTCAGCCGGAGGTTGAGAAAATTCTTCGAGAGGTTAGATATAATGGGACTTAATTATTCAAAGTCCTTATTCAGTGTTGATATCGAAACAAAATACGACGAAAGTAAAAACGCTGTGGTGGTGAGCATGGAATCAGGCTTCCCCGGTGCGGAGATACATTATACCCTTGATGGCTCTGACCCGACTGCCGGTTCTAAGATTTATTCCGAACCGCTTGTGGTTGACTCTACCGCCAGCATTAAGGCAGCTGTTTTCACAGATGACTCATCGGCAGGCAAAATAAGTAGGGAAACAGTGTATATCCATAAGGCTACAGGGCGTGATGTTAACTATGCCTCGAAGTACAGCGATAAATATAAGGCAGTTGAAGAACTGACACTGGTGAACGGGATAAAAGGATCCCTGAATTTTGCCGGTGGACAGTGGCAGGGCTTTGATGGCAAAGATCTCGATGTTACCATTGATCTCAGTGAAATAACAGATGTCTCATCAGTATCAATAAGCTTTTTAAGCAGCGTGGGAAGCTGGGTCTTCCTGCCGGAATATGTTCTCTTCCAAACATCGGTCGACGGGGAGTCATTCACTGACCTTGCAAGGGTGGATAATGAACTCAAACCCCGGGAGCAGGACAGGGAAATAAAGGAATTTTCCTTTTCAGGAGAGACCCGGCAGGCACGGTATGTACGAGTACTGGGTAAAAGTATAATTGAATGCCCGGAGTGGCATGCCGGAGCAGGAGGTAAGACATGGATATTTGCTGACGAGATAATAGTCAGGTGAAATACTGATGAAAAGACAAAAAAATGAAAAAATTTATTACCGGAGCCGACGGTATGCTGGGGAATAACCTGGTAAGAATGCTACTTGAGCATAATTATGATATAAAAGTATTCATTGAGACAGGTAAGAAAGCCCAATACCTTCAAGAACTTGATATGGAGAGATCCTGGGGCAGCATACTCAACTATGAAGAACTGAAAAATGCAATGAAAGGATATGATGTTGTTATTCATGCTGCGGCAAAAACAGATACCTTGCCCCCGAGGGATAAGAACTATTGGAAGATCAATGTTGAAGGTACCAGAAATGTTATCGCTGCAGTTAAAGAGCTGGGAATTTCGAGATTAATACATATTGGAACAGCAAATTCTTTTGGGCCGGGCGATGAATACGACCCGGGAGACGAGAGTAAACCCTATGCAGGGAAAAAGTTTAAACTGGATTATATGTGTTCTAAATATGCAGCCCAGCAGGAAGTATTAAAAGCAGTGAAGAACGAAGGGCTTGACGCTGTTATCCTGAACCCTACCTTTATGATCGGACCCTATGACTCAAAACCCAGTTCCGGGACTATGATATTGGCGGTGGACCAGGGTAAACTACCGGGATACCCTGTTGGTGGAAGGAATTTCGTATATGTGAAAGATGTAGCACAGGCAATAATCAACGCAATAGACAGAGGCAGAACCGGTGAATGTTATATCCTGGGCAATGAAAACCTGACCTATAAGGAAGCTTTTGAAAAAATGGCCCGGGTACTTAGCGTAAAAGCCCCCTCACTGGAGGTGCCCAGGTGCCTAACCCTGGCATACGGAGGACTTCTTTCCCTGAGCGCTTCAATCTTCAGGTTCACACCGCCGGTAAATTATCCCATGGCACTTATATCCACCGAAAAACACTTTTATTCAAGTAAAAAGGCTGTGGATAAACTGGGGATGCCTCAGACACCGGTGGATGATGCATTCGAGGAAGCTATTAAATGGTTCAGGGATAATAGTTATATAAACTAAGATAATGGAAAAACATTTTCGGGATAAAGTTGTCTTTATCACAGGATCAAGCAAGGGTATAGGGAAGGCAACTGCTATGCTCCTGGGCAGCTATGGCGCTAAAGTATGTGTCAATGGCCGTAATCCCGAATCGCTTGAAGAAACATGCCGGGAGCTGAAAAATAATAAAATTACATGTCTGAAACTGGCCGGTGATGTATCTGACAGTAAGCAGTGCCGTGACATGATAGATAGTATAATAAAGGAATTCGGCAGACTGGATATTCTTATCAATAATGCAGGTATAGGCAGCCATGGTAAATTTCGTGAACTGTCAATAGATGCCTGGGACAAAGTGGTTGGCATCAACCTGATGGGTACTGTGTATATGAGTACATATGCACTCCCACATATTGTTAAGTCTAAAGGCAGCATTGTTTTTGTATCCACCCTTGCAGGCAGGCTGGGAATGCCGGGTCATTCTACTTATAGCATATCAAAAATGGGCCTGAGTGCACTGGCCGAAGCAATGCAGATAGAACTGGAGGAAACAGGAATACATACAGGTATCATATATGTTGGCTTTACCGAAAATGAAGAAAATAAGCAAATATTATACCCCGACGGAACGTACAGGAAACTACCTGAAAGGGGTCACAAAAAAGCCAGGAGAGAGGATGTGGCAAAAGGAATAACCAGGCTGGTGTATAAAAAGAAAAAATCGGTGACCCTGAGCACGGTGGGCAAATTGCAGGGATTTGCACTGAGATTTTTCCCCTTCGTGATCAGGATAATACTACGGAAAGCAAACAGGGATTATGACGGTATGTATTATTAATCAATGTAATCGATGATTATGGTTTTAGTGTCCAATGAAGCAGCCATGAAATAACCGAGGATATCGCCGCTGAAATTGGATGAGGGGTTAAAAGGAGTTGAAGAGTTCCTGGCACTGAACAAAACATCATTTACAAGATTGAAATAATTGTATACCTCCCTGTCTATGGCATATAATTCAACTTTTACAGTGTCGCCACCGTAAAAATGCAACATGTAATCGGAATATGCTACGGTGTCACTTTGAATGAACCTGTCACTGTAGGTTGAATAATGGTCATTCAACATTTCACCATTCCTGTAGTACCTGAACAGGTAATAGTTTTCGTGGTACCTGTCATCCACTATCAGGCTTTTTATTGTATAAATAGTCTTTTCAGTATGATGAGGGATCTCAAGCTCTTCGTATTTAAGCTGAAGGAGGGTGGGGTGAAGATTTAATTTTGATTGTGCCCGGTATTCATTATCGCCCACGGTAATGCTCATTGTATAGGTATGCCCGGGGAGACCTGTAATCACATTGCCCCTGTAATTACCTTCGCCTATATATTCCAGGACTTCAGATCTTTCTTCACTGTCCGATATGGTGATTATTGCCTCGTCTTCAAAAGCGTACCCGGCAGTATCAAAAAAACTGGAGGTGTAGATCAGCCTGACATTGCATAATGAATTATAAAGTATACTGCCTTCAGTGACCAGTGAGGGTGATGATTCATTGAGATTGACATCGATAACTTCCTCACAGGATATTGCGATAAATGAAGTGATGAGTATTATGTAAAGTGCTTTCTTCATCAGAAACTCATATTAAATGTTACGGCGGGAACGACCCCAAATAAACTCAGCTTAACTGCTTCCGTTGCCCCGCCATTGTTTTCATCTTCCCTGAAATATATTGAATAAGCGTTATGCCTGTTGTATATATTATATACCGAGATATCCCAGCTTGTGTTAAATCGCTTTTCTTCTTTCCCCCTTATCTTCATGCTTACATCAAGCCTGTGATAGGAAGGCATGCGGTATCCGTTCCTTTCAGTGAAATACGGTATGACTTTACCGTTAAGTTCGTACTTGCCACTGGGGAAGGTTACAGCATTACCGGTGGCATAAACAAAAACGGATGATATTGATATGCGGTCCGAGATATCATAGGATCCTACAATGGCTATATCGTGTATCTTATCATACTTCGTGGGGTACCATTCGTTGTTGTTTATACCTTCTATCTTATTCTCTGTATGTGACAGGGTATAACTGAGCCAACCCTTGAAGCGGCCCTGCTTTTTCTTAATATATAATTCGGCACCATAACTTCTCCCCCTGCCAGCAATTATCTGTTCTTCAATGTTCTCGTTAAGGATTATGTTTGTCCCGTCCTCAAAGTCAGTTATGTTTTGAAGCTTTTTATAATATATCTCAAACGACGATTCAAAGGTGTCATTTAAAAAATTCCTGAAAAACCCAGTGGCTACCTGGTCTGCTATAAC
This sequence comes from Bacteroidales bacterium, assembly GCA_041686075.1. Classification (GTDB taxonomy): domain Bacteria; phylum Bacteroidota; class Bacteroidia; order Bacteroidales; family VadinHA17; genus UBA9300. The sequence continues at coordinate 69,120 of JAWLEO010000005.1, read as the reverse complement.
AGGTTTGATACGCGATGAACTGGGAACCCATATATCTGTAACCTGACCGGCAGTGCTGTTTGAAAGCAAGTGGAGGTACTGGCTAAGCCTGTTATAAGATACCTTCAGTGATGATTTATCATTGAGCCTGCAGTTTAATAACAGCCTGGGTTCTAGATTAATGTAATTCTTCATTTCACCGGGATCGCTTAACTGGCTGAACGCGGCAAACCTTAAGCCGTAGTTAGCATTAAACACCTGGCTTATACTATGCTTATTCTGGATGTAAATACCTGCTTCAATTGCTTTTTTCTTATCAAGAACAATATCGCTTACATCACTTCCGGATGAAAGCAATGAACCGGGATTGAAATCCCTGTAGTGCAATTCAAGTCCTGTGTTAATGGTATTGTCAGGGTTAATGAAAAAGGCTATGTCATGCTTTAATCCGTAATCCTTGATACCTGAATCATATTTAATGTCAGATTTCAGTTTAAAGCCATAAGAAAAATCACTGTATATAAGCGAAGTATTGGAAAAAATCCTGTCGCTGAGCAGGTGATTCCACCTGAAAGTACCGGTATAATTACCCCAGCTCATACCACTATCTTCATAACCGAAGACATCACGCCCCATGTAAGAGGAAAGGAAAAACCTGTTTTTGTCATTTGCCGTAAGATTGAGCTTGGCATTGAAATCATAAAAAAACAGGCTTGTGCCTTTTTCAATAATATCACCGGGAAGAGCCTTGAGAATTATGTCGGCATATGATCTTCTCCCTGACAATAGAAAGGACATTTTATCTTTGATAAGAGGGCCCTCAACACTTAAACGGGTGGATAAAAGACCAATTCCACCTTTCCCGCCAAAACTCTTATTGTTACCATTGTTCATTGTTATGTCAACCACCGAGGCAGCCCTGCCTCCGTGGATTGAAGGTATTCCCCCCTTATATACAGTGATGTCTTTGATGATATCAGAATTAAAAACCGAGAAGAAACCTGCAAGGTGGGAAGCACTGTAAACCGAAGCTTCGTCAAGTAAAATAAGGTTCTGATCAATTGACCCTCCCCTGACATTGAAGCCCGTGCTGCCTTCCGAAACAGTGCTTATGCCGGGCAAGAGCTGCAACGTTTTCAGTATGTCCTTTTCACCTATAAGAACCGGAATAAGATCAACCTGTTTTATGTCAAGCCTGTTAACACTCATTTCGGCCTTCGATATATTACGGTCGGACCGAATGGCTGAAATTACCACTTCGTTAAGCTTTATGCTCGTCTGGCTTAACTCAATGTCAAGCTTTATATTTCTTTCAAGTCTAATGTCCTCTTCTATTGTTTCGTACCCGATAAAACTGAACCTGATGGTGTAAGTGCCGGCAGGTGCGGTAATCGAATAAAAACCGTAGTCATTGGTGACCGTTCCCTGCAAAGAGGGCTCAAGTATAACCGTGGCACCAATAAGATCTTCACCTGTACTTTTTTCAGTTATCCTTCCACTTATGGTATAATTTTCCTGGGCTGAAACAAGGACAGGGAAAAGGACCAGTATCAGGTTTATTAGTTTCATCAAAAGGCTTAATCGCTAATGCAATAGTACAATAATTATACCGTAGAGTCAGAATTTAATTGTGTTTTTCCTTTGGTAGTTGGTGATATTATTTATAAATTTACTGATTCTTAAACAGGACTTAATCCTATTTACATTTTACAATGATAAAGACACCCGATATAGTAGGCCTTTTAAAGGAAAGGGGGCTTAAAATAACCCCCCAGCGGGTGGCTGTATTTGAGGTTCTTTATAACTGTGAGGGTGAGCATCCTTCAGCCGAATATATTATTGATGTTGTAAGGAAAAAGAATCCAAATATTGCCAGGGGCACCATCTATAAAATCCTTGATGTTTTTGTGGAAAATAATCTTATAAGGAGGGTAAACACCGACAGGGATGTAATGAGGTATGATGCATGCACATACCAGCATCATCATCTTTACTCTATTGATTCCGGCAGGATTGAGGATTACTATGACGAGGAATTAAACAGGATGCTGAATGAATATTTTGAAAAACGAAAGATTCCCGGCTTCAGGATAGATGATATACAGTTACAGATTAAAGGAGAATTTTTTGACAATTAATAATTACTAACACTAAAAAACAATTACAACAATGGAAGAAGTTAAAGCGAAAGAGTTTATAGCAATGCCTAAGATTGGTGAAAAGGCACCTGCATTTACAGCTAAAACAACACAGGGAGAGATAAAGTTCCCGGATGATTTCAAGGGGCAATGGACAATATTATTCAGTCACCCGGCTGACTTCACCCCTGTCTGTACATCTGAATTCATGACATTCGGCAAGATGGCAGACCAGTTTGAAGAGGCTGGCTGCAAGCTTATAGGACTGTCTGTAGATGGTTTATACAGTCATATAGCATGGCTGAGGACCATCAAGGAGAAGATCGATTTCAAGGGCATGAAAAATATTGAGATTAAGTTTCCGCTTATTGACGACGTAAGCATGAACGTTGCCAGCAAGTATGGGATGGTACAGCCTAATGAATCTGACACACAGGCAGTAAGGGCGGTATTTTACATTGATCCTGAAGGAATTATACGTACGATGCTTTATTATCCACTGAGCCTCGGACGTAATTTCAATGAGCTTTACAGGATATTGATCGGGCTTAAAACTGCGGATGAATTTAAGGTTGCAACCCCTGCCGACTGGCACCCCGGTGACGAGGTGATAGTACCTACTGCCGGCTCCTGTGGTGTTGCCGAGGAGAGGATGAGCAAGAAGGATCCTGATGTAACCTGTCATGACTGGTTCTTCTGCACCAGGAAAATCGACAAGGACGAGGTGCTGAAAAAGGTGCTAAAGAAATGAAAAGAAGGCTAAGGCTAAGGCTGAGGCTAAGGCTGAGGACGGGGTGGTTAAAACCTTAGCCTTAGCCTCAGCCTCAGCCTTTATTATAATATTTATTCCACAACAATAGATATACTCTCCTTATCCCTGCCCCCGGTTTTTGACTCGAGGGTAAAATCAACTGTTCCCTTCCTGCCTTCCATGGCAAGGAAATACCTTATAACTCTTTTCTCTTTCGCCTTCAGGCGGAATTTGGTTTTTTCGCCTGCCGAGAGCTGTGTTTCAGTTTCAGGCTCTGAACTTCTGAAATATGAATATCGGCGGCGCCTGTTGTTATCATCAAGGTCTTTCCCTGAAGTTTCAACAAGGGTTATATTATCTGACCCCTCAAATTTCAGAACATCAGGTGTAGATCGTTCAAGCTGTACCGACCTGTCAGAGGCTGTGGGGTATTCACTTTCATTTGCCACCCTTACATCCACCTGGTATATTTTATCGCTTATTGCTTTAATGCTGATATTATCTATTTTAACTTTCGGGAACTGGCTGGCGCAGTACATGACAAACCTTGCATTCTTTTCGGCCTCCCTTTCAATATACCTCGAGGGTGGTGTCCTTTGCATATGCTTTTTTGCCGAGCCACCAATCCATATTTCACCCAGGTCGGGATGATAAACCTTATGAGGGTCTATCCATCCTTCACCTGCCAGGTCGAGGTCTATCCATTTCATATATTCCTCGTCCGACAGCCTGCCGTCATTATCGGTGTCGGCAATAGTGACGGGGGTTCCCCATAGTTCAATGAGATAAGAGTAGGCCCCCAGCATATAGTAGGTTGCGGCATGGGCCTGGCCTGAGAGTCCTCCTATTACCGGCCTGTAGTTCTTCAGTATGTAAGCCCCCTCGCTCACTATTTTCGTTTGAACGTCCATATCATGCTGGTATTCATCGCTTACCCGCCTTGGGAAAAGCTGGGCATATTTATTTGTTTTCCTCATTTCCTCAAGGCGTTCTTCCGTTCTTTCCCTCAGTTCCTCGGTCTGGCTGGCCGACAACCTCACTGGCGGCGGGGCCTGGAACATGATCAACCTGCCGGTGTTGTGATAATGGAAAGAAGCAAAGATATTTGGATGATCAAGCTGGAATTCAAATACATTGCGTGTTTCCGGTTCCGACATGGGATAAGGATTTCCGGCATTCAGGTTCCAGCCGTAAGGAAAATTCCTGTTAGGATCAGGACCTCCTATGTCATCCTCATTGATCCGTCCGTCACCGTCATTGTCGAAACCTTCCGATCCGATCCTTGTGAATCGTAAGCCTTCAAATCCTTCTTCAGCATCCACGAACCTCCTTCTGTCGGCCGACAGTCTCAGATCCCCTTCAGGATCTTCCCTGTACATATATGACAATTCACCATCGCCATCAACATCCTCCGTGCGGTCTTCATCATACAGACCGTCCCCGTCATTATCCTCGGGCCTGTAAGTCTCACGCGGGTTATGAGGTGTATTCGGATATTCTACATAGGAATTATTAGCATCAACATTCAGGCCTGGCAGTATGTAGAAAGTATATTTATTCACTAATTCATTTACATATGGATCATAATCATACCTTGTTAAAAGGTACCAGGCCAGATACATTGAACATGTTATACCGTTTACCTCGTTCCCGTGGATGGCTCCGTCGACCCACATTGCTGTTTTATCAGTGTCTTTTCCTGTTTCTTTGTTTGTGATGGTGAGCAAAAGCTGGTCCCTGCCCATCCGGCTCTTACCTATTGATTCTATATCGCACAAGGAAGAATATTTTTTCTGAAGGTCCTTCATTATGCCTGTCCATTCCTCGTATGAATAGTATCTTTTCCAGTTTATGCTGTAATCCATTTCACCATGTTCTCCACCCGCACTTACCTGAAGTTTTTGCTGGGGGTAAATAAGCTGTGCCGTAAGAAGGGAGAATGTGATTGTCATTGCTATTCTGGTATATATATTCTTTGTTTTCATGATTACCTCCCTTATTTAATATTAATTTCTTTGTACACTGTTCCGCCTTTCAGGGATGACACCACTATTTTCAGCGGGGTATTATCCCTGATGGCAATAATCCATTTCACCTCTTTTTTTGAGGGCTTGTTCCTCACATTTGGTATTTTCTTCTTGCCTCCCAGGCTGCCGAGCTTCACAAAGGCTTGTCCTTCTATGTACTCTATATTATCTCTATCCGCCACCAGCCATGCTACATCCTCCCTGTTACCGGGCAGTTCTTCACCCTCTGCCAAATTTGTAGCCAGCTCACCGGTGTTTTCAATCGTTACGCTTATTTCCATTACCAGGTACCTGCCTTTCCTTTTGCCCTGCTCAATTCTGAACTCACCGTCTGTTTTTTTAGCTCTTCCTTCATTAGTGTTGCCGGAATAAATTATCCTTGGTTGAATATCACTGATAACGATATTAGGGAGTAATTTAGCCCTGAAAAGTTCGAACTGCCAGTGTTTTTCGCATACATTGATCAGGGGTTCACCCGGCAAGGCATTGTTACTGGCATATTGTGATTTCCAGCCGCCTGTTTCCCCTTCACCCAGTTGAGGATGCTTGAACTTCTTCCATTCAACAAAGAGATCACCATTATAATTTTCATCCTGGTATTTCAGCAGTGCCCTTTCGATGGCAACCCTCCTGTTTTCATCATCAGGAACATCAAAACCAGGAATATCAGCTACGGGGTGCCATAATTCCGTGGTTATTGAATATATACCATACTGGGCATAGAGCCAGTCGGTGGCCATGCCATAACCATAACGTTCATCATCTTCCTCATCGTAGCTCACCCTCCATCCCCTGGGCAATTCATAGCCTCTTGCTTTAGCATAGCTGTTTACATCGGTCTTTGCCAACTCCTCTTTATATTGTTCAATCTTCTCGGGATGAAGCCATGCTTCGGGTACCTCTTCACCTATTATCTCAAGATATTTTCTCCCCATGATAAAATCATAAACGGCAACATCGGCAGGATTAAGGCTCGGATGAGGGGCTGTTCCCATGGGCCTGTAGGTAAAACCCCCCGGAGTATGGTAGAACTGTGCCATTAGAATATTCCTGTAGTTGGTGAAGAATTCGGCAATGGCATGTGTTTCGGGAGCCGAAAGAGGATAATCCCCTGATCCCCCGGCAAAGCCATTATCCTTCCACCAGCCTTCGGGGTAATTCCTGTTCAGGTCGATGCCCGACTCCGGATCTTCTCCTATCTTGCCGTCCTTGTCATTGTCCAGGGCCTCCCTGATTAATGAATACCTTTGCTTATCCGTTTCCTCCCCCCTGCCGAGCCTTATCATCAGGCGCGGATCCTCCTCATCAATCACATACCTGCCCTCATCATCCTTATACCTGAACGATGTGATAAAACCATCACCATCAATATCATCAAGCCCATCCTCGTTTATCCTTCCATCTTCATCATCATCCTTTTCCATCGAGTTATTACGCTGTCTTATTCCCCTTTCAACACTGTTATACACACCATCGGGATTTATTACAGGGCATATGTAAAACGCCTTATTTTCAACCAGGCCGGTGATTGTTTCATCACTACCAAAAGAGGAAACAAGTTTATCAATTATATACAGGCAAACCTCTGTGCCGGTAAATTCATTGCCATGCGTTGATCCGCTTATGAAATGACCGGGCTTGCCCTGGTGTATTTTCATCGGGGGTACATTATCGACATTTTCTTTTCGCTCATTTCTCAGGTCAATATGCCTGTCAATGGTTGTTCCCTTACTCATATCTGATATTACGAGTACGTAAATGGGTCTTCCCATTGTGCTTTCACCTATTGTCATCAGTTCAGTGATACCGGGGTATGCTTTGTTAACCTTTTTCAGGTATTCAGAAGATCCGTTATACCCATGGTACCGGTCAAAACTGATTGGTACTTCCTGGGCCTTTATGATTACTGGCACCAGGATGAATGCAATAATTATCCCTGTGATTGCAGGAATTCTTTTCCGGAAATTTGTTAGCATAGTGGATATTTTTTGTTTTGTTTCTTTCAAATATTAATAAATTATAAGGAATTATCCGGCCTGTTTTTAATTTTAAAGATGATTTTTAACGTTTTTTCACAATAGGACATTAACACCGGGCTTATCTATTGCGTAAATCATCTTCCAGGTCCGGCCTTTCCTCACGGCATCTAAAGATATTCGATGAACCTGCACCACAATTTATTATTGACTTCATACCTATGTCTACAGTTGTTGTTGTGCGAACAGTTTTTTCCTTAAGTACATGGTAAATATTGCCCGATGTAGGGTTGGGCCCTGTTGGCACAAAAACGGTAAGAAAATCACTGTCTTCATGATCATCGGTGATGAAACCTGTCATCAGCGTACCCGAATTAAAGATATCAACCAAAACCACCTCCCTGAAGAATGACTTTTGCTTACCGAAAAATTGCATAACGGTCTCCCTGGCCAGTTTGTATCCCGGTATTTTCGATAGGTATTGTTCCTCGAGCACTTTTCGGAAAAAGTTACCAATCCTGGTTCTTATAAACAGGCCGAGCAGGAAAAAAAGTATTATAATGGCAATAACTGCTAAGATATACAGTGCAACTATCATCAGCTCCGACTCTGTATTAATAAGATTAACCAGTGGTTCAAGGTATCTCTGTATCAGATTTATTATCCACCGGAAGAAGATAATGATCAGGACCAGGGGCAATATGGCAACCATTCCACCCAGCGCCGTGGTGCGGAAAAAATTCCTCAGTCTTTTGAAAAATGGAGTTTTCATCGCTTAACTTTTTTATTTCCCTGCGAAGTTACATAATGGTTCTCTACTTTTCACTTTTTACTTTTTACTTTTATCTTTTTACTTTTATCTTTTATCTTTCCGGAAAAGCATAGCGTCATGGAAGAAAATACCAGTAAAAATACCTGTCCCCCAATCTTTGTTGTTTCAGGGGGCAAGGGTCTTTCGGGAACCAATGTCGTAAGATCGGTTCTTATACAGTTTCCTGATTATAAGTGCCCTGTTAAAGTTGTACCTGGTGTTAATTCAAAAAAGATTATTCTTGAAACTGTTGAGAAAGCAAAGACAAGAAAAGGTGTTATTGTTCATACAATGGTTGACCCCGTAATGCGCATGGAGGTGATCAAAGCCTGTGAAGAGCATGAAGTTCCGAATTTTGACATTGTAGGCGGTCTTTCAGATTACCTTTCTGAATCTTTGGGCACTCAGCCGTTGAGCAAGCCGGGATTATACAGGCTCAGCAATATTGAATATTTCCGGAGGGTTGAGGCCATTGAATTCACCATAAAGCACGATGACGGTCTTAATGTCCACAGGCTTTCAAAGGCTGACATTATACTAACCGGTGTCTCCAGAACAGGGAAGACACCCTTAAGCATTTATCTTGGTATGTTCGGGTGGAAAGTAGCCAACGTACCTATTATCCCCGGTCAAGAACCTCCTAAAGAATTATTTGCAGTTGATTCCCGAAGGGTATTCGGGCTTACCACAACCATCAATTACCTGATAGCCCAGCGGACTAACAGGGTCAGGGAGATGGGACTCTCAGACGACCATGATTATATCAACCCCAGGAAGGTGCGCATGGAGATTGACTATGCAAATAATATATTCAAAAGAGGTGGCTTTTACGTGCTTAAGGTAACACACCGCCCCATTGAAACAAATGCCAATGAGATAGTATCAATACTCGACCGGCACTTTGGCCATGATAAAATGCGTGTGTCCTCCTGAACATAATTGCTGGCGCGGATTTTCCAATCCGTGCCAACCCTATTCTTTTAGTCATTAGTCGTCCCTACTTCCAATTAGGAAATCTCCCGGGTGTCGTTGGTGCCCCAAGCTCATCAAGCTTTTTATTAAATGCTTCAAACTCTTTTACAAGGGCTTTGATCTCAGCATATACAGGTTCAAATTCTTCAATGGCTGTCTCGTAGCTTTTCTTTGCCGTTCCCGTTATATTGGATGTGGAACCTGAGACACTGTATACGGCTGTTCTCACGCGGCTGCGCAGTGAAGAAACGGGGTCAAGGTCAAGCCTCCGGTAATCACGGTCGCCGTTAAGAGCAATCTCCTGTTCTTCTAGTTTTTTCTCCAATGCCAGTATTTCATTCATCAGGTCTATAGCCTGCTGACCGCTGAAAGCCTTGGAAGCCGCTTTATAGGGATCTATTTTTTCTCTCATCTTGTTCAGTGCCGACGAAGCTGCCCATACTGCATTGTCGAGCTTCAGACCCTTGAGCTTGAAGTCTCGCATCGCCTCCCTGTCCATAGCAGGTATGGTGCGGTTATCGAGCTCGAGAACCGAAAACTCCACCTTATCTGCCAGCTCGCTGATCTCGCCCCTGGTATTCTGCGACAGGCTGACATAGTATTTACCCGGCAGTACAAATACATTCGATGAGGGCAATCCGGCTGTGGCTGATGCCTGGCTTTCCCTCACTGCAAGATCGGCAGGGTATTTAAGATCCCATGCGATCCTGTTCAATCCTTTCCTTACCGGGCTCCTCAGTTCCCTTATGAAATTACCGTCTTCATCGGTAATGGTGAAAATAAGGTAAGAGGGAAGTTCATCCTGCTCAGCCTTGAACTCTTCAAGTGTGGGATAGGGAATGTCTTTTTTCTCCTTGAAAGCCTCTGCCTCTCTCTTTTCCCTTTCTGCTTCCAGTGTGGTGACTCCCTCTTTCACCCAGTACGTGAAAATTGCTCCCTGTTCAGGGTTGGGGGCACTGAAATAATCTTCTCCCTGGAAGCCTTTCTCTTTGCTTCCCAAACCACCGAGAGGTCTCCAGGTATTGAAGATAAGGGCATCTTTTACCGGGAAAATATGCCCCGCCTGATTAATCACTTCCGGACTTATCTCCCTCATGGGTGCATAGTTGTCGAGTACATAGAATCCTCTTCCGAAGCTTGCCGCCACAAGGTCGTTTTCCCTTTCCTGTATGGCCATATCCCGTATATTGCACGTGGGTATGCCGGCCTTGAGCTGCTTCCAGCTCTTACCACCGTCGAGGCTGGCAAACACACCGTATTCCGTGCCGGCAAAGAGGAGGTCCTTGTCAACATGATCCTGCTCAAGGGCACAAACAGCCCCTTCGGGCAGATTTCCGCTTATATTCGTCCATGTCCGTCCCTTATCATCGCTCCTGTAGACATATGGAGTAAAATCACCACTCTTATGGTTATTAAATGCGGCAAAAACGACGTTCTCATCATGTTTGGAGGCTATAAGGTCATATACATATGTATATTCAGGCACTCCCGGGAAGGTGTTAATCTGGAACCAGTTCTCACCTTCATCTTCCGTTACACTTATCTGCCCGTCGTCAGTGCCGGCGTAGATAAGTCCTTCTTTTACCGGCGATTCATCAATGGATACAATAGAGCCGTATCTTGATGTTGAACTGTTTTTCGCAACGGCGTCCATCGGCCATACCTGTCCCATCACGGGCCATTTGTTACGGTCGATATTCCTGTCGAGGTCATCACTTATCACCTCCCAGGAGTCGCCACGGTCAGTGCTCTTGAAAAGCTTGTTGGACCCAAAGTACAGTGTCTTATGGTCATGGGGGCTTATCATCAAGGGGGAGTCCCAGTTGAAGTTATACTCCTTTTCCCCTTCTCCGGGCTGTGGTACGATATCTACTCCTTCACCGCTTTTCTTATCGAACCTCACCAGGTTGCCGTACTGTGACTGGGCATACACTATATTGGGATCTTCGGGGTCGGCAACCGATTCAAAACCATCGCCGGTGACCGTCACTATCCAGTCGCTAGATACAATGCCATGATCGCTGAGTGTCTGTGACGGCCCCACCATTGAATAGTTATCCTGGGTGCCACCCATAATATTATAGAATGGGAAATCATTATCCACGCTCACCTTGTAAAATTGTGTCACGGGCAGGTTGGTGAAGAAACGCCAGGTTTCACCCCGGTCGAATGATTCATAGAGCCCTCCGTCACCGCCTTCCAGTACATGAAAGGGGTTTTCCGGGTTGATCCACATGCAATGGTTATCCACATGCTTGCTTCTTTCGCCCCTGCGGTAAAATGTTTTTCCTCCGTCTGTTGTCACCTGTGTGTATACATCCATCAGGTAAACCCTGTTTTCATCAACAGGATCGGCCACCACTTCCTGGTAGTAGTTGCCGCTGGTTACCGCGCTGCTCATCTTCTCCCATGAAGCACCCCTGTTGGTTGAGCGGTAAAAACCGCCTTTTCTTTCCTGCGCCTCAACAACGGCATAAATAATCTCCGGATTGGCCGGCGATATGGCAAGGCCTATCCTGCCCAGGTGGACTCCCGGCAACCCCCTGTTTATTTTTTCCCATGTCTTGCCCGCATCGCTTGATTTGTAGATACCCGATTCGGGTCCGCCGCCGAGGTAGGTCCATTGCCTCCTCCTCCTCTGGTGTGCTGCTGCATACAATACGTCGGGATCACGCGGATCCATATGAATCTCGTTAAAGCCAGTGTGCTCACTAACGTACAGTATTCTTTCCCATGACTCTCCGCCGTCAGTCGTTTTATATATGCCACGGTCGCCACCTGCACTCCACAATGGCCCGTATGCAGCGACATATACCACATCGGTGTTGCGCGGGTCTATGGTTATCATGCCGATATGTTCTGAATTTTCCAGGCCTACTTTTTTCCAGCTTTTACCACCGTCGATCGATTTGTACAGGCCGTCGCCATAGGAAACCGATCGCTGGTTATTGTTTTCACCCGTCCCCACCCATATAACATTGTGATTACATGGGTCCATTGCCAGGCATCCTATGGAATATGAACCCTGGTCGTCGAATATTGGTTCGAAGGTAACCCCTCCGTTTGTTGTTTTCCACACGCCGCCGGCAGCTGCAGCCACGTAGAATTCAGAATGCTTGTCGGGGTTGACCGCCAGGTCAGACAGGCGGCCTGATGTAAGAGCCGGGCCTATACCTCTCAGCTTAAATACATTGAGAGATACATCTGCCAGCGGGTCTTTTTCATCATTGTTTCTTTTGCGCTGTGCCTCTATGTCAGGCAATATTATCATCAGCGCCACCATGCCGATGATTATTTTCACGGTTATGCTTTTCATAAGATCAGATTTTAAAGTTTTGAAACACTAAGATAAAGAAAGAAGCAGTTTAAAAGGTTGAAAAAGGTTTAAAAAAGTTTAAAATGTTGGGTTAAGGGTATGCATATATTACTTTCCCCTCCTTGAATTTGCCGGTAGGCAGGTGAGGATCAAGGGCGGGGTGGTTTATAGCATTAATATAAATATCTTTCTTTCTTAGGTACATTCAGCTCCATAGCCTTCAACAACGGTATATTAAGGTCCTGCTTTGAATACTTTTTATAATGCACTTTCCGGGCGCTCCCGGCCTGGAACCACCCGGGGAGGTTAACACCACGATTAAAGGGGGGCTGCTGTGCCGGTGCACAGCTTACGATCATTAGTACTGCAATTATCCAGAAGAATCTTTTTATGGTGAGGCGGTTCATATTTATTTATATTCTGTGTTTTGCTCGACACGTTCGTAATTCATGCTTTTATCCCTGAGACGGGCAAGACTGACTGATTCAAAATATTCTTTCATAACACTGTTGAGGTTTGACCAGAAAGAATGTGCAGCACATGAATTGATCCTTTTACAGCTTATATTGTCTGCCAGGCAATCAATAATAGAAAAATCAGGTTCAAAGGCAAGGTATATGTCCAGCATGTTTATATCAGCAACGTCACGGCCCAAACGGTAACCGCTTCTTTTACCTGATATTTTTCTGATAAGACCTGCCGTGCGGAGCGGGAGAATGATATGATCAAGGTATTTGTTTGATATATCCTGATTCATGGCGATATCTTTCTGATAGATTCCCTTTTCCTGGTCGGCCATGGCTATCTCTATCATGGTTCTTATGCCGTACCTTATTCTTGTGTTAAATTTCAATTTCCTGTTATAATTGGTTTACGTAATTGTTTCAAAGTTAATTGAAAAAAATATATTGATCCTGTCACTTACTTCAATAAGTCCCGGGATGATACTCGGAGGCTCAAGGCTGAAGTCCTGGATTGATAATTCCTTGCTTCCGCTTATACAGTAAAGATTCTTGTCTAATGGTTGTATTTTGCATAAAACATCGTAGTAATTCGTTATGCCTGCTATTGTTAAACCCAGGCGAAACGTGCTCATCCTTTCTTCGGTGAAATCTTTTCCGGTGAATGAAATTGTTATTTCGGGGAAACGGTCGGCTTTGACAAGATCACGAAAATCTTCTTCAAGTTCCGGGGAAGATGCCCTGAAACCCGCAACGGGAATTGATACAGTATTATTTTCCTGTACAGATGACAGTGACGGCGGATCATAAAAACTCAATCGTTTCCCATTGAAATCATAATGCAGCTCAAAGCTTCTCAGCAATGCCTGACCTTCTATTTTTATGTTGCTATTGCCACATTCATCAGCAAGACTGCCCTTGCCAGGGACCCCTGCTGATATCATTGCGATCATTATTAATATATTGGCAATATTCATCATCGGTGTTGAATTTTATATTCATTATCAAAGCAATACATATTAGTTTCCTCTTATCACTGCCGGGTCAGAATGACACTGCGGCCTCTATCATCAGCCCTTTGAATCCTGCGTCGGATCCGTACTCGGTGAAACCGGAATAATCCTGGTCAATGTATTCTGCCTTAACCAGGATATTGTCAGTCAGATGCCATCCCGCAGCTGCCTGTAACCTTTTTACGGACATTTGCTGCTTATTTTTTACAAGATTATACCTGGCGCCGGCATAGAACTGTTCTTTGTTACCGAAGAAATAAAGAGCCTCTGCTGCATACTGGGTGAAGTTAAACTCCTGCCCTCCGAAGGCCGATGTGCCTGTAGCATTTTCCAGGGTTCCGAAGAACTCAAAACCTCCGCACCGTGCAAAAAGATTAAACATCAACGAACGGTTGCGGTCGGTGAAACCGGGCGACCAGCGTCCCGACGTGTGATTGGAGGAAATATCAACATCTTCGGCACTGTCGGTGATCCTGTTCATTACGAGGTAATACCTTGAACCTGCACGTTCACCGTAATACAATGAACCGAAATGATGGTTGCCTGTATAGTAGGCACTCACCGTGCCCCTTATTCTAAGCTTTTCCGTGACCTGGCCGTCATAACCTACTTTACCGTAGAAGCCCAGTTCCTCCCCGATATTGTATGATGAATACTGGCCTGAGAAACTGCTGTAGCCTGCCAGGTCGGGCCTGAGACTCCCGGTGGTCACCGCTGCCATAGCCAGTATTCCCTTTTTCCTGAACAGGTATTCAAAAGCCGGGGCCGTGGTGAAGGCATCCATTATGTAATTACCTGTAAAACGATTATTGATAACATTGCCATTATCCGATCTTCTGAAATGAGCATCACCATAGTTAAGCTCCATTACACCTGCCTTAAGTGTGGACACTTCCATTATCTTATCTATAAAGTGAGATTTGATGAAAGGCAGGTGGTCAAAAACGAGGTATCCACCCTTGACCCAGGTCTCGGGATGATGCCTTGAAGAAAGGTATGTTGTTAGCTTGACCCTTACCCCGGGGGCCAGGTCGGCTGTAATAATCATATTGGCAGTGGGCAGGATGATGTTTTTGCCCAGCGGAATAAGGGCGCTGTCGGCATGGTGACCGAGGCCCTGGTACTGGATGGCGAAATCAGCCCCCAGCTTTACTTTAAGGCTGTCAAATGCAGAAGCGTTAATCTTCTCCTGTTCAAAGCTCTGGCCGAGGACAGTGAGTGATAATAATCCGGTAATGATAATTAATATTGATTTTTTCATTGGTTTTTTATTTCAAAAATTAAGTATGATTATTCAGATGTTTTTAAGGCTGCTGTCGTTTCCGGTATCCATACTGTATTGAAGGTAACTTTTACACGGTCGTCTGTTTTTATTGTTCCCAACAATGCCGTAGGTGGATCAATGCCGAAGTCCGACATGAGCAGTTCCGAGCTGCCCGTGACTTTAATTTCATTATTTTCTAACGGTATCAACTCATATGCTATATTCACTGTTTTAGCGATGCCTGCAATTTCAAGCATACCCGATACCTCACCCTTCAATGTATCGGATGAATTATTTAATGTTAATACATCGTCCAGCCTGAATCTTATGGTGGGATATTCATCGGCCCTCAGTGCTTCGGCAGCTTTTTTCTCCATTAAATTTTTATCGCTGATGAAACTACCGGTTTTAACTTCGACATTAATTTCCAATATACCCTCTATGGCCTTACTTCCATTTTTGAATACTACCTGCCCGTTAACTGTGGTAACTTCCATTTCCCAGTCATGCAGTGAAGAAGTTCCTTTTACAATGAAATTGTAATTTTCTTCCGTCAGCCGGTACTGGCTTTTACCCTGCCCGCTGACAGCCTGTGTAATTACAGCCAGCATCAGTATTAAAAATATTCGTATCATTTTAGTGTTAATTAATAATTATATCCTATTAAAACGATAGGATATATAGCATCTATATAACAATCCTGATGGAAAGATGTTCAAAGCAGGGGCTGTCTAACCCCTGTCATCCCGGGACACCGATCATCGATGGTGATCATAAAATGGAATGACATTTTTTAGGTAAGCTCCCCCTTCCCTTTGAACCGGAGCTCGCCGAAGGCAAACGCTATACCCGAAACAACATAAACCTTTCATATTTAAAAAAGGACTTAAAGCAAAAAACCTTCAATAATAAAGCGTTATATTTGTAAATACTGGATCTTAGGTCAGGAATCAATCAGATGAACTTATTCTTTATTCCATGGGCAATTTCATCGGCTGTAAGCCTTGCAACATCTCTTGCCATCATAGCCGATTCTCCAAAGGATAGGCGCCACCGTATATTTGCCCTTTTTATTATGGGACTTGCCGGGCTCAGCTTTCTCGGGTTCCTCCTGATCATATGTGAAAGCTGCTCATTGTTTTTTTTATCCGGTGTAACTACCGTCATAGTCCTTTTCATCACCACTGTTTATGTAATAATGAGTTATATTTACCCGTCTGACCTTAAAATTTTTCCGCAGTATTCCAATAAGTGGGTTAAACTGGTTCTATACGGTGCCCCTTTTCTCCTGTCGGTAATCATAGGAGTCTACATGGTTAAAACATTTTATACCGGGACATTTACAGGGCAGAATCTATTAAGCTTTAGAAGGATGTTCTATTTCCCGGTGATCCTGGTTTTGACTTTTTATCTGATATGGGGAACTCGAAATCTATTCAGCCAGTATTACAGTCCCGGGGCTTCCCGGAAGAATAAGACAAGCGTGATCAATCTGTTAACTGGGCTTATCGGTTTTGTTTTCATTGTATTATCAATGTACCTGATGTACCGTGAAAAGTCAATAGCAATACCTGTGGGAAGTGTTATTGCCCTTTTGACGAGCCTCTTTTTCGCTTATTCAGTTATGAGTAATAAATCAATCCCGATAAGGAAATTCATCAGGGGAGGAATCGCATACAGCATCATATCAGGGACGGTTTTTGCAATTTACTTTTTGATCATCAAGAAGCTAAGCGAGGTGGCTGAACTATATCTGGGTGTAAATACAATTGCCGTCGATATAGTTTTTATATTCGTGCTTGTTCTTCTTTTACAGCCTTTTACAAACATAATCCAATCGACGGTAGATTCTGTTTTCTACAGGGGGGTGTTCCGATACCGTTCACAATTTAACAATTTCACCCATGATTTACTGGGTGTCTCCGACATTACTAAATTTATGGAACTTACTGGTAAATTTCTGCTTGAGAGTTTTAATATTTCAGAACTTGAAATAATACTCCTGAATGAAACAAAGAATAAATATGTCGGCTGGTTTCATGGTATTGAGCTGTCACCTCATTGTTCATTGGTGAGCACTCTTCAAAATGAGAGAAACACCCTGGAGTCAGAAAGCTTATCAGCACTCCTTAAGCAGAGTGTGGATGAAAGGTATACTATATTTAAGCCTGTCCTGGCTTATCCCCTCATAGCCGAAAATAAACTGATCGGAGTTCTGATGCTTGGAGCAAAGCCGGGTTTGCGTGGTTATACCATTGAAGAAATTGAAATACTGTCGATTTTCTCAAGCGAAGTTTCAATTGGTATTCATAACATCTTTATAAGCACACAAATTCGTGAAAATGAGCTGAAGCTTCAACAAATGGAAAAATTAGCTGCCCTCGGGCGGCTGACTGCATCGATAGCTCACGAGTTTCGAAATCCCCTGAACATCATTTCAACTTCCACGCAAACATTGCTTCGCCAGCCGGAGAACACCTCCCTGCATAAGGAGGTATCAAAATATATTCTGACGGAGGTTAAACATCTTGACAGGACCATCTCCGACTTCCTTGAGCTTGCCAAACCGCATGCACCAAAATGGGAAGAAGTTTGTATAATGGATCTTTTACACGAAGTGGTAAGCCAGGTTACTTCCCTGGCAAGGAAAAACAATGTCCGGGTCACTATATCCGCTGATAAGGTTCAAAGCATTATTACATCAAGAAATCATCTTTTAAGAGCCCTGGTTAATTTATGTACAAATGGAATTGAGGCAATGAATAAGGGCGGAGAATTGCTTGTCAGTGTGCACAAAAAAGCTAAGGGGAAAGTTGTAATTTCAGTTTCCGATACAGGAAGCGGTATATCTGACGGAGTCAGAAAACACTTGTATGAGCCCTTTTTTACAACAAAAGAGAATGGCACCGGACTTGGCCTCAGTATTACAAGTAGAATGATCTCAACCATCCGTGGTGATCTGGATTATACCAGCAACAGTAAAAAAACAATTTTTCAAATAACTTTACCTGAAAATGGAACCTTCGGAAATGAATAAGCTGAACCTGCTGATTGTTGAAGATGAAGCTAAGATCCATAAACTGCTGGAGCTTAATTTGAGAAAAACCTTTAAGCTTATGCATGCAGGAAACGGGATTGAAGCGATGGAAATCATCCATAGGGAGGAAATTGATCTGGTTCTGACTGATCTGAAGATGCCGGCAATGAGTGGCAGGGAATTACTCAAAAAGATCAGGAGTGAAGTGCAGGAGATCCCTGTACTCGTGATAACAGCTTACGGATCCATTGAAAATGCTGTGGACCTGGTCAGGGAAGGTGCATTCGATTATATTACCAAACCTCTTGATCTTGATGAGTTAGACGTGGCCCTCGGCCGCGCAGCCAGGTATGTCAGAATACTCAAGGAAAATGCCCTGTTAAAATCGAGAATCAGATTATCCCAGCAAAACAGGGAATTTATCACTGTCAATCCCAGGATGCAGGAAATTATCAAGCACTCTGCTGAGATAGCAAAAACAAATTTCACCGTTCTGATAGAAGGAGAAACAGGCTCGGGAAAGGAATTGATTGCCAGAGGTATTCATTCCTTAAGCCCAAGGAAGTCGGGGCCCTTTATCCCTGTCAACTGCGGGGCAATCCCCAGGGAACTTCTGGAAGGTGAGTGTTTTGGGGTTGAGAAAGGTGCTTATACAGGCGCAGTTGCAAGCAGGCCAGGGAAATTTGAACTTGCAAATAATGGAACACTTTTTCTTGACGAAATTTCGGAGATGCCCCTTGATCTCCAGGTTAAGCTTTTAAGAGCAATAGAAGAACAGCAGATTACACGTTTGGGAGGCAGAAACCCCATAATGCTTGACCTGAAAATTATTGCAGCCACAAACAGGAAACTGGGTGATGATGTTGCTGAAGGGAAGTTCCGGAAAGATCTCTATTTCAGGCTGAATGTAATAAATATTATTATTCCGCCATTAAGAGAAAGGAAAGAAGACATTCCGGTGCTTGCCCAGTATTTTCTTTTCAAAAACCAGGAAGCAGTGGGCAAAAACCTGAAAGGCTTTGACCCTGAAGCTATTGAACTGCTTAAAGCATACTCATACCCGGGTAATGTGAGGGAACTGGAAAACCTGGTGATAAGAGCCATGGTCACAGCCCGCAGGGAATTTATTTATGCTTCAGACATCCCGCCGGAATTTGTTGCTGATGCTGTAAAGGGACAAGAGCAAATACCTCACAAATATTCCGATTTTCTTCTGAAAAAAAGAGAACTGAAAGAAAAAGTCTTGATGGATATTGAAAAAACATTTTTAAGGGAGATTCTTAATCGAAATGATTGGAATGTCTCACGGACAGCTAGGTACAGTGATATGGACAGGCGGCAGCTGCAGAACCTCATGAAGAAACATAATCTTCGGCATACAGGTTTTAACAAAACTCATTAATGCTGCGGACTATCAATTCGCAGCTGTGTTTTATTCCTGTAATCATAAAAACTGAACAACGGATTCCAAAAAATTTTGTTCAAAACTTATATTTCCTCATGTCTTCAATTCCAGTAGATTACATTTAATCTGTTTTAAGGAGGAAAAAAAATGATTAAATTTTTTTTGACCGGAATATATTTGATTGGGTGCGATCGTTTCCTTCGCATTTATATTTTGTTCACATTTTATTCCGGCTGTTTATAAGAGGACCAGTAAGTGATTACCAGGCTGTAAAACGCGCGTAAAAGACTATATAACAGGTAATTAACTACCATGGGCTCTGTTTTTTGGGAATAGCTCTTTGTCTGAAAAAAAGAGTATCTGTTTCGGCATACAATTTGACTTAATAAAGCGGCTATTTATTTTGTTTCATAAAAGCCATTTTAAGTAAACAATAAAAAAAGGAGGTTATTATGTGGCAAGCATGGGTAAACGGAATTCTCGGACTCTGGCTGATGGTCGCAGCTTTTCTTGGTTTTAGTCCGACTGTCAATTTGTGGAACAATTTGGTGGTTGGTCTGATTGTGGCAATTGTTGGTTACACATTTGTCAAACAAAAGCCATGGCAGGCATGGGTATGCATGGTGTTTGGCGTATGGATGATAATCGCCGCATTCATTCCATCATTGACTTCTGGCCAGGGATATCTCTGGAATGACCTTATCAGTGGTCTGATTATAGCCATCGGTGGTTTTGGAGCACTTGGTGGTGCAAAAACGGTAAAGCAGGAGTAAGAGAGAACAAGGTCATTTAGTGTTTGAGGAGAAGTCACATAAAACTTGTATCTTCTCCTCAAACTTTTTGTAAGTACACCATTTTTACGCATCATATCCGGTGATTAAAGGGATATGAGCATTATTTCACATAAGCCGGCAAGGCTCTCATAAGCTTTAACAATTATTCTTTTATCATGAAAATCACAAACAAATGAACTCTAAATATTTTATCATCTCATTAACAGGAATACTTATCCTGGTTTTAACGGGAATTATGCTTTCAGCTCAAAGAGGTAAAGCAGATAAGCACATACCCGCTTTCATCCCCTCACAGGAGGAAAAACCGGAGGTAACCCTGGTTTCAGTTTTTGATAATTACCAGGTGAAGCCCGGGTTAAAAACTTCCTGGGGTTTTGGTTGTATAATAAAAACTCCGGATGAATTTATATTGTTTGACACCGGAGGAGATTCAGAAATCTTGTTATACAATATGAGGCAAATGGAAATTGATCCCGCATCAATCAGTAAAGTAATTATTTCCCATATACATGGAGATCATGCAGGAGGGCTTGAAGGGTTTTTAGAGAAAAATAATAATGTCACAGTCTTTATTCCGGCTTCTTTTCCTGAATCCTTTAGAGCTATGATAACCCGTAAGGGAGCAAAATTTGAAATTGTTTCCACCAATCCGGAGAAAATTTCCGATTTTATTTATTCTACCGGCGAAATTTCCGGACCACCAAAAGAGCAATCTTTGATCATAAATTCAAAAAAGGGATTGGTCATAATAACAGGTTGTGCCCATCCCGGGGTAATAAATATTATTAAAAAAGCCAGGGGATTCATAAAACAGGAAGATATTTATCTTGTTATTGGAGGTTTCCATCATCCTCCCCTGTCTGTGGTCAAGGAATTCAGGAAACTGGGAGTAAAAAAAGTTGCACCATCACATTGCACAGGTGATCCGGCCAGGGAAGCATTTGCTAAAGAATATGGTGTTGATTTTATCGAAAACGGGGTTGGTAAAATAATTGAAATAAAATAAGCAGGCAGAAGTACTTATCAGGTAAAACAGGGGACGCCCGCCTTGCTCCCAATACGATTTTTGCCTGGCTGTGTTATTAAATAATAAGCTGTTAGCCAGTTGTTTATTTCGGGAGTTTTACTTAAATTGCAGATCGCAAAATACTAAACAATTAGCTCAAAGGTGTCCTTATTATGAAGACTGAAATTATTTCCTTTAAGCTTGGTTTAACAAGTTGCTATTTCGGGAGCTCTAAAAAATGATCTTTTATATGTATAACACAACAGGTATATTATACCGGGCAGCAGAACTAATAAAACATTCGTCGCGTACGGTTGCATTCACAGGGGCAGGTATATCTGTAGAAAGTGGAATACCTTCTTTCAGGGGTAAAGACGGTTTATGGAGCAAATATGATCCTGGTTTCCTCGATATCAATTATTTTCGACAATATCCCGAAAAATCCTGGCCTTTAATTAAAGAAATTTTTTATGATTTTTTTGGACAGGCAAAACCCAATGCAGCCCATTTTGCTCTTGCTGAAATGGGGAAAAAGGGGGTTTTGCATTCTATCATCACCCAAAATATAGATAACTTGCATCAGATGGCAGGCAGCAATATTGTGTATGAGTTTCATGGCAATTCAAGAAACATGGTTTGCCAAAAATGCGCAAAATATTATTCGGTCAAAGAGATTGATCTTTCAAATTTACCTCCAAGGTGTTTAAAATGTGGTTCTGTGCTGAAACCCGATTTTGTGTTCTTCGGGGAAGCGATTCCCTATTCTGCCAATACAAATTCTTTAAATGAAACACAAAATGCCGAATTATTTATCCTTATAGGTACAACCGGTGAGATTATGCCCGCGTCGCTCATACCTTATGAGGCTAAAAAAAATGGAAAAAAAATTATAGAAATCAATATTATCCCTTCAAATTATACCCATACGATAACCGATATTTTTTTACAGGGAAAAGCAACAGTAATTATGCAACAACTGCTGTTTGCACTTGATAAACTGCAATAATTTTGTCTTAACTCCCACAAATTTCTTCTCCAGGAATAAAATAATAACTATCCGTCAGACTATATTGAAAGATCCTACCGTTCTATGGAATCTTTCTGATAACAGAAAGTTTGATGAGATAATGTTACAGCAAGGCATAAATTTTAAGCGTTAATATGTCTATATATCAGCGCTTTAACTATTTTTAATGGTAGCCCCACCAGGATTGCTTGCCCCCGAGTGCTACAATCACCGGTTTTCCAGTCCCATCGTTCCAATATTCCAATATTCCATCATTGACTCACCCCGCTGGCGCGGTTCTCCCTTTGTCCGACGGAGCCTGAAAGGCGAAGGTGGAAGAACCGTGCAGCAGGGTTTCATCGAGCTCGTCACCCTCGCCCCGACAGTGTCGTCGGGGCTCGGGATACTCGGTTCCATCATTCCAACAGAAAAGTTGGTATCACTGGCTGCTCTGTTTTCAGCCATTTTGAAACTCGCCTTTATGGATAAGACCTTAATATTAAAGTCTGGAAATATAACGAGTATTGGATTACATGTCCACAGATAGTAGTATATTTAAAAGTGAAGTACTAATTTATCAAATTGATTTGCCTGGTTTGCCTTTCATCCGGATACGGAGGTATATTAATATTTAAAAGAAACAATAATAAATTTTAAATAAAACTTATGGAGTTAAAGATCTTAACTGTCAGTGTCATATATGGCTCGGTGCGCAGCGCACGACAGGGTATAAAAGCTGCCGAATACCTGGTGAACAAACTTAAGAAAAGGAAGCTCAGGGTGCATTTAATTGATCCCCTGGAGTACAATCTGCCTTTACTGGATAAGATGTATAAAGAATATGAGCCGGGGAGTGCACCGGGGAACATGGAAAAACTTGCAGGGATATTCAATGGCTCGGATGGATTCTTAATTGTCACCGGGGAATATAATCACAGTATTCCACCGGCGCTGAAAAATCTCCTGGATCATTTTCAGAAAGAATATTATTTCAAGCCTTCGGCTATTGCTTCCTACTCGGCCGGCAATTTCGGAGGAGTACGTTCTGCCGTCCACCTGAGAGCTATCCTGGGGGAGCTCGGTATGCCCTCCATCTCCTCGATGCTGCCTATGCCCTTCATAGGCAAACTCTTTGATAAGGACCTGGTGCCTCAGAATGAATTCACCGACCCCTCTGCAGACCGCTTTATCGAAGAATTTATCTGGTACATGGAAGCTTTCAAGGAAAGAAGGCAGAAAGGGACCCCTTACTAAACTTTATAGAAAATATTTCTGCTGCCAGCATTCATTTTTGTCCGACTGTGTTATTAAATAATAACCTATTAGCCAGTTGCTTAATTTGACAATATTACCTAAATTGCAGACTGTATTGTCATATACAGTGAGCTAAAAGGAACCCTTATTATGAAGACAGAAATTATTTCCTTTAAACTTGGTTTAACCAGTTGCTATTTAATCATTGGCAGAGAAATAGTAATGGTTGACTGCGGCATGCCAGGTAAATTAAAACTTTTCAGGAAAATCCTGTCAAAAAATAAGATTGACCCGTCCAGGATTAAACTAATCGTGCTTACTCATTCACATTTCGATCATTGTGGCTCTGCACGTGATATCAGAGACTTAACCGGGGCAAAGATCGCAATTCATGAAAGCGAAAGAGAATGTTTGGAAAATGATAAAGTATTAATACCAAAAGGTGTTAACCTGTTAGGGAAAATTACTCAACCTATGATCTTTTCTTTTAAGATGCCTTTCCCTAAGTTCACACCGGACATTCTTCTTAATAATGATCCGTACCCACTTACCGGGTTTGGTATTGACGGGGAAATTATTCATACACCAGGACATACTGTTGGTTCCGTAAGTGTAATACTGAACTCGGGAGAGGCATTTGTGGGTTGTATGGCACATAATGGATTACCATTCAGATTGAAACCGGGATTACCAATTTATGCCCAGGATATTGAAGTCATAAAAGAAAACTGGAGAACTCTTATTAACAAAGGGATTACTTATGTTTATCCCGGCCATGGAAAAGCTTTTCCGATAGATGTGGTTAAAGCTAAATTAACATCGCCATTAACCAGTTAATCAGCGATCGAACAACCAGTCTTAAGGCATTTTTGACTTTTCCCATCTGTTCTGTGGGAAATAATTTGCAGTCCATACACTCCGGCTTTGTTTTGTAGTATTAAGTATTTAATTAATAGTCTTCTGTTTCATTTAATCACTTTTAAACTAAAACAGCAAGCAACTGTTTTATAATAAAGGTGTTCTAAAATTACCTGTTTGAACGTAGCCCTTTAATATGGATAAGAATAAAAATGAAAAAAAGACTATGTGGGTGGTGGTGCTTACCGCTTTTACCATGGTTGTTGAGATTATTTTTGGTATAACAACCGGATCCATGGCCCTTCTGGCTGACGGTATTCATATGGGTTCCCATGTTCTTGCTATCGGACTCAGCTGGCTTGCGTATATAATTATAAGGAAAATATCACAAAACGAGAAGTTTACAGGCAATTCGGATAAAATACTATCGCTCTCAGGTTACAGCAGTGGTTTACTTCTATTGATTTTTGCTTTAGTAATTATTGTCGAAGCAGTACAGCGTTTCCTCAGTCCGGTTGATATTGTATATAAAGAAGCCATTCTGGTTGCTGGTATAGGGCTGGTGGTGAATATTCTAAGTGCGATTTTGCTACATCATGATCATGAGCACTCCGACCACAATATCAGGGCAGCCTATTTGCATGTACTGGCAGATGCACTTACGAGTCTTTCTGCCATACTGGGATTGACTGCTGCAATGATATGGGATATTCCTTTTATTGATTCCATAGCTGCCATTATCAGCTCCCTGGTAATCATAAGATGGTCCGTTGGACTGCTTCGGGATTCCGGCAGAGCCTTACTTGATATAGGACAGTCCAAGGAAAAACACAATCATTAAGAAAGTTTGAATAATAAGTTACCAGGTTTAGGAGTCCCATCCTCAGATCATGAATTTTAAGTTGAGTTTTCCTCCAGAAACCTCAGGGGGTTAAAGCAGATAGTTCGTTGGGTATAGAAATATATCTCAAGACAGGTTAATTTCGATTATATAATTAAGTCACAGATAACTTGATATAAAATATTTGCCTGGCATGGCATATTTATGTAAATTACAGATTGCCTTAATATTATTGATTACATCAGTTTGTGTGTCATATTAAACTATTAATTGTCATTCGTCATACAAATTCATTATATGGAGACGAAGAAGAAATTTAATGAAATTAGTGATAATGATTTAAATAGCACAGATGAGAAGATACATTAAATTGATTATTACAGCAGTAATTACGGGGATGTTGCTGCAGGCATGTACGGGTACTAAAAAAGAAAAAGAAGCACAAAATCCGAACATCATCTTTTTTCTTATTGATGATCAAAGGAATGATGTAATAGGGTGTGCCGGGCATCCATTTGACTTTCGGTCAGTTTTAATGCCGTGCATGCAGTGGACAATCAATTAACTCCCGGGAATGAGGGGCATTATCCCTATCCTGCTTCAACAGCAGCTTTGTATGAAGGAATTGAAATGCCAGAGCCAAAACTATCGGACCCGGAAATCTTTGAAAATCATCCGGAATTCCTAAAGAATTCGACAAATAGAAAACGTTTCTTCTGGCGCTGGGATACACCGGAAAAGCATCAAACAAACTTGAGAGCTTATTTTCGTATGATAAGCGGATATGATAATGTGATGAAGCGGGTAATCGCTGCACTCGAAAAAAAAGGATTGGATAAAAACACGGTGATTATATATTCTGCTGATAATGGATACTACATGGGTAACAGGGGATTTGCCGGTAAATGGAGCCATTATGAAGAATCGCTTCGGGTTCCTTTAATAATCTTTGATCCGCGAATCCCAGAAAATTCAATCAATAAATTATCAGAAAAAATGGCTTTGAATATTGATATTCCGGCAACAATTCTTGATTATGCCGGGATTCAGCAAGCGGATATTTTTCAGGGGAAAAGCCTGTTGCCACTTCTTGATGGAGATGAAAACAATAACTGGCGTGAGGGATTTGTGCAGGAGTAATGAAGTCATTTTATCAGGAAAGCAGAAATGAATTAATTATTTAATGCCGGCCCCTGGGGTTCTGCATCTGCCCTGTAGTCAATATGTCCACTTTTATTCAGTTTGTATCCCCATTTCTCAATATAATATCCCCTGGGTTTAAATTCATCACCTATCATATTAAGTTTTTCTGATAGTATTGAATCAAGTTCTTTTAACAGATACTCATATTCAGGATTGTCAACAAGGTTATTCATCTGGTAGGGATCTTTCTCATTATCATACATCAGCCATGGTCCTTCCAGGTTTTCAACGTAGGTATACCTGCTGGTATATATGCCCCTGTATTCATTATTTTCCGGCCTGTCGAAGGGAGAAACACTCATAATCAATGCAGCTTCATCTGCAAATGCATCCGGCTTGGTTATTGCCTCTTTCATGCTCTTTCCTTCGATTGATTCAGGTATGGTAATATTTGCCAGGTCAAGCAAAGTAGGTAACATATCCGGTCAAGGTTTGGTGTCCTGCCTCTGAGATTAGGATCACCGTTATACGATGTTGCCTGTGCCCTCCACTGATCTGCCAGTATGTAAACAACATTGTTTTTTTTCAGATTATCTTTATTCTTTGTATTTACACATGCCTGTATTAGCAGAAGAAATAGCAGTACAGGAGAAATACAAAGAATACTCCTCATTAATTTAATTTTATTCATTTTATGTTCACCTGTTTTTGTATTATGAATGCCTGGCTCGCCAGCAAGCTAGTAATATAAAATATTATCTACAAGCGACTTAAACAGCCTGTTCACATCAATAAATATTCAGAACTTCCGTACACATAGCGAGGAGCATGCACTATGAAACCAAGGATTAAGTATATTTATAAATTGAACTATGTTTGTTGTAGCCCCGGGGCCTGGCAAAAAGCGCGCCATGACCCTCGAGGACTCGGGGCCAACGCCGACTCTTGATAACTCTTAGCCCTTTTGGCGTAATTTTGCATAAATAACGAAGCTTTAAGGGTGGTAAAAAAAGCCGCATTAGAAAACTACTGGTTTCCAGGAATTGATTCTAAAGGGGAAAGGGTAAAGGTGCGTTTTTCAACACCTGTTACATTTATGTTGCAATAAGAAACTATGCCTGATATCGGTCTAATTAGCTTACTCATGCTGAGGGATCGGTGTTCGTCTAGCTACGCTTCGCTCCGGTTGAATAACACCCGGGTAATAGTGGAATGCGTCGAGATGCGAAACGCTATTCGGTTCTCCGGTTGTCCTGGCGTGTTTTTTGGGGTGCCCCTGCTGAAAAATGAAGAACATGAAAAAAATTTCATTACTAACATTCATCTTTTTCTCTTACTCGCTTTTCTCATTTTCCCAGTCGGGTACAGAAGTGGCTCTTGTTTATGGTAAGTCAACAGGCTCCCTGTTTCCAAGTATTATCAGAAGTGGATTTGTAATGGGCACTGGCTCACATAGTTTGAAAAAAAGCAATTCATTTGGCATAAGATATTTTTCTGATTTCTATGGGAAGAAAAGAATGGGTTATGAATTGGGTCTGATAGAATTTGGAATAATGCTTGGATTGGGATATAAATTTTAAAATAATAAATTGCACATATGTTTCCTCCGGGAATGATAAATTATCAGGACTTTTTTTACACGCTGAAGCAAAGTTATTCATCAGAACTTGTGAATTAAAGAGGATAGATATCATGGGAATACAAAAAAGAAATGACCTTATTTGCTATGCTTTGCTAATTGCAGCATTGATTATTATTCGTTATATCATTATCCTGGGACCCGATACCTCGATGCTTCAGAGCCAGAGAGCCTTATTTTCGTGGGGGGCTATTGGAATTATAGGGCTTCTCGGATTTGCGGGTGTTTATGTTCTGAATTTAACCGGGTTGAAAAAATTGTGGGATGCTGATGTAGGAATAAAAGAGAAAATTATTTTCCCCCTGCTTATCGGTCTGCTGCTTGGATCCATACATTCATTATATGACATGTTCACCGGGGCAGGTAGCCAAATTGCAGCAAGCATGGGTCTTGAGGGCATCCACCTTGCTTTTCCATATTCAATCCCTGTTTATCTTGGGGGCGCAATTATTGTCAGTATCATATACTATCTCATCCCCATCTCCATTATTGTGTACCTTGTTTCCAGGCTTATAATGAAAGGGAAAGCCGAGGCCACTGTTTACTGGTCAGCAGGTATCCTTATAGCATTCTACGAGCCCCTTACCAATCCAGGTATATCCATCATTCAGGAAGTAGGTCTTGTTGCCCTTCCTCTGTCGATATCTGTTCTTGTTTTCAACCTGGTAACTATTCTTTTTATCCGCAAATATGGATTTATCGCCGCCTTGCTATTGCGGATTGGCCATTACGCAGTCTGGCATATTATCTACCCGGTCTTTTAATCTCACAGGATCTAGTGGCGGCGGGTTTTTCCAAGGCTATCGTTTTGTCCTGTATATGCGATCTTACATCTTCACTCGATTAATTGATAAATATTTAGTAATTTATAAAACAATTAGAAAGCTAATATTATGTATATTAAATCCTGAAAATCCGGGACGGCACATTCACCCAACCATAAAGGGATAAAAGTTATGATTAAGAAATTTTTAAATGTACATACCATACTCTTTACTTTTATACTGGTTCTTTCTATTTGCGCATGCAATTCGCCCGAGGCTGATACGGAAAAGAATTTTATCAAAGGTGTCTATGGTGATCCGGGCACATTACTGGATGCCGGTTATAATTTTGACGAACTGGGCATGAATGCAATATTTGTCAGAAGCTACTCGCTCGATGATGAATTGTACAATGCAGCACGTGAGCAGGGGTGCAGGGTTTTTGTAGAGTTTCCCGTATTGCTTGGACGTCAATTTCTTGAAGACAATCCACAATGCTGGCCTGTGGAAAATACAGGAGAACCATCACCTCCCGCTGACTGGTTTATGGGTATCTGCCCTACCTGCCCTGATTTTAAAGAAGACAGAAGGCAGTATCTTATCAGCATTCTTAAGCGCTTTGAAGTGGATGGCGTATTTCTTGATTACCTGCACTGGCATGCTCAATTCGAGACTCCTGAGCCAATTTTGCCTGAGACATGTTTCTGTGACCGTTGTACAGGTTTATTTTCTAAAGAATATAACATTGATATACCCGGGGAAAATATTCCTGGTATTTCAGAACATATTTTATCATTTTACGAAACGGAGTGGAGAGAATGGCGTAGTAGCATATTAACCGAATGGATAACAGATCTTAAACAAATTTTAAAAAGTCACCAGGTGTATAACCCGGTTGACCGTAAAGCAAATCTGCTAGAAGTCAACAGTGACGGGCGAAGTCTGAGTGCATATAAAATTATGAGTAATCGTTTTAATTTTTTCATTGCTTTCTCACTCTTATTATTCATTTCCTGCAATAATAGGACTAATACCGATTCCTCTGGAAGCACTGATATTGATACTGTAAGGGAACAGTTAAAAATTGAGGTGTATGATTCATCTGCTCTTGCTTTTGTTGATCCTGATGCCACTTTTGAAATACTGGCAAAGGGATTCTACTGGAGCGAAGGTCCTCTCTGGATTGATGAATTAGAGTCTGTAATATTTTCTGATGTACCTGCAAATAAAATTTACAAATGGAATGAAAAGGACAGCCTTAGTATTTACCTTGAATCGGCCGGCCATTCCGGTAAAGGAAACAAAGATTCTGACAGGGGGCCAAATGGATTAATTCTTAATACGGAAAACAAATTGTTGATATGCCAGCATGGCGACAGGCGTATTGCCCGCTTAAATGCTGATTTAAAAAACCCACAAGAGCAATTTGTCACCATTGCTGATACATATAAGGGAAAAAAATTTAACAGTCCCAACGACCTCACAATTGACCGTGCAGGCAATATCTATTTTACAGATCCTCCTTATGGTCTACCTGAAAATAAAACAGGAGAAATTGGAATAAATGGAGTATATAAAGTTAGTTCAACTAAAGATGTAACTTTACTTGTTGACAGCCTTACCATGCCAAATGGACTTGCATTGTCCCCGGATCAGAAAACCTTGTATATCAATCAATCTGATCCAGATAATCCGGTTTTATACAGTTATGAGATCGCCGTGGACGGATCACTTGAAAACGGAAAAATATTATTTGATTTTCTAACTCTTGCAAAGACTGCCAATGGATTGCCAGACGGATTAAAAGTGCACAAAAGCGGTAAGATATTTACAACAGGGCCTGGCGGAGTTCATATTATTAGTCCGGAAGGCAAACACCTTGCTTTGATTAAAACCGGTAAAGCAACCGCTAATTGCGCTTTTGATACCGGTCAGAAGTATTTGTATATGACAACAACAGATTTGTTGATGAGGGTGAGATTAAAATAAATAAACTATAAATAATGAAAGCTATTATTTATTCAATTTCCATTTTATTCCTGACTTTTTCACTTTCAATACCAGTAAAAGCTCAGGCTCTGATTGATTTGGAATCGGGCTTTGTTTTTACCGGGTATAATGATGTCCGTATTCCGGGAGATCAGGGAACAAGCTTTTCCTTAAAGGACGATCTGATTTCAAAAACCGCATTTTTCTACAGGTTAAGATTGAGTTATACCATAAAATCGCGCCATACACTCTCTTTGTTATATGCCCCCCTGGAAACAAAATCAGAAGGCAGTATGCCACAGGATATTTTCTTTGAAGGAGTGGAATTTCCGGCAAATACGGAGCTTGAAGGCACCTATAAATTCAATTCGTACAGGTTGACATATCGTTACGATATCGTGAAAAAACCCCGGTTTGAGTTTGGCTTAGGGCTCACTGCAAAAATCAGAGATGCGAAAATTGCACTTTCTTCGCTCGGATTAGTATCTGAGAAAACCAACGTAGGATTTGTTCCAATAATTAACTTCAGGCTATTATGGGATATTGATAATAAATTCGGACTCCTGCTTTATGGCGATGCACTTGCCGCACCGCAAGGCAGAGCAGAAGATATTCTTATTGCTGCTACGTTTAAGTTGTCTGATAGCTTTAGAACCAGGCTTGGATACCGAATTCTTGAAGGTGGTGCAGATAATGATGAAGTTTACAATTTTTCCTTATTTAATTATGTATCTGCTGGAATAACTTACACTTTCACCAGGACAAAAAATTCAAATTAATAACAACTCTTTATCAATAAAATCAAATTTTACCATTGCGGCATAAAGCATGCTGTTCCAGGAAGCACTATTGCAAGAACTAATTAACTTCTCAAGATGGCAGATACCGTTACTCTGGAAGCCAAAAAATAGCCATTACGAAACCAAAACATAAATTCATGTCCTCCCACATGGCCCGTCGCTCCTGCGTGACCATTTTACTTCAAAAGGGTATGCCGCCTACAACAATAATGAAATTAACTGTACACAAAGACCTAAAAACACCCCCAAGCCAAAGCCCAGGGGTGTGCTGCATTTTCTCGTAACAGGTTTTCCTGATGGTAGCTCGTCGTGTAAAAAGTTTAGAAAATATTATAATATCGGAACAAATAAGAATTTTGTGATGTTAAATAGGGTTTGCTGATTTTCTCATGCAATTATTAATCTCTCAGAACCATTGCCTCCCCAGGTTTGAACAGGAAATGGGATCAATATCGTTTTTAATTGCCTCCAGACAAAAAGGGCCAAAAAATAACCATGCTTGATGGCTACTGTCATCAATTTTGTCAAATTCATAACAAACAGGATGGCAGAGATCCATGATTCGGAGGTATCTTTCCTTTTGGACCTGACTCTGTTCAGGTCATAGCCATTCTTTCCCTGCCCAAATTTACCTTCAACATGGTTTCTCATATTCTGTTCCTTCCTGGTCTTATATTTTCGGTATCCTGAGAGCTCCTGATTGGGAGGCCTTCCGAGCGGTTTACCAACGATTCTGATATTGTGTTCTTTCAGGTATCGCCGGTTTTCCCGGGTCAGGTATTTTCTATCCCCAAGCAACAACTCCGGATAGCAATCATATACTTTTCTGAACCGTTCTACCTGGAGTTTAAGATCACCACCTTCATCATAATTGTCCCAGCCAATGTGATCGCAACGTACAAAACCCTCTACTTCACTGATATTGATCTTCGCTCCAAATTCCACATTCGCCCTGTCTTTCCCCCTGACCATCGGACGGACATGAGGCTGGTAGATGTTCACAATCCGATCACTGCAACTGTGGACCTTGTTCTGGTACATGTACATCTGTTGATCAAAAACGTGTTGTATCACCCAAAAAAATTTCTGATCCCTTTGCTTTAGTGGGAACCGGCCACCTCCTTCTTTCTCAACCTTATCCAGCATCTTTTTGATAGTAGAAATGTTCCTTTTCACGTAACGCAACTGTTTCCCAATATTGACCCGGATCTCCCTTTTACTCTTGTTCCGTTTCTTTGCCACTGCCAAGTATTCTTTTCTAGCATTCCGACGGTAGGTGCGGAGCTTATGGTCAAAAC
The DNA here is from genome assembly GCA_041686075.1 of Bacteroidales bacterium. GTDB lineage: Bacteria > Bacteroidota > Bacteroidia > Bacteroidales > VadinHA17 > UBA9300. The sequence continues at coordinate 36,578 of JAWLEO010000005.1, read as the reverse complement.
TCCCTTTCTTGTATAATACATCAACCAGCCGTTCTGTCTCTTCCCTGACCCTGCTGATCAGCTTCAGGTCGTTGGGCGAGGTGATATACTGATCGGCAACACTGGCATCAAGTTTCAGCTTTCCCTGGTTGGGGATATCTTTTTTAGAAGATGACCCGTCATTTTCACTTAATTCTATCCCCGGTTCTTCAGTATTGTCACTGGTATCATGTTGGTCTCCGGATGGGTCTTTCATGATCCTTTTTCACTTTGGCTTAAGACTTTCTGCCTTACGAATAACCGTTTCATTGAACTCATCAAACTTGTCAGCGCCCATTCGTTTGCGTATGTCAACAAATAAAGAAGCATCAAAAGGTGGTTCGTTCTGGAAACCTTTCAAACCGCAGAAATACTGCATGTAAACATTCTCGCCGATCAATTCTACAGTATCCCGGTCACTTAGCTTCATCTTATGCTTGATGACAAGAGCCCCTATCACCAGACGAATATCTACGCTTAGCCGACCAGCGCCTGGGTCCAAATTCCTGGAATAGATTCCGGCCAGCTCATCCCATGGAATAACCTCAGCTAATTTGACCCAACGGTTGTCAGGTTTTAGTTGCTTATAAAACGGATGTTTGAATCCTTCCAGGGTAAGTTGATTTGATGGTGTGTATTTAATCATAAGTGCAAGGGTTTTGCCCCAAATTACCGAAACTCATGCACTTTTCCTTGCGTTTTGAAATATATTTATTAACTTATTTGCCTGTTTATCAACAATATACGTACAGTTTTCTAGAAAATCAGCAAACCCTAATTACCCATCCATGTTGTTCATGCTTGATAATCTTTTTGCATCCTGTCATGACCAGAATCATGATAGATACAAACACAATGATTTTGGTTGAATGTTTCATTTGCTTGTTTTTACATGCTTACTTATTTAGACTTTTTCTTAGTGTATCTGGCATCACTTGGTAATCTATATATTCCGGTATAAAAGATTAATTTCCATATTTATCCTTAGGTTTACGTGACCAAAGTTCTTCCATATCCTCTAAAGCTTTTCCTTTAGTCTCAGGTACCATTTTCCATAGAAACAGGGCGGCCAATATACCCATGAAACCGTAAACCCAATAAGCAAATCCGTGATTGAACAATTCCGTAAGGGTGACGTTATCATTCATCATGGGAAAAGTCCAGGATACCGAAAGGTTTGCAATCCACATGGCAGCGACAGCAATCGACATGACTCCACGAATAGCATTGGGAAATATTTCCGAAAGCAATACCCAAGTTACCGGACCCCAGGACATGGCAAATGCTGCAGTATATACACCCATAGCAACCAGAGCTCCTACTCCCAGACTTTGAAAGAAGAAAAAGAATCCGAGAGTGAACATACTGACTGACATCCCGATAGCTCCTATAATCATTAAATATCTACGCCCGAATTTATCCACTGTATAAATGGCCAACACTGTAAAACTTAAATTAACAACCCCCACAAAGACTGTTTGCAAAAGGGATACCTCTGTAGTAGCCCCCATATTTCTAAATATCTCCGAAGCATAATAAAGCACCACGTTAATTCCTACAAATTGCTGGAATACTGCTACCAGAATACCAATAATGATTACCTTACCCCCGAATGACAGCCAGGGAAGATGCTTCTCCTTATATGATTCTCTAATTTCCGTTAGAGTCCGTTGCGCACGATCCAAACCGAGAAGTTTCTTAAGGGTAATGAGCGCTTTGTCCTCTTTGTCTTTCATTACATGGAATCTTGGCGTTTCAGGAACAAAGAACAGCAAAATAAAAAATAAAGAGGCAGGAACTACCTCAGAGGCAAACATCCATCGCCATCCTATGGTATTTAACCATTCTGATGGATTTCCCCTTGCAATGAAGTAGTTTACAAAATATACCACTACCATACCGAAAATAATAGCAAACTGATTCCATGAGATAAGGCCTCCTCGCTTCTCAGCCGGCGCAATTTCTGCTATATACATGGGGGATATCATTGAGGCAAGGCCTACGCCCACCCCCCCAATTACACGGTAGGTAATAAAAGAAGAAATGGGTGCACCACTGATAAAATTCAGTTTTTCAGGCAACGCTGAGCCAATGGCTGAAATGAGAAAAAGGATGGCGGCGATCAACAAACCATTCTTCCGGCCAACATTTTGACTGATATAACCAGCAATAGAGGCTCCGATAATACATCCCAAAAGAGCACTGGATATCATGAAACCATTAAGCGAATTAGCCATATTCTGTGATATCTCGCTTTCAGTTGAAATGAAACGGAAATAAATTAGCAGCAAAGCAGCAATCCATACAATGACGTTGTATAAAATGGCCTTTTTATAATTATAAAACTTAAATAAAAATCTGGAGATCAATATGCCAATAATCACAAAACATAATAACGCCAGCAATTTGTATTGAAATATTACTGTTACCGCCAACTCAGAATTATCAAAAAGGGGGTTGATAAAAAAGTTACCAAGTGATTCAACTGTCCCATTAATCACAGCAGTATCGTATCCGAAAAGTAAGCCACCAAGTGTAGCAATAAGGGTTATAAGAAAAGTGTAAGTTGCTGTATTTTTTGTAGACATAAATTACTATTTAAATTATTGTTTAATATTTCTACTTTAATCAATAATTATTTTAATACCAAAAAATTACCTTGATATTCTTCTTAAATATAACTCTATTAAGATATGACAACTTCCAATCCCAACACTTCTCCCAAATCTTTTAGTTTTTCAATGTAGTCGCCATAAACCCATGCATAATGATGACCAAATTCCAGTTGTTTTTTAAAGAAATCTTTTACATCTGCAACCTGATAGTATACACCTGTTGAACATCCGATTGTATCCAATCCCGCTCCTGCAACTATGTTTCCCTTGACTGCAAGCATTTTTTTGCTTGTTGGATGAAAACGTAATAATGTAATTACTTCTCCTTTATCTCGGTTATAATCATATCTTATCGTTGCGCCCCATCCGCTATTGGTAAAGGATTGTATGTTATAGGGTATATTATCTCCATCAATATCTTTCATTTTTCTGGTAGGAACTGCATGCCAGGTTGAAACAATATTTTCTTTTCCTTGAACTTCAGGAATAACTTCCAGACCTGAGGGTGTTGATTGGTCTGTTTTTACCTCTTGAGCCAACGGATGAGTATTCCCCATATGTGGCGCTTTTCGAGTTAAATTAATCAGTACATTTATAGCCATTAAAACATTGATATCAGCTTCGCATGCCGAGGGTATCCCTTCCTCCTTAAGAAGCGCATGTGCAAGACATGGTGTAACCTGAAATTCATCGTTAAAAAATCTCGTGGCACAAACCTCAAAACAAGGCATAGTAAATGCATTACACTCGTATTTCTCAAGAAGATCTCTTATTACTATATAAAATTCTGCTGATTTTTGTATATTTTCTTTTGCCATTGTATTCTTTTCGGCATTATTGATCAATTCATCAGTAACAGCTCCTGCCCGATTTCTTTGTTCAGAAGTTATTGTTCTTACATGGTCAAATAACTCTTCAGCATTTATAAATGTAAAATTTACGCCCAAATCTACCTTTAATTTTTCAAGATCAGTAAATGAACTCAATACACCTTTGGAAATGATTTCTTTCTTTAGTACGACAAGTATTTTTGTATTTTGAAATGCCTTCTTTACCCGCAAAAAGGGCAAATGCTTTGCAGCATCGTAAGGATCAATATAGCCATAAGATTCCAGACCTTTGGCTCTTAATGCAGCAACGCCGTCTGTGCTGGCACAGCAACCTATGACTCCAACCGGTTTTCTAAAACGAATGGCAACCTCATTGGCAGGAAATTGGTGAAATACACCGTCAAAAAGAAATAAATCGGCTCGTTCACTATCATCCATTAATTTTTGGATTTGCTTTTCTCTTAAAATAAATTCATCGGTCCATTTCAAATAGGATGGTTCCAGTATGGTCACCTCATCGGAGAAAACTGTGTTAAGGGTTGTTTTAAAGTCTTCAAACTTTTGCCTACCAATTTTCTCATCAAATTCCTTTGTTAATTGCTCTCCACTGCCTGACCTACAAGGTCCTTCATATGCCTCTTCATGAATTAAATGAAAATACCCGGGTTTTACATTTAATTTTACATCGATTCCTTTTTTAATACTCATAATGATATTAACCTCCTAAATTATTAATTTTATTACTATTGTGTGATTAATTTTCTTTGGATTAACAGGAAAAAAGGTCTTTTTATCTGACTGGTTCACAGCCTTCACATAATATTCAAAGTCGTGTTTGTTAATTTTCTCATGATTAAGTTTAGTTTTGTATACTCCCCGCTTAATGTGTTTAAACTTTTTCTTATTATAGTTTTTATTACCCAAGGGTTTCCAATATAATTGTACCATATTAATAGGTTGCTGTAAAAGGATTCTAATCTTCAATTTAAAATTCTCGTCTTTTTCCAGTAAGCTTCGTTTGGAAGGAACAATGATTCGCAAAAATCCTTCGTAAGCATGACTTAAAGATGCTTCTTCGGGCCATTCTTTATCCAGATGTTCTTTTAATATACTATCGTGCCGTGTAAGCATATTCAGCTTCTTCAGATTATGTTGTTCCACGTTGGTTATTGTTCCCGTGGTTCCAGTAGTGCTTACAGTTTTTAACAGGTATTCAGACATTTTTTTCCATACCTCTGCCGCCTCAATCCGCAGAGGAAAGATTGTCTGATCCATAATTCTTTTTTTAGCCTCTTTGGCGCTCATTTCAGAAAAAACCTCCATAAGGTTGCCCATTTTACCTAAAATACAGCCGATACCTTCCGTTTCACAAGCGAAACGGAAAGTATTCAACCAGTAGACATACCGGGTTTTATTGTTTTTACCTTCAATTTTGGATTGGAAGCCCATCAGTGTGACAATAAATGCAAACCTTTGCCTGACCAAATCCCAGGGCTTCCTCGTTTTTCTGATGCTTCCGGGCCCATGGATCCAAGTGCTTGTTCGGTATAAATGGGCAGATCTTCCTTCACCGAAATTTCTTTGGTAGAGCGGGCCACCATTCAGTTTTACGAAAATGTCGGTCAGCTCATCTGTAATATTCGGGCCGAATTGCCGGCTGACCCATTGGCGATAGAAATCTTGTACCGACTGATCCCGTTTGGTTCTTTTCTCTCCTTTCCAGCCTCTCTGATCCCATGCTGCCTCAGCTAATACTGAAATATTGGGAGAAAGAATTTTAGTCCGCCAATGAATCCCTATTAAACCTGTACATCCATATTGGCACGCATCTAAGTTGTCGTTTCGCATACATCCCGCCCACAACTGTGGGGAGATCATGGCTGGTTCATCTTCCAACCAGGGAATCATCCATTTCGTACGGTTGAGTATCTTTGCAAAATATGTATCGACCGGGGTAAATTCAACTTCCCGGTTGATACAGTTTAGGGTAACTCTTTTGGGCAGAATTTTATCGAACAGGATACGGTCTTGCAGAGGACCAAGCACCCATCCACAGGTTGCCATTTCAAACCCCGGTCTTACCAAATTTATGGCTTCCAATGCTATGTTGAGGTCCTGCTTTACTGTTGCTATTTGCTGTTGGCTTACTTCATTCCAAGTCCATCCATCATCTGTCCACAGGCAGTAGTAATCGAGCAGATAGGCATACTGTATCCTTTCCAACATGCCTTGGTAAAGATTTTTGACTGTTTCGGGATCGGAAGGGTTTTTGCCTTGTTTTTTCAATCGTTCTTTGACTACTTCCGGAATGATTAAAGGGGTTTCTGTTCCCACGCAAGGTTTTATTCTCATTTCATGGGCAAAATTGAACGCTTCATTTAACATACTCCCCGTTTTGTTGAAAAGCGCATTGGATTCCTTCTGATTCTCAGGGTAAAGCATGTAACCATTCATTAGCGGGGAACTGAAACTATCCCTTGCGAACAACTGCTGGGAACCAAAATGGTAATTGCTGGTTAATTTCGAAGCATATTGCCAATTTCCCCTTACAGTGCTTTGATAACTGGAGGGATAACTATGCTGTACTTTTCCGTTGATATGATCATTCTTTTTCCCGATCCAAACTGTCGGTTCTGCATTGGGTCTGCCTTCGGAATAGATATGGAAACTGATAAAACTCATTTTCATCTTTGCTAGTTGTGCCAGGATGGCTTTGTAATTTTCCATACTCCACTAGTCTGGTCCCTCAGAGAAGTCATGAAAGGGTAAAATCCCACGAGTTTTGAAAAGAGAGTTATAGGTTTTATAGGACCCGGAAAGGAGAATTTGCTTCAGCTTTTCATCAGGAAGAGTGTCCCTATGGAGATAAAAGCCCACCCCTAACGAATTTTCAATATAGTTGTAAGCTTCGTAAAGAGCACCCATGGCCTCTTTCCCTGCAATTAGCAGCTGAGAAAGCTGAAGGGATTTGATATAAAACCCATCTTGGTTCAGGGTGTTCAAGGAATCCATCACTAATGAATTTTTTCCTAGGATTTTTAATTCCTGTACCGTAGCTACTATGATGGCTTTTATGTTGTCCTCCGGAAATTTCGGAATCTCTTTTACTTGAGGAAACACGCTGGTTCTCTGGTAAATGTATTTTCGCAGCTCTTTAGCCACCAGCTTTTCGTTTAGTTTTCCTTCCTGAAAATAACAGATGACGGGTGTTTGGTCCTCTTGTTTACAGCTATATAAAAATACTGCTATTAAAATTATTCGGTATTTATACAAATTCATATTCATTTTAAAGTAAATATTTAGTTGAAAAGGATTCGTGACAGGCTGAAGCCAATTAAATTTGTTGACATAATATTAATTTTAGGCTTTTTAAAATTGATTTATAATTTGTAGTTACCAAACTTCCAGCTTAAGTTTATCTTCGCCGAAATCTTCAAAAGGTCCGGCAGATGGATCAAATTCGCTTCTTTCCTTGCCGAAATAATCTGTGGCAATCTGCAAGGATGATCCATCGGGATTCTCAAATGACTGACCTGAGATTTTTGACTTGCCCAAAAGCTCCGTTGTTACAAGAGGGTTATTTAATGCTTTTAATGCCTCGTCAATCGTAAAATTCAAATGGACTTGCCCGTCTTCTTCCACTATTTTGATCTCTATATCTAACTCTGTATTCTTGATATAATTAAGTTCGAGATTACAAGGCTTTGCACCTTTTAAGTATACATTGCCCTCGCATTGCATAGGCAGCTCAGCATTGTTGTATACTTCCAGCCCATACCCTGTTGCTCTCGTCTCTCCCGGCTCTTTAGTATTGTTCCGATCGGAAATATCACCATACCCTTTCACAAAAATATTGTTATAGAACCGGTTATCCCCTCCATGAATATTTCTTAAACCTGCCACCTCCGTTGAATGCGGCCGATGGTACGGAGTAAAACGATCTAATTCTTGCATCATCTCTATTTTTCCGTTCATTAAGTTGTGAACAAATGCCCCACCTTCAGACCAATCTCTCAATCCAGTCCCAGATAAAAATATATTATTATCAACGAGATATGGACCATGATTAACTTCACTAAAAAGATCATCGGTAGTGTTGTTATACATCAAGTTACCGGTTATCCGGGTACCTTGGGCCATCCAGTCAATCCATATTCCCCTGCCTACATTATGAATGTGGTTGTTTTTGATAAGCATATCAATGGAACCATGAATCTTAATTCCAGCCATCTCAGCACCTGCAAACAATCGTTTTGTCCAGATGTTGTAAATATGATTGTTAATTATCTGACTGAAAATTCCTCCCATACTACCAGCTATCCCGGCTTGCTCACAGTTAAATATGGTGTTGTTTCTAACAATGTGAGAACCGATTTTTTCTTTGGACCAACCAGCCTTTAACGCCTTAAAAATAACTTCATTGTAATGGGTAGCACCGTTTTTACAAGGATTGTGAGACCAAACATTATGACCAGTCTCCCTATCTTTCCCCAATGTAATACCTGTGCACTTAGAATGGCTGATAATATTGTTTTCAATGATCCATCCTTTACTCCAATGAGTACCAATTAGACCAATCTGCTCAGCTGTCGGCGGGGCCCATTGAGTCGCTGCATGGCTCATATCAAATCCATTTACCGATATGTAATTCCTTCCGGGCTTATCTGGATAAAAGCAGCTTTTTCTCACATTAATCTCCACTATTTCTTTGTTGGGATTATAACCTTGAAAATTAGCATATATGTAAGTATTTTTTTCGTCGGTTTCACAGTACCATGGGAATAACTCTTTACCTGATGAGTTTTGGATAGTTTTTGCTATCAATACATTCTCTAGTATGTTTGTTTCATACAAAGATTTGCCGTTGAGATAAACTTCACCTGTATGATGATTCCTCCCATAATCGTAAAACCAATCTCCAGCTATTATATCTTTATAAGGATTGTAATCGCCAAAAAATTCATTCGGGATAGTGACTTTCCATACATCATTTTTAAACCTTTTCCATCCGGTAATAATCTCAGAGCCTTTAATCTCTACATGTTCCCCTTTTACTGTTTGATATATGATTCTTTGCATATCTGAAGCGCCACCACGGGGCGGATTTACTCGTTCTCTATAAGTGCCTTCATGAACCATTATTACATCACCAGGCTGGGCTTTCTGTGCAGCAAATGAAATGGTTCTGAATGGTGCTAACGCTGTACCGTTGTTTTTATTATTTCCGTTTTTCGATACATGATACTCTGTTGCAAAAATGACTGAAGTTATCAATGTAAAAAAAATTAAAAAGCTAATAACTTTTATTATTTTCATATATATTCAATTTTTATGATACATTTAATGTATTCTTTAAAAATCCTGTATTTTTTTATTAGAATTAAGGAATTTGTTTTAATAATGATCTTCCCCAGAGATGATACACATCAAGTTCTACAACTTGTTGAAAATGATCTTTGGCAATATTTATGTCACCTTCTCCTAAAAATCCCAATCCCATATTAAATGAGCTTCAGCATTTCTGCTTTGTTCAGATTCCTCTGAGA